>NZ_QPKK01000001.1 GCF_003344635.1 Desertihabitans aurantiacus
GTGTGCGTCGCGGGTGGTCAGCTCTTGCGGTCGGCGATCGGGTTCCAGCCCTCGGCCTGCCCGCCGATGCCGAAGCCGGTCTCGTCCTGGAAGCGACCCAGGTCGGTCACGATCGGTGCGTCGTACGTCATGTCCTCCACCTCCTTCCGTGGTCTCGGAGCTCGTTGACCGGCGGTGCCGGTCAGGTCTGGGTGGCCTCCGCCGGGGTCGGCACGGCGGGGCCGGTCGGGGTGGTCGCGGTGATGGTGAAGAACTTGGCGAAGTCGGCGCTGCTCATCGGCTCGTCGACGATGCGACCCTCGGCCTCCAGCCAGGCGTGCGCGGTGAACGGCGGTGCCGACAGGACGCCCACGCACCACTCGGGCCAGAGCCCGCGGCTGCGGCAGAGCAGGGCGGTGGCGAGGGACCGCACCAGGCAGGCCGACCCGCCGCGGCAGAAGGCGCTCACGCTGAGCACGGTGTCGCGCAGCTCGCGGACCTCGGCGTAGCTGGCCGGTCGGGCGCCGGTGCTGACGCCGCGGAGCAGCCGGCGCAGGGTGTGCGGGGGCAGCTTGGCCAGGGCCAGGGCGCTGCCGACGGCCGCGCGGGTCCGCAGCTGGTCGATCAGGCCGGCCCGTCGGGGCTGGGAGGGCAGCACGTCGCTCACAGCAGCCCCACCTTCCGCAGCTGGGAGGAGGTCGCCTCGACGTCGCGGCGGGCGGTGGCCTCGTCGATCTCGTAGGTCTCGACCAGCTCGCGCACCGCGGCCTCCTGACCGCGGCCGTCGGTGAGGCACCGGCAGACCACCAGCGCGCTGTCGTTGAGGTGCCAGTAGCGGCCGTTGACCTCGTCCAGCGCCACGTGTCCGTACTCGGTGGTGGCGAAGCTCAGGGTCCGGCGGTGACGGGTGCGTCCGAACATGGGAGTCCTTCCCGAGGGTGGTGGGGCGGGTGGGGTGGCGTCAGGCCGCGAGGGCCCGGCGCGTGGACAGGTTGCGCAGGAAGAGCGCGGCGTTGACGGCCTGGTGGACGTGGCCGGGCGGGGTCTCGCGGGCCTGCGGTGCGGTGGTGCCGAGCAGCAGGTCGCGGTCGACCAGCTCGGAGTCGAGCAGACCGGCGTCCTCCACCAGGGCCATCAGGGCGGCGTGGTGGCGTTGGTAGCCGCGCACCGACTGCGGTCCGCCGCCGACCTTGGTGGTCCGGTCGAGGTAGTCGTCGGGCAGCACCCCGCGCATCGCCTGCTTGATCAGCGGCTTCCACTCCAGCGGGGTGTCCCGCTCCACGCGGCGCACCGAGAGCACCGGGGTGACCACCCGGTCGTCCAGCAGCGGCGCCTCGTAGGCGACGCCCACCGCCTGGCCGATCTGCCCGGTGCCGCGCACCAGCCGGGCGGCGTCGCGGATGAAGAACAGGTCGCTGTGGCCGGCGGTGGTGGGGTCGAGCGGTTCGACCTGGTCCAGGGCGTCCAGGGCCCGCCGGCGGACCAGCTCACGCGCCGCGGGGGTGAGCCACGGCGGCAGCGTGACCGGGGCGGACCAGTCGTTGAGCTGCGGGGCGCCGGAGGTCGCCGCGCCGTCGAGGGCGGCCTGCACGGTGTCGGCGTACCAGCGCCGGTAGGAGCGTCGGTCGGCCAGCTGGCGCAGGGTCTGCAACCGGCCGATCCGCTGCGGGACGTGCTCGGAGCGGGCGCGCTGCCAGGCCCGCAGCGGGTTCGTCCTCGCCAGCGTGTGCTCCCAGGCGCCGATGCCGCGGAAGACGTGGTCGCCGCCCAGACCGTTGAGGTGGGTGCCGATGCCGCGCTCGCGGTCGTCGAGCAGCATGGCGTGGATGCGGGGGCCGGCGGTGGCGGCCTGGGTGGGCTCGTCGAAGGGCACGGCGAGCTCGTCGACGCCCTCGTAGAAGTCCTGCAGCTCCTCGGTCGCGCCGACCAGGTGGGTGTGCACGCCCGGCATGAAGCGCAGCGCCAGCTGGGCCCAGTGCAGGTCCTCCCGGCCGCCGGGGTCGGTGTTGAACAGGGTGCGGGCCAGCACGCCGGTGGGGCCCTGCGCGGCGTAGTAGCACAGCGGGGTGGAGTCGAGCCCGCCGGAGAGGTCGCAGGCCAGCTGCTCACCGGGGCGGCCGCGGCTGGCGACGGCCTCGCGGACGGCGTCCCGGAGCAGCTCGGCACCCTCGGCCCGACCGAGCACCGGCTCGGGCACGGACCACCAGCGGCCCTGCCGGACGCCGGTGCCCGCGGCGTCGACGACGAGGTAGCACTCACCGCGCAGCTCCTCGACCTCGTGCCACAGCGTCGTGCCGTTCAGCGGGTGCGGCAGCGCCCCGACCAGCCGCAGCGCGAGCAGCTCCGGTGCGACCTCGAACCCGCCGAGGACGGCGAGCACGTCGGCCCGGTCGGCGAGCACCTCCACACCGGAGACCCGGGTGCGGTGCAGGCGGCGGGTCTCCATCGCCGGCCCGTTCGCGTACAGCTCGCCGTCGACCGAGGCCAGCGCGAGGTAGCTGCCGGCGAAGCGGTCGGCCAGCGTGGTGGCCTCGACCGCCCGGCCGATCCCCGCGGCGACCCGCTCGAGGTCGGTCGCGGTGGCGCTGGTGGGGCCGACCAGGGCGGTGCGGGTCGAGCCGGCCGCGGCGGTCAGCACCGGGTCGACGCCCTGGCGGACCATCAGCCAGGGACGTCCGGAGGCGTGCGGGACGACCACGTCGGCCGCGTCCCGCAGGCGGTCTGCCACGGGTGCTGCGGCGGTGGTGTCGGGGAGGGCCACCAGGAAGCCGGTCTCGAACATGTGCACCAGCCTGCTCGGCCCGCGGGCCCTGCGCGTCCTCTCCGATGACGACTTCGGGTCCTACCCCGGTAGGACTTCCCGGGTGGACGTCCGTCGTGGTTGTGCGAAGAGGTCACCGGAGCAGGCGGCGACGGTATCCCTCGGCGACCGCCGCAGCGCGATCACGAACGCCGAGCTTGTCGTAGATGTGGAGCAGATGGGTCTTGATGCTCGCTTCACCGATGAACAACGCGGCCGCGGCCTCCCGGTTCGAGCTGCCGTTCGCGACCAGCTGCAGCACCTCCTTCTCGCGGTCGGTCAGCGTGCTGGCCCCGGACTTCCGGACCTGGCCCATGAGGTGCTGCGTCACCGATGGCGCGAGCACCGACTCACCTCGCGCGGCTGCCCGGACAGCTCGCATCAGCTCGTCGGGCAGCGCATCCTTCAGGAGGTATCCGGTCGCACCCGCCTCGATCGCCGGCAGCACGTCGCTCTCGCTGTCGAAGGTGGTCAGGATCAGCACCCGGGCGCTCGGGACCCGCTCGCGCAGCGCCGCGGTCGCGGCGACGCCGTCCATGCCCGGCATCCGCAGATCCATCAGCACGACATCTGCCGCCAGCGTCGCCGCGCGCTCGATGCCCTCGGCGCCGTCACCGGCCTCACCGACCACGACGATGTCCTCGGCGTCGGCGAACGTGTCGCGGAGGCCGCCCCTGACGACCGGGTGGTCGTCGACGATCACCAGTCGCACCATCAGGCGCTCTCCACCTCTGCTCTCGTGCCCACTGGGGCGATCGCCGGGACACGCGCGCTGACGGCGGTGCCGTCACCCGGTGTGCTCTGCACCTCGACGTGCCCGCCGACGCTCCTGATGCGCTGGCGCATGCTCGTCAGGCCGAAGCCGGTGCCACAGCCGTCCACGAACCCGCGGCCATCATCGCGCACGTCCAGCAGGACCTCGGGGCCCGTGTACGACAGGGTGACTCCGACGCGTGAGGCCTCCGCGTGCTTCGCCACGTTGGTCAGGGACTCCTGCGCGACCCGGAAGAGCGACACCTCGATCGCGGGGCTCAGCGGCACGCGGGTGCCGGTGATCTCCACCCGCGTGCTGACCCCCTCGTCCTGCGACCACCGCTCGGCCAGGGTGCGGAGCGCGTCGGGGAGCTGCGCCCGGCCCAGCTCCTGAGGAGCGAGCGCCTGCACCGATCGTCTGGCCTCGGTCAGGCTGCTGCGCGCGAGCCGCAGCGCGCGTGAGACGTGCTCGTCCCCCTCGCCCCGCACGGCGCCGGAACGCTCCGCGGCCTGGAGCTGGGTGATGATGCCGGCGAGACCCTGGGCCAGCGTGTCGTGGATCTCGCCCGCCAGTCGCTGCCGCTCGTCCTGGGCCCCGGACTCCCGGGCTTGGGCGACCAGCTGCGCGTGGAGGCCGGCGTTCTCGTGCAGCGCCGCCTCCAGCCGCTCGACGAGCTCCTCCCGCTTGCGCTCCTCCGGTTCGCTCCGCGCCGTCAGCACGATGCCCACCCCGATCGCCGCTGTCTGCACGGCGACGACCAGGAGGAGCTCCGCGATCGTCTCCGCACTCGCCTCGTCCCACACGCGCATGACCGAGCCGTTGAGAGCCACGGAGGTCACCAGCACGCCGAGCACCCCGACCGGCCACGGCCTGAGCAGGTACGCCTGGAAGAAGCCGGCGACGGTGAAGACGAGGAACACCTCGGAGAACGTCATGAGGGTGACGCACAGTGCTAGCAGCCCGACGAAGTAGACGCTCGCCGACGCCGGCCGGAGCGTCCGCCTCCGGATCGGTAGCGTCTGCCCGACCAGCACCCACACCGCCGAGAGCACGACCAGCCCGAGCACGGAAGCGCCGTCGGGCCAGAAGCGTCCGCCCGAGGCCGGGAGCACCCGCCAGAAGTAGGTCACCGTCGAGATCACCAGCAGCGGCCACGGGGCGACCAGCTGCAGCAGGTCCCAGACCCGCAGCTGCTCCTTCCGCCAGGCCAGCCGGGAGCGGTGGGCGACCGCCGCCTCCTCCGGGGCGGCCGATCCGAGCGCACCGGAGCCCGGCCGCTGATCGGCCCCGACGTCCCACGTCATCGACACCTACTCCCACCGGTAGACCTTGGCGGCGACCGCGCTCGTGATCACTGCGAGAGCCGCCATTATGGCGATCTGCAGCCAGAACGGCTGCCCCCCGGCGGTGGCGGTGATCTCGCCCGCCTCGACGGACCACGCTGCGGTGAGAGCCTGCAGGCCGGGAGGGACGAACTCGCCGACCTCGCGCAGCACGTCGGGCATGACGACACGGGGCAGGAAGGCCCCGCCGAGGAACATCAGCGCGACGAACAGCAGTGTGCCGGTCTGGTTCGCCGCACTGCTCGTGCGGACCACCGCCGCGGCGACCAGACCGATCCCCAGTAGTGCCGCATAGCCGACGACGAAGGCGACGAGGAACTCCAGGGGACGCTCCGGTGGGGCGATGTCCAGCACCGCCCACGCGATGACGATGGTGAGTGCCGCCGAGACGACCACGGACGCGAACGCGACGATCATCTGCGCGAGCAGGACGCTCCGCGGAGGCACGGGCGTCGTCGACAGCCTGCGGAGGATGCCGCGCTCGCGATAGGTCGCGATGACCGACGGGACGTGCTGCACGGCGATCATCACCATCCCGAACACCAGTGCGGTCGGCGCCCAGATGTCGATGGAGCGGAGCCCGCCGTTCTCCGGCGACGCCTCCCTGAGCGTCGGGATGGCGCCCAGCCCGAGCAGGAGTCCCGACGGGAACAGCACACCGAAGGCGACGGTGGCGGAGTCCCGGAGGAAGAGCTTCGTCTCCACCGCGACCAGCTTCGGCAGAGCACGCATCAGCCGACCTCCCTCTGGAAGGACGCCGGGGCCTGCGGTGCGCGACCCGTGAAGGTCATGAACGCGTCGTCGAGGTTGCGCTGGTCGACCCGGAGATCCTCTGCCACGACCTCCGCCCGGGCCAGAGCCCCTGCGACGCTGCTCAGCAGCTCCCCGGTGCCGGTGACCAGCCAGCGGCCGTCCCTGATCTCGACACCGGTGACATCAGGGAGATCGGTCAGAACGCTCTCGTCCAGCGGCTGGCGGACACGGAACCGGACCTGCTGCAGCGCACTCGACCGCGCGATCAGCCCTGCCGGCGTGTCCACGGCGGCGACCCGTCCGCCGTCGATGACGGCGATCCGGTCGCTGAGGCGCTCCGCCTCGTCCATGAAGTGCGTGACGAGGAGGATCGTCACGCCCCTGTCGCGGATCCGCTCGATGAGGCTCCAGGTGTCGCGTCTGGCCTGCGGGTCCAGTCCGGTCGTCAGCTCGTCGAGGATCGCGATCCGCGGGTTCCCGACCAGGGCGAGCGCGATCGAGAGCCGCTGCTTCTGCCCACCGGAGAGCGCCTTGTACTGGGTGCTGCGCTTCTGGGTGAGGTCCAGGAGCTCCATCAGCTCGCGCCAGTCGGCGGGGTCCCGGTAGAAGGAGCTGTAGAGCTCGAGCGCCTCGGCGACCTTGATCGCGTCGGGGAAGCTGCTCTCCTGCAGCTGGACTCCGAGTCGCTCGCGCACCTCCGCCCGGTCCTTGACCGGGTCGAGTCCCAGGACGGAGATCGAGCCCGAGTCGGGTCTCCGCAGCCCGGCGATGCTCTCGACGGTCGTCGTCTTGCCGGCGCCGTTGGGCCCGATGATGCCGAAGATCTCCCCTTCGTCGACGGTGAAGGAGACGTCGTCGACAGCGACGTGCTGCCCGTAGCGCTTGTGCAGGTTCCGTACTTCCAACGCGGTCACAGTGCGACGTTATGGACCGACTGCGGTGCGCCACATCGACCAGGGCGTCGGATCTGGGGTTGATCCCGCCTCCCCCGTTCGGTGGATGTTTGGCACGCAGCGGGCGGACGAGGCGACCGCCCGGCGATCGTCCGCGCGAGAGGTACGGGCCCGCCTCCTGGATGCTCGTCGCCGGCATCGACCCGCATCGAAGTGCTCGAGCTGCTCGAGAACCATCGTCATCAGAGACCGTCCGAGTTACGTGACGCGGGCGGAGGAAGCCCTCGCCGCGTCCTCGGTGACCAGACGCTCGCCGTCGCCTCGAGCACCGCGCTCAGGAAGGAGCAGCCCTGTTGTCGTGACTCGCTGGGTGTTGTCTGGCAGCGTCACCTCGGTGACTCCCCGACGTCCAGGATCCCGCAACCATGCCTTGACGCGGGCGCCAGCCGCTGCGCGGGCGGTCATCGAGGCCGTCGCTGAGCGCTGGCTGGGGTGCGAGCACCTGGCATGGGCCTACAGCCAGGGGTCGGTGGTGTCCGGATTCCGTGACGACTCAGACATCGATCTCGTCGCGGTGTGGGACGAGATGCCGAGTACGAGCACCTTGCCGCTCAGGAGCACCGTCTCGCCGACTGAGCCCTGGGACGATTCGACGCTAGACAGTAGGGAACGACCAGAAGACGCGGACCCGGTGAGGAAGCACGACGGTGTCTTCGGCGCCCAAGCCGAGGTCAACCAGCAGTGTCTGTAGCTCGCTTTCGGCTGCTGTGCGTTCGAGCGCCTTGAGGCGGGAGATCGCGGAGGAAGAGCGCAGCCGGTGGAGCAGGCCTTCGGCGGTGGTGTGCCAGGGGTTGGCGAAGTCGGCCGACTGCAGCGGCGCCCAGCCCGGGACGACGGCGAAGTCATGCCTCCACTGGCCGGTTCTCGAGCTGGGGCTCCCTCCTGGGCGGCGGGAGTCTGCGATGGCGGCGTATTGGTGGACCCAGTCGACGGACTCGTCGTACTCGTTCCAGATCAGTCCCAGACCACGCCCTGGCTTCAGCAAGCGACGGACTTCCGCGAGGGTGGGCCCAGGGTCGAACCAGTGCCAAGCCGTCGCGGCGACCACTCCATCAGCGCATCCAGTAGGGAGCCCGGTGTCGTCGGCGGTGCCGGCGAAGCTCTCGACTAGGGCGGAGGTGTCGATCTGCGATCGCATGCTTTCGGCGGGTTCGACCGCGGCTACCTGCACCGACCGCTGCTCCAGAAGTGTGGTGAAGCTGCCGGTGCCGGCGCCAAGCTCCACCACCTTGTCTCCGGCGGCGACGCCCAGAGCCTCCAGCAGATGATCAACCGCTGCAGCGGGGTAGGAGGGGCGTCCGGCGTGACACGAGGGCGCGGACGACTCGAAGGGCTGTTCGTCGGTGAAAACCACCCGATGAGTCTGACACCATCAGCGGATGCTGCCTGCCGATGGCCATGTCCACAGCGAGTGGTCCTGGGACACAGGTGGCCCCGATTCCGATGCGCGGGGACGGATGCTGGGGGGTCTGCGAGCGCGCGACCCGGATCGGCTTGCCTACAGTGATCTTCACCGAGCAGCTTCTAACGACACCAGTTGAGCTGTCTCATCCGGCCGGTTGCGCACATTCACGCCGAGACCGGCATCGCGTCCCGCTGAGGGATCCGTCAACGGGCGTTTCCAGTGGCGGGTGGGCCTCACTCCGAGACTTTGGTGAGGCAGAATCGGGTTTGTGAGCGCCGACCTGAATCCAGCCGAGAGGCTTTTGCTGCTGGTCGATGAGCTCCGAGGCGCAGGGACCGCGGCGCGACGGTTCGCCGGTGACGCGCACGAGCGTGAGCGCGCAGAGCACCTGCTCGACATAGCCGCACGGCTGGCCGCGCTGACCGAGATCGCCGACGCAGACGCCTTGGTGGCCGGCTTCGTCGACGAGGCATGGATGCGGATGTCTCCGATGGTTGGGATCTCCGCGCTCGTGCGTGATGACGACGGCCGGGTACTGCTGTGTCGGCGCAGCGATGATGCGAGCTGGTGCCTGCCGGGCGGGCTGCTCGAGGTCGGAGAGTCACCGACGAGAGGTGCCTTGCGCGAGCTTTGGGAGGAGGCGGGTTTGACCGGGGAGGTCACCCGACTGCTCGGCGTGTTCGACGGCCCGACCTGGGGGACACGCAGCTCGGTTCACCAGGTGATCATGACCTTCGAGGTCAACGCATCCCGCGGCGAGGTTCCCGTGCCAGGCGTGGAGATGAGCGCTGCTGAGTACTTTGCGGTGGAGGCGTTACCCGAGCCGATGCACCGCGGGCACGACCGGCGGATCTCTGTGCTGGTCGAGCTCGCTCGGACCGGTGGCACCCACCACGACCCGGCGTCCACGATCGGGCAGGACGCGTCGACGCTGCCGATGTTCCAACGTCCGCTCTAGAGGACGTTCTTGTTGCCGCCGGCGTGCTGGTCCGTCAGCAACTGCAACATCTGGCAGGCCGCCCAAGATTGGTGACGTATCGGCGTGCGGGCCAGTGACGTTCGTTTTCGAGCAGGCGTCAGACGGGCACGGGCGATCGCCGAAACGTCGTACGGAAAGCCTGCTCAGTGGGTGTGGTGCTCGGAACGGTCGGTCTGAAGAAGTTCGGGCAGGGGGCACCCGACACTCGCGGCGACGTTGGGCCTTTCAGGGCCAGACTGGGAGTCATGGGATCAAGGGTTGAACCAGGACCGTGCGGTTGTGAGTGCGCTGGGTGCGATCAAGGCTTCCACTGCATGAAGGCCGCCACCGACTGTGGCTGGAAGCGGGTGCGGACAGGGAAGGAGACACCGCCGCGGAAGCGGCGGTAGATCGACCTTCCTGGCGCCACCCCAGCGCCGGTGCAGAAACGATCGTTTTCGAGCAGCTCGGGGCTCGACGACACGCCGGCTAGAAGGTGCTGCTCGATAGTCCTGTGATCCAGGCCACTCCGCGTGTCGAAGGGACTCCGGGCAGGTGATCTCGAAACAGGAGGGCGGGCCGCCAGGTTGTCCCAGGCCGCGGCCTCGACCCCGTCTGTTCCGGTCGACGTTCCCGAGCGTCGGCGGAGTGGTCACGCCTCTTGGATGTCGTCGAAGAGGTCGTGCAGGGCCGAACAAGCCCGGTCGAACTCGGCCGCTGTCTTGTTGCCCGCCCACCACGCCAGGTTGTTGAGGGTGACCGCCACTGCGCACTTGGCGAAGACCTGCGGGCCTTCGGCCTCAAGGGCCGCGGATCGCAGCTGTCTCGCACCGGTGTTGGCGGGATCGGGGTAGACGAAGCTCTGCCGGTATAGGTCGGCGAGGTCGCGGACCCGGGTGCCTCGGCCGATGGTCTGGCAGTCGATGAAGGTCACCGGCCGGTCGGCGGAGCCCAGCAGGATGTTGGAGCTGCTGTAGTCGCCGTGGACGACGTCGAGGCGCGGAAGCGGCGCAGCGCCCACCTTGGCCGCAATCCGTTGGCCGTGTCGGACGAGCGCTGCCCCGGCTCTGGTGAAGGCGCTCACTTGCCTCGTCCAGGGGTGGCCACCGCTCAACACGTCCTCGAGCTGGGCAGAGTCGTCCCTGGCGCTCGCTAGACCGGCGCCCGCTTGAGCAGCGTTGGCTGAGGTGACTGCCTGCGCCGCGTGGGTGTCGATGACCGACATCGAGACGTCGTCGACGTACTCCTGCAGGACGAACGACCCACCTCCAGCCAGCGGTCCAACCGCCAGCCATCGAGCGGCAGGCCAGCCGCGCTCGAGGGCATAGGTGACGGCCGGAAAGGCCTGCAGCAGTTGGTCAGCCCTCCAGCCGGCTGGCTCCCACTTCAGCACCGCACACTGATCGCCCCAGGTGACGAGATGTGCGCCGGTCTGTTCCCCGCCGGAGAGCACTCGCCGCCACCGGTACTCGCGCCCGAGCTGCTCGTTGACCTCGGCCAAAACCACAGCGCACGCACGAAACACTCCCGTAGGACCGTCAGAAGAGCTCACAGCGGTGCGCGAGACGGTCGGAGAACCTCGCGTACGTCGCATAGATGACCGGCTCGCCGGACGGGTGGCGCTCCTTCGGGGCAGCGAAGTCACCGAGGTGGGTGAAGCCGCAGGCCCGCGCAACTGCCACGGACCCGGTATTTTCCACCTCTGCCCGGATGACGGCACGCCGCCCGATCCCGGCTGCCTCCAGGAGCGCGCAGACAAGGTGGACCGCAGCGGTGGCGACGCCACGACGTCGCGCCCACGGGTGTATCGCGTAGGCGATGTTGACGGAATCGGGGTCGGGAAGGTCTTCTGCGTCGGGATCGAAGTCGATGTAACCAGCAAGTTCGTCCTCGAGCAGCACGGCGAATCCTCGCTTACCGACTCCTCGACGAGCGTTCTCCTCGAGGGCGGCGAAGGCGCGCTGAGTTGACTCGGTGGTGCTTGGTGCGCCACTCAGCCAGCGGATGGTCTCTTCGTCTTCGCCTGCGTTGTGTGGGGCCACGTCGGCTTGGGAGATGGGTCGGAGCCGAACACCCGGGAGGCGCTGATGCGGGTGCCGGGCTTGGTCGCCGTTCACACGAGGACTCTCTTCGAGTGGCCAGTCACGGTCAAGGAGATTGAGGGATGCGCCCGACAGTCCGCCGCTCACCGGAGCGCGCCTCGGGCGGTCCAGTAACGATCGTTTCTGCACCAACCCGACCGCAGAACCAGCGTGTGACGTGGACCACACACGGAGTACGGTTCTGAGTAGGCGCCCCACCTAATCCCCAGAGAGGTGGGGCGCCACGCGCGCACCACTTAAGCAACGGCCCGAGCGGTACGCCGAGTCGCGCGGGTGAGCGCGAGTCGAGGTAAGGGGCCGGTCCAGGTCGGTAGGGCGACCCTGGGGTGGGGCCGCCCCTTCGGCTGGGTCAGGCGATGACCCACGTTCCCGCGTCGCGGTAGCCGGGGACCTGCTGGAAGGTGTCCGAGGTCCTCAGTGCGTGTCAGCGGCGGGATCGACGAGGTACCTCGCCGGCAGCCCCACTAGAGGGGCTGCAGGCCGCCTGCGACGCCGGACACCGCTGAGTACTGGCGGCAACGAGTTCGGTGCAGCCGCTAGCCCGGCCCGATCAGTGGTAGGGCGTCCTCGCCTAGAGCACTGCCAGGTAGTGCAATCTCCACGCCCCGAACGGTGCTGCCGATGGTGAAGTCGTTCTCGTCGATGGTCATGAACATGTCGACGCCCGCGAACACCGCCGAGGCTAGGTGGGTGGCGTCAGCTGTCTTGAGGTGCAGTTCGCGCCGTAGGTCCCGCGCCAGAACAGCGACCTGACGCGTCACCTGGACCATCGTGATGACACTCGGGTTATCAAGAACCCTGAAGATCGCGTTCTCCTTGGCCGGGTCGACTGGGTCGTCGTAGCCCCCACCCAGGACCTCAGGGAACAGCAGCGTAGAGCCGAACAGCTTGACCTTCTGGGAGTCTGCTTCGTGGAAGAGCGTAGCTATGCCCGGGGCATGCTCAGGGCGGTCTCCGGTGATCCGCGCGATCAGCAACCCCGAGTCGATGGCGACCTTCTTGGGCTCAGCCTTCGCCACGGACCAGCCTCAGGTACTCGCGGGCACCGAGGCCACCGGTCATCTCGGGGTAGAAGCCGTGAGGCAGCGCCTCAGACAGGTTCACTCGCTCTCGGTCGAGGACGCGCAGCGAGTCGAGGTTCACGCGCAGCACCTGCCCGGAGACGTTTTCGTGAAGGACGCCAGTGACCTCGACGTGGGAATGTGCCCAGGCGTTGCGCATCTCCTCGACGTGCTGCTCCCCGAACCGGACGTCGATCCGGCGGCCGGTGAGGTCAGACCACAAAGCGGCTGTGCGCTGCTTGCCTTTGGCGGTGACCCGGCCTAACACCCCGACGACGGACCCGTAGCTGGTGATTCGGAGATCGGTAGCGGACTTGAGGTGTCGACCAGCGCGTCGGGTTACGTGCGCCCGAACGTCGTCTGGCCCATGGACACTGAGGCGCAGACCGGTGTTGTCATCATCGCCAAGCCGGGATGCGACCCTCGCGGCCCGTTGCCCGACGCGCAGGTTCCAACCGCGCGGGAGCTGCTCGGTCTCTTCAGCCTCATTGAAGCCGCGCACGAGGCTGAGCGCGGCTCTGCTGGCAACGTCGGGCTCGCTGATCGATCGCAACGCCGCTGAGGTGCCCGAAACCGAGTGCACCCGCCAGTCGACCTTGCGGGCCTTCGCGTCGCGGAACTGCTCCAGGTCAGCGGTGATAGCCAGCAGGTGCAGAAGGTCGGTGCCGGTCTCGAAGGGGGTGAGGGCAGGCATCTGATCGAGCGGTGTCTCAAGCTCGTAGTCGATCTGCACGGCCTCCACAGCTACCTCCCCGTGCCCATCTTGCCGAACGACAACAGAGGGCAGCGCAGCGGCGTCCCCTACTTGAGCTGAGTGTCGCTCAGCCGGGGGGACTCCGCACCTGCTCGAGAACCAACGTGTGCCCTCGGCACGCAGAGCTGCTGTTCGAGAAGGGGGATGCGGCAGGCTTCGAACTCGACGTCCAGCATGTGCCCCGCGAGACCTTCGACGGCTGGCTGGAACAGCTGGATCGAGGACTGGGCTGGGCCGGCGAGCAGTGGCCGACGCCGATCCACGTTGCCGCCGGTCTCGCCCAAGGAGTGCTGCTCGTCGACCCGGCAGGGGAAGGCGAGGTCATCCAGCAACGATTGCGGGAGCCCGCTCCCCGACTCGTCCAGGTCGTGCTGGAGCAACTTGATGCACGTACGCCGAGCTTCCTCACCGAGCTGCAGAAGGCGCACGACGCTGGGAACCTGTGGCTTCACGACTCGCTGGCCGTCGAGCTGCACCGACTCGTCTACATCGCGTGGTTCCTGGCCGAGGGGCACCATCCGCCGTTCCTCAAGCACCTTCCGCAGTGGTTCGAGACGCTCGACCTGAACCCGGACATCCAACACCTCGAAGCCACCTACTGGGCCGTCGGCGACCGAGGCGCCCGCCGGGGAGCCCTTCGCGAGCTCGCGCTCGCGGTGCTGCAACTGGGCCCGCCCCCGGATGACACGCCACCGGCGTGACCGCGTCTGAAGTCTGCTCGGAACGACGCGTGGCCGTGGGGTGACACGGCCTTCCAGCAGCGGTGCCGACCCGGCGTGGCGTCGACCGCTCGAACTACTCGAGGAACCAGCCTGGCCGAAGGCAGGCAGGACGCCACGGCTGGACGCCTCGGCACCGGAGGTGGTGGAGCTGGCCTGCCCGGCTGCGTCCGAGCCATGGTGAGCCGGCTCTGAGTGCGCGGACCGTACCGACCAGTCAACGACCCCCGGCCCGGTGGCCCCAGGAGGCCCGTGGTGGCGCACCCTTCTTGAACAGGCCGTAGACGACGGCCAGGAACACCGGGACCGACACGAGGTTCGACAGGTCGTAGAACAGTGCGTGGTACTCACTGACCCCGACGAGGCCTGGCGTGGTGACCACGGTCCCGCTCGCGCTGATCAGGACGAAGTTGGCGATGTTGTTGGCGAAGTGGGCGCCGATGGCCAGCTCGGTGGTGCCGTCGACCAACGACACGACCGCCCAGATCAAGCCCATGCCGAAGAAGTAGTTGAGGAAGATCGAGAGCCAGCCCCCCGCTGCCTCGGGGTTGCCGACGTGGGGCAGGGTGAAGACCACCGCCGACACCAGGGCGAGGAAGATGCGGTTGGTCCACACGAGGCTGGCGGTCTGGACGAGGTACCCGCGGAAGAAGAGCTCCTCCGTGGTGGTCTGGATGGCGGTCAGGACCAGGGCGACGGGCACGAAGAGCGCGAAGGTCGCCACGTCGGTGTTGAGGGTGAAGGTGTCGGGATAGACGAGGTACTGCACGAGTCCGATCACCAGCAGGAAGGGCAGCAACCAGGCTACGAACCCGTGAACGATGCGACGCCAGCTGATCCTGGCAGCTGCGGTGACGAGCGTCCGAGGGTGTCGTCGGTGGATCAGCCCGACCGCGATGAGGACCGCGCCGAGGGTGACCGGCCACCCCGCCATCAGCACGAGGAAGCCGCCCACGGGTCCCAGGGCAGCGAAGTCGACTCGGCCGAAGGCAGCCACGCCCTCCTCCCCGCCGAGCGCGAACGCGACCAGCGCGCTGGCCACGTTGGCGACCACCATCCATGCGAAGAGGACGAGGGCCAGACCGAGGAGGTAGTGCCACCAGCGGTGTCGGCCCCGGCGAGCCGCCTCCACGTAGCTCTCGTGCTCCCTGCTGCGGGAGTCCGCCGCCGTCTCGGTGGCCTCGCTCGCTGCACTCATCGATCCTGCTCCCGCCGTGTCCTCACCCGTCCCCACCCGGCGGATCCGGACGGTCGGCCGCTCTCTCACGAGGCGGCGTAGATCAGGACACACCGTGTCCCAGGGCCACGGTCAACGGCACTGCGCCAGTTGCAGCAGGCCGAGGTCACGACGGTGCCAGCCGGCGCGGTTGTGGGGGTCCGACCTAGACCCAACTGGTAATACCGGTTAGAGTCGGCTCATGTTGACTCGGAAGCAACAAGCCATGCCAGACGACATCGCTACGGAGCTCGAGCGTGCTGGTGTGCGCCAGCACTACGACAGGCGCCCCGCCTACCAGCGCAACGACTACCTGGCGTGGGTCGGGCGGGCCAAGACGGCGGACACCCGCCGCCGGCGCATCGGCCAGATGCTCGAGGAGCTCGCTCGCGGAGGCGTCTACATGAACATGTCGCACCCACCCTCGCGCAGGCACCAGGAGTGAACGAGCCCGCAGACACCAAGGTCTGGCTCGTCCCAGCCGATGGCCGCCGGTGGCGCTTCGATCCGGGCTCGGTGAGTCTGGCCTTCGGCTACACCGGTGACTTCGGTCATGGGGTCGAGGAGTGGGAGAGCTTGCGAGGGGCCAGCGACCTCGATGCCTGGCTCAGCGAGCGCTTCGGCCCGATGTCGGCAGCCTCTGACTCCGAGGTGCTCTGCTCCGCCAAGCAGCTCCGAGCCGCGATGACATCTGCCGCCCGAGCTGCGGCGGTCGGTCGTCCGCTCGATGCGGGCGACGTCGACACCATCAACGACTGGGCCAGCCGGCCGGCCCTCCACCCGCATCTGCCGGGTGGGACGACGGCACCGACGCCACCGACGCCAGCACAGCTCCTCGCAACCATCGCCCACGACGGCGTGCGATCTCTGAGCGGCGCGAGGGGCACGATCCGCGAGTGCACCGCCGAGGACTGCCGGCTGATCTTCCTCGACACCTCCAGACCGCAGAACCGCCGCTGGTGCTCGATGGGTCGCTGCGGCGGCCGGGCCAAGGCCCGCACGCACTACGCCCGACACACTCACTGACTCCCCGCACTCCGCCACAACCCGGCGTTCGCGCAGGGGGTCATCGCTTCGGCCAGTTCCACTCTCCACGTCGCGGGGGCAGAACGGCTCCGACGGCCAGGGACAGCCAGTCGGTGGTGCCGTGGCTCCGCTGCGGACTACCCTCACGGAAGGTCAGAGGAGCCGTTCGTACTGCAGGTAGACGTAGACGTCCCCCCGCCTGACCCCCACCCCGGTGCAGACGCGTCGCAGATCCAGCCAGCCCCTGGCGTGGCAGCTCTCGCCCGGCTCTCCGTCGATCCCTGCGGGCAGTCCCAGCGCGGCGCCCACACCCGCTGCGAGCTCCTCCTCCGACCCGGCCGCAGGCCCCCTCACCGTCAGCTCGCGCCAGCAGCCGCCCGAGGCGCAATGGACCTCGTCGGCGACGACCGTGACTCCCGCAGGCAGGGGTGCGAGCTCGGCTGCGGGCGGCACCGCCATCTCGTCGACCTGCAACCACAGCACCGGGGCGGCGACGGCCGCAGCCAGCCCGACCGCGCAGGCCGACACCACGGCGATGGTCGTGCGGCGCATCCTGGAACGAGCCCGAGCACGGGCGGTCGATCGGTCCACGTGCTGCCTCCCTTCTTCCCGCGGGGGTTGAGACGGCCTGGACGGAGCACCATCGAGGGTCATAGTCCTCCTCCGAGGTTCGCGCAGCCGTCGGGACGAGCCACCACCGGGCGCGTCCACCAAGGACCACGCGCGACCATCACGTGGCCCACGGAGCCACCTCCTGGTCGACGCGGGGGGCGATCAGCCGCAGGAGCGGCAGCACCACGAGCAGGAAGAGCGTGACGAGCACGGAGCTCACCCACACCGGGCCCAGGTAGCCCGAGCCCGCACCGAGGGCCGCTGCAGCGAGGGCGGGGCCGCCGGCCGCACCGAGGTTGAGCGCCGCGGTCGCGTACGAGCCGGCCATCGTGGGCGCGCCGGGGGCCTCGTACAGCACCCGGGTGACGAGGGTGCTCCCCACCGCGAAGGACAGCGCCCCCTGCACGAGCACAAGGGCCAGGAGCGCCACCGGCTGGTCGGCCAGGACCGCCAGTCCGATCCAGCCGAGCAGCAGCAGTGGCCCGCCGACCACGACGACGGTGCCGGGACGCTGGTCGGACAGCCGTCCCGCGACGGTGACGCCGACGAAGGAGCCGGCACCGAACAGCACGAGCACCAGCGGGATCCACAGCTCGCCCAGGCCGGCGACCTCAGTGATGACCGGCGCCAGGAACGTGAACGTCGCGAAGGTGGCGGCGTTCACCAGGGCAGCCAGCACCATGACCACGACCAGCCGGGGCTTGGTCAGCTCGGCGACCTCACCCCGCAGCGCCGGGCCGACCGGACGGTCCTGGCTGGCCGCCGGCCTGGCCGGGATGCTCCTGACGACGCCAATCGCCGCCGGTAGGCACAGCAGAGCGACCGCCCAGAACGTGGCCCGCCAGTCGAGCAGGGCGCCCAGCACCGCGCCGCCGGGCACGCCCGCGACGGTGGCGAGGGTCGTCCCCGAGAGCAGCACCGCCAGCGCACGCCCCTTCTGGTTGGCCGGCACGAGGGTGGTGGCCGTCGTCAGGGCGATGGCGAGGAAGCCGGCGTTGGCCAGAGCAGCGACCACCCGGGTGGCGAACAGCACCCAGAAGGTCGTGGTCACCGCCCCGACGACGTGCGAGACGACGAAGACCGCGAGGAGACCCAGCAAGCTGGACCGAGCAGGCCAGCGACGCGCGACCACCGCCATCGACGGCGCGCCGACGACCATGCCGACCGCGAAGGCCGACGTCAGCAGGCCCGCCACCGCGACCGGGACATCGAGGCTGGTCGCGATGTCGGGGACCAGGCCGGCGAGCATGAACTCCGAGGTACCCATGGCGAACACCGCCATGGCGAGCAGGTAGAGAGACAAGGGCATCGAGGCACCTCCAGGGCGAGAGCGAGAGAAGAAGGTCGTCTCGTCATCGCGGTCAGCGCCCGGCCGGGTGCGCGCACGCCCGATGCGGATGAGGTGCGCAGGAGGAGGGAAGAGCTCAGGGGTTCTGGGAGCTGACGGCGTGACCGCGAGCCCCCACCGTGGATGCCTCAGGACTCGACATGTCGGCGACACTACGCACGACCTGGCGGCCGGGCAATCAACTTCTGCGGAGGGCTCTGGCGGCACCGCGAGGACGGCCGGCGACGACGAGATGACGCTCTGGAACTTCCTCAGAGCACCAGCAGGAGCAGCGCCATGGCGATGACGGCGAGGATCGCCACGCCGACGGCGTTCCGGCTGCTGGAGTGCAGCCGTGCGACGGCCACGCCGCCGACGACCGGAAGAGCCGGTGCGGCGTTGTCCGAGGTCCTCGACCTCGAGCGTGAGGTCGTGCTCGACTGGGACGAGCCGCAGGACTGGTTCACCCAGGACTACTGCCTGATCTTCCGCCCACCTACCCCGAGCAGCTGACCGGGTCAGCGTTGTCGAGTGGCTCAACAACCATCGTCACTGAACCGAGCCAGAGCCCGCCGAGACCGATGAGTCCCCGCCCGGCTGCGTCCGGGACGGTGTCAGGTCGACCCAGCGCCACCATCGCACGCCTGCGTAAAGCCGGTGCACCGGAGCTGGCGTGTACCTAGCCTGGCGCGATGTACAGCTTGGACGTGCCGCCGTCACCGGCTGCGCCCACCCGGACCGCCGTCATCGTCCACATCGCCAGCGCTGACCCGATCGTGCACCAGCACCGCTCCCGGCTGGACCGCGCCGCGGCCTGCGGGGTCCCCGCCCACGTCACCGTCCTCTCCCCCTTCGTGCCCCCGCACCGCATCGACACATCGGTCATCTCGACCCTGGAAGCAGCGGTGGCCTCCGTCGCAGCCTTCGACTGCGACTTCGTCCGGGCGGACTGGTTCGACTCCGACGTGCTGTGGCTCGCTCCGAGTCCGGAAGCTCCGTTCCGCCAGCTCACCGAAGCGGTGTGGACCGCGTTCCCCGATCACCCGCCCTACAGCGGCGCCTTCACCTCGCCCCAGCCGCACCTGACCGTGGGTGAGGCACAGCTCGCAGACCTCACCGCGTTGAAGGCGGCAGAAGTAGCGGTGCAACGGGGACTACCGTTCCGCCACCATGTCGATCACGCACTGCTGATCGCCGGCAGTGACGAGCCCAGCTCCTGGCGAACCGTGCACCGCATTCCGCTCGACCGACCCTGACGTCGAGACCGTCGCCCCGTCCCAGGCTGATGAGCGGCATGCCACAGTGCTCCCGTGGGAGTGGAGCAGGACAGCTCGACCTGGGACGACGAGGCCGTCGGCTACGACGAGCCCGCAGATCATGGGCTGCACGCCGCTGGAGTCCGTGGAGCGTGGCGGGACCTGCTGCTCGCGCAGCTACCGGACCCGCCCGCGGCGGTCGCCGATCTGGGCTGCGGTACCGCCAGCCTGTCGGTGCTCCTCGCCGCAGAAGGGTTCGCCGTGCACGGCGTGGACTTCTCCGCCGCGATGCTGGAGCGGGCGAGAGCCAAGGCGGACGGAGCCGGCGTCGAGATCGCGTTGACGCACGGGGACGTCGCTGTGCCGCCACTCGGCGACGGGCTCTTCGACGTGGTGCTCTGCCGACATGTCCTGTGGGCCGTGCCTGATCCGGCGGCCGCCCTCGGGCGCTGGCTGGAGCTGCTCCGACCGGACGGCCGGCTCGTCCTCATCGAGGGCATGTGGGGCACCGGGGTCGGGCTGGCCTCCTCGCGGACCGAGCAGCTCGTCCGCGAGGTCGGACGTGAACCGGTGCGCCACGACCTGACGGACCCGGCGCTGTGGGGCCGGACCATCACCGACCACCGCTACCTCGTGACGGCATGACGGGGACGGGGTCGGCGGGGTAGGCATCCGGCCGTTCTCGACCCGACCCCGATCCGCGCACTCCGGGCGTCCGCGCCTCCCAATCTGTGCTGCAGGTGCGCTCTGCTCTGGTGGTCCGAGGGGATCTGCTGGGGGCGAGACCGACGCCGGACCGGCGGGCCGGTCCGAGGCTGCCCGGTTCAACGGGGCCGGAGCCGGTACCGGTACAGGCGCGTGCCCCGGAAGCGCCAGGAGCTGACGGCATCCCGGACGGTCATGATCAACCGGGGACTGGACCAGGACTGCGACGGCTTGGTCAGCATCCAGCCGGCACCGACACTCACGGTGGCATGGGCCACCTGGCCGTGCTCGGTCCACATGAAGACGGTCCCCGGGTCGTCGTCACGTGCGGTGCCGCTGATCGGCTCGGCGTGCTGTTCGACCCAGGTCTGGAACTGCTGCGGATCCACCTGGACGTCGTCGGTGTCGAGCCCGGACGCCGCCATGACGGTTCCGAAGCAGTTCGGTCCGGATCCGTGCGCGAAGGTGCCAGCCAGCGCTCGGGCTTGGGGAGAAGAGGTTCCGCGCGCTCCCACACACCGGTGGGGAGGACGTCGTGCCGACTGGGACGCACCGCCCCGGAGGCGACCCAGCGGAGCATCACCTCGTCGCCGGCGGCAGCCAGCTCCGAGGGCCACACCGGCATCGTCTTCGGGCGTACCGTCCTGCGCCGGATGGCCAGGAGGGCCCGCCGGTGGCTGGGTCGGAGGGCCCAGAACTCGGCTCCGCTGAGCCAGGTCCACGTCCCGTCGTACATGAAGAACGTGTCCTGCCACTCCGCGGTCGGCTGCACGCGACGGTCGGGAACGGCGGCTGCCACGTCCGGTCGCATCAGGTCGGTGCGGAAGGGCTGCACGGGCGGGGCGAACCAGCCTCGCCAGCGCTCGAGCACGTCAGCGGCAACGGTTATCCCCAGGACCTGGGCTGGTTGCTCCATCCGAGCTCCTCGTCTGCCGGAGCCGAGTTGGTTCGCTGCAGAGATGATCGCGCACTCCGATCGCGCGCGGCGAGATCGTCGATGAGGGCGCGTCCGCGTACGGCCCCGCGCATCCTCTGCGAGGCTCCATGCCATGTCTTTGCTGGAGCAGGACTTCTTCGACGCTGTCGCCAGGCGCCGGCTGGTACGGCCCTCGGTCCGAGCGATCATCTTCTCCGCCGACCAGCAGCGCCTCCTCGTCCAGCGGCCGAGCGACTCCCCGGGGGCCAGCTACGCGTTCATCGGCGGCGAGTACGAGATCGGCGACACCTTCGAGGGGCGGTTGCGAGCCGAGATCGAGGAGGAGACGAACGCACGCCTGGTGAGCTGGGAGTACCTGTTCGTGGTCGAGAACCGGTTCATGGCGGGCGACGAACGAATCCACGGGCTGGAGCACTACCTCCGCGCGACGATCGACCGCGAGGACGTCACCTCCCGGGAACCGCACCTGGTGCAGGAGTGGCTGCCTGCTGCTGAGGTGACATCGGCCCCGCTGCGACCCGCGGTGGTGCGCGACCTGCTCGGCAGCGACCTGACGGGCGTCCGCCACCTCGTCGCTGACGGCTGGTCGTCGGACCCGCGATGAGCGATCACTACGACACGTTCGCCGACAGCTACGAAGCGGAGAACGCCGCCAGCCTCATGAACGCCTTCTACGAGCGACCAGCCATGATCGCGCTGGCCGGCGACGTCCGTGGCCGGCGGATCCTCGACGCCGGATGCGGCTCGGGCCCGCTCTCGGCCGCACTGCGCGGCCGGGGCGCCATCATGACGGGCTTCGACGCCAGTCCGGCGATGATCGAGCTCGCCCGCCGGAGGCTCGGTGCGGACGTCCCGCTGCAGGTCGCCGACCTCGGCGAACCTCTACCGTTCCCCGACGACGCCTTCGACGACGTCGTCGCCTCGCTCGTGCTGCACTACCTGCAGGACTGGAGCGGCCCCCTCGCAGAGCTGAGACGCGTGCTGCGTCCCGGCGGCCGACTGATTCTCTCGGTCAACCATCCCACCGTCCGCCTGTTCACCCATCCCGACGAGGACTACTTCGCCATCCGGCAGTACTCCGAGGACTTCGTGATGGCGGGGAAGGAAGTGGTCCTCACCTTCTGGCACCGTCCTCTGCACGCGATGACCGACGCGTTCACCGCGGCGGGCTTCCGCATCTGCGTCCTCTCCGAACCCCCGCCGGCACCCGACACCCCGCGCGTCCTCCTCCCGCCCCGCATCGCCGCCGGCGAACGCACCGCCTTCCTGGGCTTCATCTTCTTCAGCCTGGAAGCGGCCTGAACCACAACTGCCCGCACCGGACCCCCGGGGAGGTGCGACTTGCCTGCCCGCGACGCCCACGGAAGGGTGCTCCTGTGCCGTTCGAGGACGAGCTCGGCGACGGGGTCACGGTGCACCCCTACCGTCCGAGCTGGGCAACCGAGGCTGCTGACCTCGCCACCACACTGAGCCGAGCAGTCCGGTCCGCGGTCGCCGTGGAGCACATCGGCTCCACAGCCGTCGCCGGCATGTCGGCCAAGGACGTCCTGGACATGATGGTCGTGGTGCCCGATCCCACCGCCTCGGATGTCGAGCACGACCTCACCTGGCTCGGTTACCGCCGCCGCCCCGAGCCGTGGAACAACAGCGAGCCAGCCGCTGGGCGACACTGGCCCAAGATGACCTTCGCCCCTCCCGTCGGCGGCAGGGCCCAGAACATCCACGTCCGGGCGGTCGGCAGCCCGACTCTGCGGCTGGCGCTCCTCTTCCGTGACCACCTGCGCGCCAGTCCGCAGCGGACGGCCTGGTGGTCGGAGCTGAAGACCGCAGCGGCTGCCGTCGCTCCTGACCTCGCCGCCTACGGACGTCTCAAGTACCCCGCCTGGTGCCTGCTGATGGAGCTCGCCGAGACGTGGGCCCGTGACACGGGCTGGCGACCACCCGACCACGGTCTCCTCGCGGGCGACGACGTCTGATGCCGGAGTGGCCGTCCCTCGCTGCGGCTGCCGCGGGAGTACCGGTTCTCATGCGCGAACCGGGTCGGTGCGGTGTACTGGGCCAAGACCCCAGCCGCCGACGTCAGGAGTCGCCATGCCCAGGTACAGCCGAGCGGTCCTGAAGCTGAGCGGTGAGGCGCTCGCTGGCGAGGCCGGCTGGGGCGTCGACCCGAACCGCCTCGCCCACCTCAGCGACCAGGTCCTCGCCGTGCACGACCTCGGCGTCCAGGTGGCGGTCGTGGTCGGCGGCGGGAACTACTTCCGCGGCCGGATGGCCGACGGGTGGGGCATCGGACGAGCCGAGGCGGACAACATCGGCATGCTCGGCACGGTCATGAACGCCCTCATGCTCCGCGGCGCCCTCACGGCACGCACCGACGCCGACATCCGCGTGATGACCGCGGTCCCGATTCAGTCCGTGGCCGAGCCCTTCATCCGCCTGCGCGCCATCTCCCACCTCGAGCAGGGGCGCATCGTCATCCTGGCCGGCGGCATCGGGCAGCCCTACGTCACGACCGACTACCCGGCCGTCCAGCGAGCGCTGGAGCTCGAAGCCGATGCTCTGCTCGTCGCCAAGCGCGGCATCGACGCCGTCTACGACAAGGACCCCAACCTCCACCCCGACGCGGTCCGCTTCGACCGGCTGACCTACGACGAAGCCGTCGCCCGAGGTCTCAAGGTGATGGACACCAGCGCCTTCGTGCTCGCCGGCGAACAAGCCCTCACCATGCACGTCTTCGACATCGCCCAACCGGGCGTGATGCGCCGCATCTGCCTGGGCGAGGACGTCGGCACCCTCATCACCGCAGCCGGGCGAACCGTGCTGAGCGGCGCGGCAGACCTGAGCTGACATGACGCCGCACCCCGACGACGTCGCACTGTCCCACCGGCTCGCCGCAGCCGCCGACGCGATCAGCGCTCCCCTGCACGGCGACCCACTCCGCGTCTCACGCAAGGCCGACGGCACCCTGGTCAGCGCCGCCGACCTGCTCGTCGAGGAGGCGCTGCTGCAGATCCTGCGCGAGGAGCGTGCCGGTGACACCGTGCTGAGCGAGGAGCACGGCACCCTCGCCGGGAACCCCGGACGCCGGTGGATCCTCGACCCGATCGACGGCACCGACCCCTTCCTGTCGGGCCAGCGTTCCTGGGGCACCCACATCGCCCTCGAGGTGGACGGCGAGCTGGAGATCGCGGTCATCACCAGACCCACCGAAGGACGACGCTGGTGGGCCGCCCGCGGACAGGGCGCCTGGTCGCGCCGGGCGGACGCGCCCCGTGCCGAGGACACCGCGCTCCGCGTCTCCACGGTCGACCGCCTGGCGGCCGCTCGCGTCGGCGGCTTCGTCGACCCGGGCTCACGGACGGCGGCGGTCATCGCCGAGCACGCCCGCTGGGTCGCTGATCCACTCGGGGACGTCATCGGCCTGGTCGAGGGCAGGGTCGACGCCGTCATCGCCCCGGGCGGGCAGCTGTGGGACCACGCCCCGCAGGTGCTGCTCACCGTCGAGGCCGGTGGCCGGTACACCGACCGTGACGGCGGCAGCAGCCCCGCAGTCCGCGGGGGCCTCTACACCAACGGCGCGCTCCACCCACAGGTCCTGGCTGTCCCGGAGCTGGGCTGGATCGCGGCCCGGTGATCGGCTCGAGCTCGATGCCGGCGGGTGCTCCACCCGTCGACACCGGGTCCACGACCACTGCTGAGGTTGCTCAGCAACGGATGATCTCTGCGCGCCGGAAGCGCGCGGGCTCGCCGGCGAACTCCAGCACCGCTCCCTCCAACGGGCCGAACCCCTCACCCCAGGAGCGGTGATCCGCTCCGGGCAGGCAGCTGACCAGACCCGCTTCCAGGTCACCTGAGTGGCCGACGAAGAGGACCCGCGCGTCGCTGTTGCCGTGGGGAGTCATCAGGTCACGCCAGAGAGCCGCGATCGTCCGGGACCACCGGAACAGCAGGTCCTCCAGGAACGACATGTCCTGATCGTCACAGACGATCCCGAGCCGCGTCTCCTGACCGCCTGGGCTCTGGCCGAGGTCGACCGGCTGCTGGCACTCTCGATCCGTGGCCGAGGCGTCCGTACCGATCGAGTTCGCGGAGTACGCCGACGACGAGCTGCCCGAGCTGCTCCGCGTCCAGGTTCTGGACTTCCAGCGGATCGTCTGGCCCGAGGGCTTCGCCGGAGCGAACCGCTTCCGGACGTGGACGTCCCACCCGAGCACGGCACCGATCCACCAGCTGTACGCGGCTGGGTCGCAGCTGGTCTCGCACCTGGAGATCGTGACGGTCACCGTGACCGTCGACGGCCACGAGTACCGCGCGGTGAGCCCGACCGCGGTGCTGACCTATCCCGCGTTCCGCCGCGAGGGATGGAGCACCCGGCTGAACGCCAGGGCCGTCCAGCGGATCGACCGCAGCACCGCCGACATCGGACTGCTCACCTGCTCACCGGAGCTGGCTCCGTTCTACGGCAGGGTCGGATGGACGCTTGCTCGCGACGTCCCCGTCATCGTCGGTCCCGAGGGAAGGACGTGGCAGTCCGAGGACGTGCTGCTGACCCGGGCGATCGGCTCGCGCAGCCGAGACGCACTCGAGCGACTGCAAGACCATCCTCTGCGGATCCAGGAAGAATGGTGATCAACACCAGGGTCTGCTCGACATGATCACGCTGCGGGAGGCCCTGGCGGCGCCGCGTGCGCGAAGTGGTGTGGCGGGCGGTCGAAGTGACGGCGTCCGGACGGCCATCGCCGCGCACGAGCTCGAGCGGGCCACTGAGCACGCTGTCCTGCTCGCCCCGTCGGCGCACCCGGGATCACCGCCACGGGCGAACCCGGGGACGCGTGACACGGGTCGTTGCCGCTGCGCCATCCCGCGGGTGTGGGAGGGCGCCATCGCTGAGGCCGCGAGCTCCGCACCCAGGCGGGCCCAGGCGGTGGCGCCGGTCGGGAGCGAGTCGAGACGGTGCCATCCGACCTGGTCGACCTCGTCGACCTGGGTGGGCCTCGGATCTCCGCTGACCGATGCGGCGAACAACAGCCGCACCCCGTGGCGCAGGACGCCGTCGCCGAGGTCGTAGACGTCGTCGTGGACGGCCAACAGATCACCCACCCGGGCGGTCAGCCCGGTCTCCTCGCCCAGCTCCCGGACCACCGCATCGCTCGGGTGCTCACCGAACTCCAGGCCACCGCCCGGCAACGTCCACAGCCCAGCCGCAGGCCCTGGTGCCACCTGGTGGACCAGCAGCAGCGAACCGGCTCTCGTGCACACGCCGTAGGCACTCACCCGCGTCGATCGAGTCATCGGTGAGCGTACGGCGACCCGCACCGGGGTGGGACCCAGAGCAGGTGCTGCGCGCGCGTCGCTCCGCTGGCGCGGGTACTCCGCTCGCGACGGTGGTGCGCTGTCGGACATCAGGCTGTTGCCGGGCCCGGGCGGATGCCGCGGCAGCCGTTGACTTTGATTCGTTTCAACCCTACGTTGCCCTGGAACTCGACCCCTCGACGTGCGAGAGGCGTCACGGATATCACCAGAGCGCGTGCGCACCCTGCGCAGGAGGTGTGTCCGACGATGCGAGCAGGTGGCGTCGCCAGGCCTGTCCGCCGCCTGGAGCCTCACGGGCGGCACGGCAGGGTGACCCAGCTCGGCGCGCGAGTCACCGAGGTCGTCGAGGAGCTGCTGCCGATCAGCACGGACCGGAGAGCGATCCAGACCCTGGCCTGGTCGGTGACCACTTCGACGAGCCTGAGGAGGACCACCCATGAGCACAGCCCGCCAGACCGTCCACATCGCCGGTGACTCCACCGCAGCGCCGAAGACGGCAGCGGTGCATCCCGAGGCCGGGTGGGGCATGGCCCTGCCCTTCTACCTCGACCCGGCCTGGCAGGTGGCCAACCACGCCGTCAACGGCCGCAGCTCGAAGAGCTTCATCGACGAGGGCCGGCTGGCCGTCGTCCTCGCCGAGATCCGCCCCGGCGACGTGCTCATCGTCCAGTTCGGCCACAACGACGCCAAGGTGGACGACCCCAGCCGCTGCACCGAGCCGTGGACGAGCTACCGCGAGCACCTCGCCGAGTACGTCCGCGGCGCTCGTGCGGCCGATGCCCTCCCGGTGCTGGTGACCTCGGTCGAACGACGGAGCTTCGACCCGGAAGGCCGCGCCCTGCCCACCCACGGCGACTACCCCGAGGCGATGCGCACCCTTGCCCGCGACCTCGCCGTGCCTCTCATCGATGTCCAGGTCGAGAGCCTGGCGCTCTGGCAGCAGCTCGGCCCCGAGGCCACGCTGCGCTGGTTCCTGCACACCGACGACGGGCGACGCGACGACACCCACTTCTCCCCGCTGGGCGCCTCGGCGGTCGCGGCCATGGTCGCCCGCGGTCTGGACTCGACAGCGGCGCTCCCCGCCGGCGCGGTGCGTCGGCTCACCGAGGACGTCCCGGTGTCATGGTTCACCTGGTCCGAATACCCGGCCTGAGCCGCCCGCGTTGGTCGCCAGCGGGTCGCGCGAGCTAGCTGACTGTGCACCAGCCGCAGCGGCTGGCTGTCCAGCTGATCCTCCGCCGAGGAGCGTGCCGGTGACACCATGCTGAGCGAGGAGCACGACACGATCGCCACCCACATCGCCCTCGAGGGGACGCCCGCCGCTCGGCCCTCCGCCTTACCGCGGGGCGCCCAGCACCGAGGCCGCGAGCTGCGCACCGAGACGGGCCCAGGCGGTGGTGCCGGTCGGCAGCGAGTCGAGACGGTGCCATCCGACCTGGTCGACCTCATCGACCTGGGTGGGCCTCGGATCTCCGCTGACCGATGCGGCGAACAGCAGCCGCACGCCGTGCCGCAGGACGCCGTCACCGAGGTCGTAGACGTCGTCGTGGACGGCCAACAGCTCCTCCACCCGGGCGGTCAGCCCGGTCTCCTCCCGCAGCTCCCGCACCACCGCGTCGCTGGGGTGCTCACCGAACTCCAGGCCGCCGCCCGGCAGCGTCCACAACCCGGCCGCAGGGCCCGGCGCCACCTGGTGCACCAGCAGCAGAGCACCGGCTCTCGTGCACACGCCGTAGGCGCTCACCCGCATCGATCGAGTCACCGGGTGAGCGTACGGCGACCGGCTCGGAGCTGCGCCGAAAAGCAGGTGCCGGCACGCCTGTCCGCCGCTAGCGTCAGGGGATGCCGCCCCGCGACGTCGCTGCGCTGTCGGACACAACCAGGGTGCTGCGCCTCCGCTCCACTGTGCCCAGGAGCGACCGGCCCGAAGGCTTCACCGGCGACCTCTGCTTCACCTCCGAGATGGTTGCTGCGTTCGTCCACGCCTACACCGATCCGGGGGACCTGGTGGTCGACCCCTTCGCCGGGTTCGGGACGACGTTGGCCACGGCCCAGCGCCTCGGCAGGGCGGCGGTCGGCTTCGAGATCGACGCCGCCAGGGTGGCTCAGGCCAGGAAGGCGCTGACCGACCCGTCCAGCCTGCGGCATCAGGACGTCCGCCGGTTCGACTGGCGGACGCTGCCGCAGTTCACCCTCGCCATCACCTCGCCGCCGTACATGACGAGGGACGACCACGCGCAGAATCCGCTGAGCGGCTACCAGACCCTGGACGGCGACTACGCCCGCTACCTGCGCGACCTCCAGGAGATCTGCTGCGGCATGGCGACCCGAGCCGCTGGCCCCGATGCCCGGATCGTGCTCAACGTCGCGAACCTGCCGTCCACGCCGCTGGCCTGGGACGTGGGTGCGGCGTTGTCAGAGGTCCTCGAGTTCGAGCGTGAGGTCGTGCTCGACTGGGACGACCCTCAGGACTGGTTCACCCAGGACTACTGCTTGATCTTCCGCCCCCGTGCCGCAGATGGGCTCACTGACCCAGCTGCGTCCGGGACCGTGTCAGGTGCCCCAGCGACCACCGCCGCACGTCCGTCGTAAAGCCGGTGCACCGGAGCGGAGCGGTACCTAGCAAGGCGCGATATCCCGCCCGGCTTCCTCGGCCGCTGCGCGGTCCGCCTCGGGCTGCGAGCCCGCGCCTGGACTCGGCTCGGCAGCCTCACGGCGACGGGGCACGGCTGGCACTGAGGACCGCCTCGAGCTGCTCGCGCATCCATGCCGCGAGGGATCCCTCGCGGTGCAGCGCCCAGCCGATCATGGCACCGTGGTAGGTCGTCTCGACGAGCTTGGCAAGGGCCCTGACGTCCGTGCCGTCACGAAGCTCGCCGGCGATCGACGCCGCCTGCAGGTGGCGCTCGAGCGCCGCGCGTAGCCGGCGCGCGCCGCGCAGGGTTTCCGCGTGGAAGTCAGGCTCGACGAGATCGAGCTGGAGCATCGCCACCGAGTTCGCGATCTCCTCCGGGGTCATGTCCGGGTCCACCGCGCCGACCAGGCCCTCCACGACCCGGTCGAGCGGCGACGGGTGCTCGGCCTCCTCGACCGGTGTGACCCACAGCTCCACGCCGCGGCGGTCCGCAGCGAGGAGCAGCTCGTGCTTGGTGCCGTAGCGCTGGATCAGGGTGGCGGGAGAGAGGCCGACCTCGCGGGCCGCAGCGGCTAGCGTGAGCTTCGCTGGTCCGACGCGGTGGGCGAGTGCGAGGACGCCGTCGAGGACGGCCTCGTCGGAGACGGTGCGCGGACGCGGCATCTACTCGGCCGCCGGTAGCGCGATCTCGGGGTCGGCCGCACGCGCCTCCGCGTCGACCACGCCCCAGTCGGGGCGCTCACCGTCGACGTCGGAGAAGCCGTAGGTGTGCATGAGGTCCCACGAGCCGAGGCACTGCCCGGCGAAGCGGGCTCGGTCGGGGTCGGCGGCGAGCGCCGCGACGCCGCGGCCGAGCAGGTGAGGGGTCTCGGAGTAGCGGAAGTATCCGCCGTGGGCGTCGGAGGCGTCGCGCCAGGTCGCCTCCGTCACGCCGAAGTGCTCGAGCATCGCCTCGGAGCGCAGGAAGCCCGGAGTCACGGAGAGCGCGGTCGCACCGTACGGGCGCAGCTCGGCCGCCAGCGAGAAGCCGAGCCGCACGACCGCCTCCTTGACGTGGTCGTAGGCGACGACGCCACGGAACGGGAGGCCAGCCTTGCCGTCGCCGACTTCCACGACCAGCCCGTCCCCGGTCTCGATCAGCAGAGGTAGCGCGTGGTGCGCGGTGATGAGATGCGTCTCGATCCCGTTGCGCACGATCCGGAGCGTGTCCTCGAGCGGGTGCTCCCACACGCCCTTGACCCAGCGGGTGAACGGATCACCGCCCCAGACGTCGTTGACGAGCACGTCCAGGCGGCCGTGCTCGGTGCGGATCCGGTCCACCAGCGCCGCGACGTCGGACCCGACGGCATGGTCGCAGCGGACAGCGATCCCGGTCCCGCCCGCGGCATCGACGAGCTCCGCCGTCTCCTCGATCGTCTCTGGTCGGTCCATCTCCGAGCGCTGGCCGCGCGTCGTACGACCGCTTCCGTAGACGGTGGCGCCGAGCGCTCCGAGCTCGACAGCGATCGCGCGACCACAGCCGCGGGTGGCGCCGGCGACGAGAGCGACCCGGCCGGCGAGAGGGCGTGAGCTGCTCATGAGCTCCACTATAAACGAACGGTCAGTTATATAGCCACCCCGACCGCCATCTCGCAGCCGTGCTCGTCCAGATCAGGAGCCCGCTCAGGAGTGACCGCAGGAACTCCTTGTGGCACGTGAGTGTTAGTGACTAACATCTGCAGGGTGACGACGCGCAAGGCGATCGAGACCCGCGCCCGGCTGCAGCAGGTCGCGACGCGGCTGTTCGCCGAGCAGGGGTACGACGCCACGACGGTCGAGCAGATCGTCCGCACGGCCGGCGTCAGCCACATGACGTTCTTCCGTCACTTCGCGACCAAGGACGCCGTCATCCTCGATGACGGCTTCGACCCGACGATCGCTGCGGCGGTCGCCGCCACCCCCGCCTCGCTCCGCCCCATCACCCGGGTGTGCACGGGCCTGCGTGCCGCCCTCTCCCACGTCGACGTCCCCGAGCAGGAGCAGGTGCGCCAGCGCGTGCGGATCGCAGCGCAGCACCCAGCGCTCCGGATGGGGATGTACGCGAACACCGAAGCCACCCGCGAGGCCATCGTCGGGGTGCTCCTCGACGACGGCGCCGACGAGTTCGCCGCACGGGTCGCGGCGGCCGCGGTCCTGGCGGCCCTCACCGTCGCCCTGCAGGAGTGGTGCCTCGCCGACGACGGGGTCCCCATGAGCGCAGCCCTGGACGCGGCCCTCGCGGTCGTCGACGGCGGTGCGACGTGAACGCGCTCGAGGTCCGCGGCCTGGGACACCAGTTCGACGATCTGCCGGTGCTCCGCGACGTCGATCTGGGCGTGCTCCCCGGCGAGATCCATGCCCTGATCGGCTTCAACGGTGCCGGCAAGTCCACCCTGATGCGCGCCGCACTGGGCATGCTGCGACCGCGGGCCGGCGCGGTGCACCTGTTCGGGGTGAGGGTCGGGGACGCCGACGCGGCGGTCTGGGAGCGGGTCGGCCACCTGATCGACACGCCGTTCGTGTACCCGGAGCTGACCGTGCGCGAGAACCTCTGGGCAGCGGCCCGGCTGCACGGGGTCCCGATCAGCGAGGTCTCCGCGGCCGTGGACCACGTCATCGCCGAGCTCGAGCTCGCGCCCCGGGCCAGCCGCCGCGCCAGCACCCTCTCCCTGGGCAACCGCCAGCGGGTCGGGCTGGCGAGCGCCCTGGTGCACCGCCCGCGACTGCTGGTCCTGGACGAACCGACCAACGCGCTCGACCCGTCCGGTGTGGTCCTGCTGCGCGGGCTGCTGCTCGACGCCGTCCGTGCTGGGGCCGCGGCGCTGATCTCCAGCCACCACCTCGACGAGGTGGCGAGGATCGCGGACCGGGTCACCGTCATCCACGCCGGAGCGATCGTCGGTGAGCTCGATCCGCACGGCGTCGACCTGGAGCGGGCGTTCTTCGCGATGGTCCACGCCGCCGACCGGGCCGCCCGGTCCCCAGCCGCCACGACCACGGAGGACGAGGTCCGATGAGCCCGGCGTACGCCGTGGAGGCGTTGAAGCTACGGCGCTCACGCGTCGTCCTCGTCGCCACCCTCGCGCTGGTGCTCCTGCCGGCCGCGATGGCACGTGCCTTCCTCGCCGCCGCGGAGCGAGGTGGCGACAACCCGGCCGACCTCAAGGCCGCCGCCGTGCTCCCCGGCGTGGGCTGGACCGGTTATCTCGGCGGCCTGGTGCAGATCTACGCGACCGCCGGCCTGCTCGGCGTCGGCATCGTGGTCGGGTGGTGCTTCGGCCGGGAGTACGCCGACCGCACCGTGGTCTCCCTCTACGCCTCCGCGACGCCCCGAGACAGGATCGCCAGCGCCAAGCTCGTCCTGCTCACCCTCTGGGCCACCGCGGTCGGCCTGACCGCAGTGCTCGTCGCCGGCCTGCTCGGGCTCGCGACCGGGCTCGGCGTGCCCGACGACGGCGATCTGCGCACCGCGGCGCGGCTGTCGGTGCTGGCCGTGCTGTCCGGCATGCTCGCGCTGCCGGTGGCGGCAGCCGCCAGCGTGGGCCGTGGCTACCTGCCCGCCGTCGGCGGACTGCTGGTCCTGGTCGTGCTGGCGCAGATGGCCACGGTCGCCGGGGCCGGTGGCTGGTGGCCGTGGTCGGTCCCGGCCGTCTGGGCGATGGGCCCCGAGGCCGGCATGCCAGTGGTGGCGACGGGCCGTCTCCTCCTGGTGCCTGCCGTCGCGCTCGCCGGTGCCGTGGGCACCGTGCAGTGGTGGCGTCACGCCGAGGTGGGCTGAGGTCGTCCCCGGCTGCGTCGTCGCCGCGTCCCGTCAGCCCTCCCAGCCGTCGCGGCCCGGCTGGCCAGCGCAGCTGAGGAGGGCCAGCCGGTCGAGCCAGGCCGTCACCGTCGACCCGTCGAAGGGCGGCGTGCCGCGGCGGACGTCGGCCAGCAGCTGCTCGGCCCGGTCGCGGACCTGCCGACGCACGTCCTCGGGGTAGTCCCAGCGCACCGAGTGGTCGGCGAACTCGTCCTCGTCGTCGAGGAAGGTGTGGCCGCCCGCGGTGCGGATGACGTCGAGATCCATGTCGGTGGCGAGCAGGACGCCGCGCTCCTCCGTCGACCACCCCACGTCCCACATCAGGTCGACGTACACCTCCACGGCGGCCGGGTCGGCCGGTCGGGACAGGCTCGCCACCCAGTCGGTGGCCCCGGCCGGCACCAGCGCCACCCCGTCCAGGGTGTTGCGGTAGTCGACACCGGGACGCCAGCTGCGGGCCCCGGCGGGACGTCCCAGCCAGGCGCCGTGGGCGTCCGTCCCCAGCCAGACGCCCTCGCGCTGCCAGTGCGGCGACCCCGGCCACTTCGTGCAGCGCGTCAGCACCCTCTCGCCGGGGCGGGCGTCCTCGGGCCAGCTCACGCGGCGTCGAGGTCGACGATGACGGGGGCGTGGTCCGAGGCGCCCTTGCCGGCGCGCTCGTCGGTGTCCACCCTTGCGCCGGTGACCCGGGCGGCCAGCGAGGGCGAGCCGAGCACGAAGTCGATCCGCATCCCGCGGTTCCGCTCGAACCGCTGCCGGTAGTAGTCCCAGTAGGTGTAGACCCCCGGCCCGGGGGCGTGCGGGCGCACCACGTCGACCCAGCCGTCGTCGAGGAAGCCCTGGAAGGCGGCCCGCTCCGGCGGCGTGACGTGGGTGGAGCGGGCGAAGGCGGTGATGTCGAAGACGTCCTCGTCGCGCGGGGCGATGTTCCAGTCCCCGACCAGCGCCGTCGGCTCGGCCAGCCAGCCGGTGGCCGCCTCCCGCAGCCGGGACAGCCAGTCGAGCTTGTAGTGGTAGTGCGGGTCGTCGGGTTTGCGCCCGTTCGGCACGTACAGCGACCACACCCGGACGCCGCCGCAGGTGGCCCCGATCGCCCGCGACTCCGGCGCCACCGGCTCGCCCCAGCCGGGCATGTCGGGGAAGCCGGCCTCGACGTCGGCGATCCCCACCCTGCTGATGATCGCCACCCCGTTCCACTGGTTGGTGCCGGCGGCGGCCACCTCGTAGCCCATGCCCTGCAGCCCGAGCAGCGGCAGCTGGTCCTCCCGGGCCTTGGTCTCCTGCAGCGCGAGGACGTCGATGTCGTGGCGCAGCAGCAGGTCCTCGACCCGCCCGATACGGGAGCGCAGCGAGTTCACGTTCCAGGTGGCCAGACGCACCCAGCCACCCTAGAGGGCGCTCCTGACGGCCCGTTCCCGGCTGGTCCGGCGCCGGGCCGTCACCACATCGTGTGAGTGGGGACACACGGGGTGGGTAGTGCCTGGGACAGACGCCTCCGTCCAGCAGCGTGGCAGGGGCTCGGAACGCAGCGCAGCCCGTCTGCGCGCTTCGGCACAAGGGAGCAGCAGTGAGCAGCTACGGAAACGATCCCGACCCCCAGCCCTACGGCACCGGCCCGCAGGCCTCCGGCGACGACCGGCCCACCACCTGGTCCAGCAGCGACGACCCGACCGCGCCCGGCGTCACCGGCTACGGCAGCACCGTCCAGGACGAGTCGCTGTCGGAGCCCGTCGGCGGCAGCCAGGACACCGGCGGCGGTTCCGGCGGGTCCACCAAGGACGTCGCCCAGCAGGAGGCCTCGCAGGTGGCCGGCACCGCCAAGGAGGGGGTGCAGAACGTCGCCGGCACCGCCAAGGAGGAGGCGGTCAACGTCGCCCAGGAGGCGAAGCAGCGCGCCGGTGACATCGTCGGCACCGTCCTGGACGAGGTCCGGGGCCAGGCGTCCAGCCAGCAGCAGCGCCTCGCCGGCGGCCTGCACACGGTCGCCTCGGAGCTGGGTGAGATGGCCTCGAAGTCCGAGCAGAGCGGACCCGGCACCCAGCTGGCCAAGGAGGCCTCGCGCCGCATCGGCAGCGCGGGGCACTGGCTGGAGAACCGTGAGCCGGCCGACCTGCTGGACGAGGTGCGCGACTTCGCCCGCCGGCGTCCGGTGGTCTTCCTCGCCGGTGCCGCACTCGCCGGTGTGGTGGTGGGACGCCTGACCCGCGACATCGCCGCCAGCCGCACGTCGCTGGACGACCCCGGCCCCCGCCGGGCCAGCGCCACGGGCACCGGTCAGGGCCCCGCCGCCTGGGAGGCCCCCAGCTCCGGCACCGCCTACGGTGCCACCGGCACGACTGGCTACGAGGGCACCGGCAGCACGGGCTACGCCGACACCGGCTACGCCTCCGGCGGCTACAGCCAGGCCGACTCAGCGGGCTACGGGCAGACCGGGGCGAGCGGCTACGGCACGACCGGCACCGGCTACGCCACGGGCTCGCAGGACTTCCCGCCCGGCACCGAACCCGGTGCGGCCACGGACCGTCCCGCCTCGCTGGTCGAGGAGGACCTGACCGACCCGCAGGCCGAGCGTCCGGGTGAGGACCCGTGGCTCGATCCCCGGAACGAGGGGACGCGATGACCGGCCCCACCTATCCGGACCCCACGCCGAACCCGATGCCGGTGCCGGACCCCGGGACCACCCGGGGCGCTGCGGAGTCGCTCCAGAGCGGCGCCCAGGGCACCGGGACCGGCTCGGGCCACCGCGGCATCGCCGAGTCGGAGGACGGCCGGAGCATCGGCCAGCTGCTGAGCGACGTCACCTCCACCCTCTCGACGCTGATGCGCCAGGAGGTGGCCCTGGCCAAGGCCGAGGCCAGTCAGTCGGCGAGCCGTGCGGGCAAGGGCATCGGCATGTTCGCCGGTGCCGCCGTGGCCGGGCTGCTGCTGCTGGTCTTCATCAGCCTCAGCGCCATGTTCGGCTTCGGCCAGTTCATGGGCTACGAGTGGGCGGCGCTCATCGTCGCCTCGGTCTGGGCGATCGTCGCCGTGATCCTGGCCGTGGTCGGCCGCAACGAGATGCGCCGGATCCGCGGCGTCCCCGACACCACCGACACCCTGAGCAAGGTCCCCAACGCCCTGAAGGGGCAGGAGGAGATGAACCGATGAGCACCGAACCCGTGCAGTCCAACGACCCGGAGCAGATCCGGGCCGAGATCGCCCGCACCAGGGCGGAGCTGAGCGACGACGTCGACGCCCTCGCCGACACCGCCAACCCGGCCAACATGGCCCGCCGGCAGGGCGACAAGATGAAGGACGCCGTGACCGGCGTCAAGGATCGCATCATGGGGTCCAGCAGCGATGCCGGGCACCGGGCCGCAGGCGCAGCCTCCGACGCGACGGGTGCGGTCCGCGGGGCCGCCTCCGACGCCGCCGGCGCCGTCCAGGGCGCTGCCTCCAACGTCGGTGACGCCGTCAGCTCCGCCCCGGGCAACATCCGCAGCCAGACCCAGGGCCACCCGCTGGCCGCCGGTCTGATCGCCTTCGGTGCGGGGATGCTGCTGGCCGGGCTCTTCCCGGCGAGCCAGAAGGAGCAGCAGCTGGTCGGCGACCTCCAGGAGAAGGCCGAGCCGCTCAAGGAGCAGGCCCAGCAGGTGGTCCGCGAGGCGGCCGAGAACCTCAAGGAGCCGGTGCAGGAGGCGGCCCAGTCGGTCAAGGAGACCGCCACCGAGGCCGTCCAGAACGTCCAGGAGGAGGGCCACTCGGCCGCCTCGGACGTCCAGGGTCAGGCCCAGCAGTCCAAGGACGCCGTGCAGGAGTCGCGCGGCAGCTGAACCGTCGACGGCCGGAGGACGGCCACCCGCGGAGACGAGCCGTCCGCGTGGTGGGGCGTCCTCCGGCCGTCGCGTCCTCCCCACCGGTTCGAGCAGGAGAGCCACCATGTCGCACACCCCTACCGAGCAGCCCGAGCGCGTCCCTGGCGAGCAGGCCGAGCGCCCCCAGGACATCCCCCGCCAGGGCTGGTTCCAGATCGCCAAGCGCGGCTGGGCCGAGGCCAAGACCGACCAGGTGCCGCTGCTCGCCGCCGGGGTGGCCTTCTTCGGCTTCCTCGCACTCTTCCCCGCGCTGGCTGCACTGGTCGGCCTCTACGGCCTCTTCGCCGACCCCGCCACCATCACCCAGCAGCTCGGGTCCTTCCTGCAGGGTCTGCCGGCCGAGGCCCGCACCCTCATCACCGACCAGCTGACCTCGCTCAGCAGCGGCGGACGCCAGGGGCTCGGGCTCAGCGTGATCATCTCGCTGCTGGTCGCGCTGTGGAGCGCGTCGGGCGGCGTCAGCAACCTCATCACCGCCGTCAACGCCGCCTACGACGAGGACGACGAGCGCAACTTCGTCAAGAAGCGGGGGCTGGCCCTGCTGCTGACCCTCGGCGCCATCATCTTCCTGCTGCTCGTGCTGACCCTGCTGGCCGTGGTGCCGCCGCTGGTGGAGGCGGTCTTCGGTGGCAGCCCCGTGATCCGGTTCCTGCTGCTGGCTGCGCGCTGGGTGGTGCTGGTGGCCCTGGTGATGGCAGCCCTCGCCGTGGTCTACCGGCTCGCCCCGGACCGGGACGCGCCGCAGCTCAAGTGGGTCTCGGTGGGTGCGGTGGTGGCGACGGTGATCTGGCTGGTCGCCTCGATCGGCTTCTCGGTCTACGTCTCCACCTTCGGCAGCTACGCCAAGACCTACGGCGTCTTCGCCGGCATCATCGTGCTGCTGCTGTGGCTGTGGATCACCTCCTACGCGGTGCTCCTGGGCGCGGAGATCAACGCCGAGGCCGAGCAGCAGACCGCGAAGGACACCACCCGCGGGCCCGAGCAGCCGATGGGTGACCGGGACGCGGTGAAGGCCGACTCGCTTCCCGGCGACGAGAAGGGCTGAACCGGACGCTGCGACACGCCGGGACCCTGTTGCAGCGGGGGTCCCGGGCGACCGCACCCCGCACGGGGTCGGCAAGGCGAAGGCCAGGGACGAGGTCTCGGGCTCGACGCCGGTGACGACCTTCAAGAAGAGCGACACCGTCGACGCCTACGACGACGGCGGCTCCAAGCGGTACGAGGGCGAGCGCGACCTCGACCGCGACAACGACGGCATCGCCTGCGAGAAGCGCTGAGCCCACTCGCCCGCCGGGTCTGACGCGGGCGTCAGCCCGCGGCGGCGTCCCGCTGGCGGGAGTGGTGGCGCCGGGCCTTCATCCGGTTGCCGCAGACCGCCATCGAGCACCAGCGCGCTGTACCCGCCCGGGTCCGGTCGACCAGGAAACGCCGGCACTCGTCGTTGCCGCACGCCCGGAGCCGACCGGGACGGGCCTCCTGCAGATGTGACCAGGCGAGGACCGCCCGCACCGCGGGCACCCGCTCGGCGGGGACGTCCAGCTCCCAGCGCACCCCGTCGGGGCCGAGCTGCGGCCGTCGCACCACCCCGGCCAGCACGTTCTCCAGCCCGGCCGGCACCTCCCCGGTGCGCACCGCGGTCTGCAGCACCTCGCGCACCCGGGACAGCTCGGCCACCTCCGCCGCCGACCCGTGGCCGCCGAGGTCGCGCGCGAGGGCCGTCGCGGTGTCGCCGTCGGTGAGCAGGTCCTGCTGCTCGCCGCCCACGACCGGCGTCGAGTTGAGCAGCCTCAGCAGGGCGTCCTCGTCCTCCATGCGTCGCCTCCTCGGCAGATCTCACCAGCATGACGTCTTTGACAGGTTACCCTCTCCGTGCTTGGCTCTTCTAACCACCAACCAACTTCGAGCCAGTTAGGACCTGTCATGCCCACCCACCACCGGTTCGCCGACGTCGCAGGACGCCGGGTCTTCTACCGCGAGGCCGGCTCACCGGACGCGCCGACCGTCGTGCTGCTGCACGGCTACCCGACCAGCTCGTTCATGTTCCGCCACCTCATCCCCGCGCTCGCCTCCGAGCTGCACGTCATCGCCCCCGACCACATCGGCTTCGGGCTGTCCGACGCCCCCGACGTCGACGAGTTCGACTACACCTTCGACGCCCTGGCCGACGTCACCGCGGCGCTGCTCGACGGCCTCGGGATCGAGGAGTACGCGATCTACGTGCAGGACTACGGCGCCCCGATCGGCTGGCGGCTCGCGCTACGCGACCCCTCGCCGGTGCGGGCAATCATCAGCCAGAACGGCAACGCCTACGAGGAGGGCTTCGTCGAGGAGTTCTGGCGCCCGATCTGGGACTACGCGGAGCGCCCCGACGCCGAACGGGAGGCGGCGCTGCGCCCGGCCCTCGACGTCGAGGCGATCCGGTGGCAGTACACCCACGGGGTCCCGGACCCGAGCGTGGTCAGCCCCGACACCTGGACCCACGACGCCGCGCTGGTCGGACGTCCGGGCAACGACCTCGCCCAGCTGGCGCTGTTCCGCGACTACGTCAGCAACGTCGCGCTCTACCCGGCCCTCCACGAGCACCTGCGGACGTCGCGGGTGCCCGTGCTCGCGGTGTGGGGTCGCTCGGACGAGATCTTCGCCCCGGCCGGGGCCGAGGCGTTCCGCCAGCACGCGCACGAGCCCGAGATCCATCTGCTCGACGGCGGGCACTTCCTGCTGGAGAGCGCGCTGGAGGAGGTCGTCCCGCTGGTGCTGCGGTTCCTCCGCACCCGGCTCTGAGTCCCCGCAGCGGCCACGAGATAGTGGACGGCGTCGTCGAGGAGGTCTCGTGTCGTTCACCACCCGCCCCACCCTGTCCGGCACCTTCGGCATGGTCGGCAGCACGCACTGGCTGGCCAGCGCCACCGCGATGTCGGTGCTCGAGCGCGGCGGACGCGCGGCCGACGCCGCCGTGGCCGCCGGGTTCGTGCTGCACGTCGTCGAACCGCACCTCAACGGGCCCGCCGGGGAGGTGCCGCTGATCATCAGCGCCGAGGGCGCGCCGCCGAAGGTGCTGTGCGGGCAGGGTGTCGCCCCGGCCGGGGCCACCGCCGCGCACTACCGCGACCTCGGGCTCGACCTCGTCCCCGGCACTGGTCCGCTGGCCGCGCCGGTCCCCGGTGCGGTGGACGCCTGGCTGCTGCTGCTGCGCGACCACGGCAGCTGGCCCCTGCGCGACGTCCTCGACCACGCCATCGGGCTGGCCGAGCACGGCCACGTGCCGGTGCCGCAGGTGGCGGCCACCGTGCGCAGCGTCGAGCAGCTGTTCGCCGAGCACTGGACCTCCTCGGCCGAGGTGTACCTGGGCGGGGACGGGCCGCAGCCCGGCCGGCTCTTCCGCAACCCCGACCTCGCCCGCACCTGGCAGCGGCTGCTCGCCGAGGCGGAGTCGGCCGGCCCGGACCGCGACGCCCAGATCGAGGCGGCCCGGCGCTGCTGGCGCGAGGGGTTCGTCGCCGAGGCGCTGGTCGCGACCGCCCGCACCGAGACGATGGACTCCTCCGGCACCCCGCACGCCGGCACCCTCGACGGCGACGACCTGGCCGGCTGGCAGGCCAGCTGGGAGGAGCCGGTCAGCCTCGACGTCGGCGACTGGACGGTGCACAAGGCGGGCGCCTGGAGCCAGGGTCCGGTGATGCTGCAGCAGCTGGCCCTGCTCGACGGGGTCGACGCCGGTCTCGACGTCGACGACCCCGCCACCCTGCACCGGCTGGTCGAGGGCACCAAGCTCGCCATGGCCGACCGCGACGCCTGGTACGGCGACGCCGCCCCGGTGGACCTGGATGCGCTGCTCTCACCCGGACACACCGCGGCCCGTCGCGCCCTGGTCGGCGAGCAGGCCTCGGCCGACTGGCGTCCTGGGACGCTCGCCGGCCGCGAGCCGGTCGTCGCCTCCCACATCGGGCGGCTGCTCGCCGGTGAGGTGGCCGCCCAGACGGGGGCCGGGTCGGGTGAGCCGACCGTGCAGCACGCCGGGGACGTCCGCCCCGAGCAGCCCGACGCCGTGGCCCCGCCGGTGGACGCCGACGGCACCACCCGCGGCGACACCTGCCACCTCGACGTCGTCGACCGCTGGGGCACGATGATCTCGGCCACCCCGAGCGGCGGCTGGCTGCAGTCGAACCCGGTGGTGCCGGGGCTCGGCTTCCCGCTCGGCAACCGGCTCCAGATGGCCTGGCTGGACGACGGCCTGCCGAACACGCTGACCCCCGGACGGCGCCCGCGCACCACCCTGACCCCGAGCCTCGCCTCCTACCAGGGACGTCCCACGCTGGCCTTCGGCACCCCCGGCGGCGACCAGCAGGACCAGTGGAGCACCCACTTCCTGCTCCGGGTGCTCGCCCGCTTCGCCCAGGACCGGGTGCTCGACCTGCAGGGTGCGATCGACGCCTCGAACTGGCACACCAACGCCCTGGTCAACTCGTTCTGGCCGCGCGGCTACGAGCCGGCCTCGCTGGTGCTGGAGAGCCGGGTACCCGCCTCGACCGTGCAGGCGCTGGAGGCCCGCGGGCACCGGGTCACCCTGGGCGGACCGTGGTCGGAGGGACGTCTCAGCGCCGTCGCCCGCCACCCCGACACCGGCGTCCTGCTGGCCGCGGCGAACCCGCGCGGTATGCAGGGCTACGCCGCCGGCCGCTGAGCCGCAGCGCGCTGACCCATCCCTAGCGCGCTGACCCATCCCAGCGCGCTGACCCATCCCCAGCGCGCTGAGCCTGTCGAAGCGCGAGCTCCCGCCCTTCGACAGGCTCAGGGCGTTGTGGTGGGCTCGCGCGTTGTGGTCGGCTCGGCGTTGTGGTCGGCTCGGCGCCGTGGTCGGCTCGGCGCTGTGGTGGCGTCCGGTGCGGGCGGGGTCAGGCCGAGGCGCCGGTGTAGCGGCGCAGCGCGAAGAACCAGAACCAGCGGGAGGCGGCGAAGAACAGCAGCGCCAGCCCGGCCGCGCTCAGCGCCGAGGTGTACGTGAGGCGCCCGGTCAGCGCCTCGGAGGGCACGGTGACGGCGAAGGCCACCGGGACGGCGAAGGTGAGCACGATCCGCAGCCAGCCGGGGAAGATCGTCACCGGCCAGCGCCCGGCCTCGCCGAACAGCGACTGGAAGATCGCCAGCACGTTGTCGAGCCGGACGAACCAGAACGCCATCGTGCTCAGCGCCAGGATGAAGCTGTAGACCACCACCAGCCCGCACAGCAGGGTGAGCAGCGACAGCACCACGTCGACCACCGACAGCGAGGCCTGCACCCGGGTCATCCCGAACACCACCACCCCGAGCCCGACGAGGACGTCCACCAGCGCCTGCGGCCGCACCACCTGCACGCTGGCCAGCAGCTGGGAGTCGGCGGGTTTGACCAGGGTGAAGTCGAAGGTGCCGAGCCGGATGCCCTCCATCATCGCCTCCATCGACGGCCGCACCACCAGCCCGAGCACGCCGCCGATGAGGAAGTGCACGCCGATCAGCACGAGCAGGTCGTAGGGCCCCCACCCGGCCAGGTCGGTGGTCTGGCCGAACACCACCGACAGCCCCAGCACCTGGGTCGCGAGGGTGATCACCGCGTTGACCACCGAGAGGACGAAGTCGGAGCGGTACTGCACGAGGTTGAGCACGCCGAGCGACAGGTAGGTGCGCAGGATCCGCAGGTCGTGGCGGACCAGCCCGGCCAGCCCGCCCTCCCCCGGCGCCTGCCGCGGGCCGGACGTCCAGTCCGCGTCGAGCCGCTCGCCGGTCACGAGCCCACCGCCGAGTAGACGCGGACGGCGCGCCGCCAGACCACCCGCAGCAGCACCAGCGCCACCAGGATCCAGCCCAGCTGGGCGAGGTAGCCGACCCACACCTCGGCCCCGGTCCGACGCCCCAGCGCCACCTCGACCGGGAAGGACACGATCCAGGGGAACGGCGAGGCGTGGGCGAGGGTGCGCACGGCCTCGGGCAGCACCGCGAGCGGGGCGAAGGAGCCGCTGAGGAAGAGGAACAGCGAGAAGTAGAGGTTGTTGAGCGCCGACACCTTCGTCAGCCAGAACGCCGACAGCGCCAGCACCCACTCGAGCAGGAACCGCACCGCCATCGCGAGCACCAGCGCCGGCAGGAAGGTCAGCACCTGCACCACGCCGATGCCCGAGACGTCGCCGCCGAAGCCGATGACCAGCAGCACCATCGCCGGCAGCACCCCGACCAGCCCGATGACCTTGTAGCTGAGGTTGTCGCAGACGTCCTTGTGGATCGGGTGGATCGGGCGCAGCAGCAGCGGCGACATCGCCCCGGTGCGGATCCGCCACTCGAACTCCCACATCAGCCAGATGAAGGTGAGGTGGTCCACCAGCATGGTGATGGCGAAGTAGGTGACGAACTCGGCTGAGGTGAACCCGTTGACCTCTCCAGCCGGGCCGGCGACGGTGCGCCAGACCACGATCGAGACCATCGGCTGGATGACGGTGGTGACCACCCAGATCGCCACGGCGCCGCGGTAGGCCAGGTTGTTGGCCGTCGACGCCCCGAACTCGCCGACGTAGTAGCGCCGCAGCGCGCCGAACGAGACCTTCGAGAAGTCCGGACGCCCCGACACCGGCCGGGTCGCGACGTCAGCCACCGTCGACCTCCGCGCTGGTGGCCTCGAAGACCTGCTCGATCACCGACTCGATCGGCGGCTCCTCGATGACGAGGTCGCTCACCGGCAGCCCGGCCAGCAGCCGCGCGGCCACCCGGGGCGTCTCGGCCTTGGGCACCCGGACGCTGAAGCCGGTGGCCGAGCGCTCCACGGCGTGTCCGTCCACCAGCGGGCCCAGTGCCGCCGGGTCGAGCGGGTGCTCGTCGGCGAGCTCGACGTTGATCGTCTTGTCCCCGGCGAAGCGGTGCACCAGCTCCTCCAGCGCCCCGTCGAAGAGCAGCCGGCCGTGGTGGATGACGATGACCCGCCGGCACAGCGCCTCGACGTCGGCCATGTAGTGGCTGGTGAGCATCACGCAGGCGCCGGTGCGCCGGTTGTACTCGGCCACGAAGGAGCGGATCCGCCGCTGCATCGCCACGTCCAACCCGATGGTCGGCTCGTCGAGGAAGAGCACCTGCGGGGCGTGCAGCAGCGAGCCGGCGATCTCGCACTTCATCCGCTCACCCAGCGACAGGTTGCGGACGGGTTTGCGCAGCAGCTCCTCCAGCGCCAGCAGCTCGCTCAGCTCCTCGACCCGGGCCTTGAAGTCGGCGTCGGGGATGCGGAACACCGCCTGGTTGAGCTTGTAGGAGTCGAGCACCGGGATGTCCCACTGCAGCTGGTTGCGCTGGCCCATGATCAGCGCCATCTGGCCGAGGTAGCGGCGGTCGCGCTCCCACGGGACGTGGCCGAGCACCGTGGCGGTGCCCGAGGTGGGGTGCAGCAGACCCGACAGCATCTTCAGCGTCGTGGTCTTGCCGGCGCCGTTCGGCCCGAGGAAGCCCACCACCTCACCGGGCTCGATGGTGAAGCCGACGTCGGTGACCGCGTGCACCTCGCGCCGGCGGCGGCGCACCAGAGCCCCGACGGCAGCGCGCAACCCGCCCTCGCGCTCGGGCACGAGGTAGGTCTTGTGCAGCCGGTCGACGGTGATCGCGGTCATCGCACCTCCTGCGCCGAACGCTATCGCCGGGGTCCGACAGCTCCGAGCCATTTCCGGCTCCGTCCGCCCCACCGGCAGAACCCGGGGATGGGCGCGGCCACCACCCGCTACGCTCCAGCTGCCCGCCGACCGGCACCGACCACGCGTCGCGATCCCGCCCCGGGCCAGCCCTGCGGTCACCGAGGAGGATGCAGTGAAGCGCCGCACGCCGCCTGCCGCCGCGACCGGCCGCTCCCCGCTGTGGGGTCCGATGTTCCGGCGGCACCGCCGCCCGCTCGTCCTCGGCTACCTGCTGGCTACCACGCACCAGGTCTGCGAGGCGCTGGTCCCGGTCGCGGCCGGCTATGTGATCGGGATCGCGGTCGCCACCTCCAGCGTCCCCGCCATCCTGCTCGGGGTCGGCGCAATCCTGCTGCTGTTCGCAGTCCTGGCGAGCGCGGCGGCCTACGGCTACTACCTGATCGGCAAGGCGGCGGTGACCGAGGCCCACCTGCAACGGGTGGCGGTCCTCCGGCGCATCCTGGGCGACCCCACCGTCGGTCGGGACCGTCAGGCCGGTGAGCTGCTGTCCATCACCAGCTCCGACACCCAGGGCGCGACCCAGCTGATGGAGACCGTCGGCGGGCTGCTGGCGTCCACGGTCGGGCTGACGGTCGCCGCGGTGGTGCTGCTGCGTATCGACCTGGTCCTCGGGCTCGGCGTCCTCGTCATGCTGGCGGTCCTGGTCGGCGGTGTCCGGCTGCTCTCGCCGTACCTCGAGCGCCGGCTCAGCGCCCGCCAGCAGGCCGTCGGGCTCTCGGCGGCCGTCGCCTCGGACCTGCTGACCGGGCTCCGCTCGCTGCGCGGGTTCGGCGGGGTGGCCGAGGCCGTCCGGCGCTACCGCACGGCGAGCCGCCTGTCGCTGGACGCGACGGTCCGGGCCACCAGCTCCAACGCGGTCGTGGGGGCCACCAGCCGGCTCGCCACCGGCGCCCTGGTGGTGCTGACCGCGGCCGTGGCCGCGGGCTACGCGGTCGAGGGACGGATCAGCCTGGCCGAGCTGGTCACCGTCATCGGCATGGCGACCTTCCTGCTCGATCCGATCGGTCACATCACCCGCTCCGTCCAGGAGCTGGCGGTGAGCTGGGCCAGCGGGCGCCGGGTCGCCGAGCTGCTCACCCCGTCCGCGTCCCAGGCCGCGGTGGACGACCAGCGACCGGACGGGCCGCTCCAGCTGACCGCCGTCGTCGACGACGGGCTGGGGCCGCTGTCGCTGACCCTGGCGCCGGGGGAGCTCCTGGGCGTCGTGACGACCGACGTCGCCACCGCCGACACGCTGAGCGAGCTGCTCGCCGGCTCCCGGGCCCCGACGGCGGGCACGGTCTGCCTCGGCGACGTCGCCGTCGCCGAACTCCCGCCCGCCGCCGTCCGCTCCCGGCTGCTGGTCGAGCCGCACGCGGTGCACCTGCTCGGCGGCTCCCTCGCCGCGGCCCTCGACACGGGGGGCGGTGCCGAGCGGCAGGTCGAGCTGCCGGCGGCCCTCGACGCCGCCGCCCTCCGGGTGGAGGACCTGACCGGCCACGCCGACGCCACCGGTCCCGGCCCTGCACTGGCCGACATCGCCCTGCTGGACCACGGCGCCAACCTCTCCGGCGGGCAGCGCCAGCGGGTCGCGCTCGCCCGCGCCCTGCTGGCCGACCGGGACGTGCTGGTGCTGCGCGACCCCACCTCCGCGGTGGACGCCGTCACCGAGGACGCGATCGCCGCCGGTCTGCGACGGGTCCGCGCCGGCCGGCGCAGCACCGCCGTCCTCACCACCTCCCCGCTGCTGCTGAGCCGGTGCGACCGGGTGCTCTTCGTCGACGCGGACGGCTCGTCCACCACCGGCTCCCACGCCGATCTCCTGGCCGTCGACGCCTACCGGTCGGTGGTGCTGCGATGAGCGCGCGGGGGCAGGACGCCGGAGCCGGCTCGACCCGGGACCACCAGCTGCCGGTGGCCAGCGGGCGGGACACTGCGGCGGCCGTCGGCCGGGCGGCGCTCGCGCTGCCGCGTCTGGTGGTCTCCAGCACCGTGGCCGCCGTGGTGGGCAGCATCGCGACCATCGCGACCCCGGTGCTGCTGGGCCGGATCGTCGACGTGGTGCTCGCGGCGGTGGATCGGCGCACGGACGTCTGGGCCGCGTTGACGCCGCTGCTGGTCGCGGTGGCCGCGGCGGTGGTGGTGGGTGCGGTGCTCACCAGCCTGGCGCTGCGCGAGGCCGAGCGGCTGGGCGCCTCCATCGCGGCGGACCTGCGTGAGCGGGTGGTCGACCGGTCGCTGCGGATGGCGCCGCAGACCCTGGAACGGGCCGGCGTGGGCGATGTCAGCACGCGGGTGACCGAGGACGTCGAGGTGTTCACCCGGTCCGTGCCGACGATCTCGGCGGTCATCAACTCCCTCATCACGGTGGGCGTGTCCGTGGTCGCCTTCGCCGCGCTGGACTGGCGGCTCGCGCTGGCCTTCTTCACCGTCGTCCCGGTGTATGTGCTCTCGCTGCGCTCCTACCTGCCGAGGGCTGCGGTGCTGTACGCCGAGGAGCGGTCCCGTGCCTCCACCCGCTCCCGCGTGCTGCTGGAGTCGGTGCACGGCAGCCGGACGGTGCACGCCTACGGCATGGGCGAGCTGCAGACCGACCGGGTGCAGGGTGCGTCCGAGGCGGGTCTGGCCGCGGCGCTGCGGGCCCGGCGGGCCTTCGCCGGCTTCGCCTGGACCATGAACGCCGCCGAGGCCGTCGGGCTCAGCGCGCTGGTCGCCTGCGGCTTCCTGCTCGTCCGCGCCGACCTGGTGACGGTCGGGGACGTCACCGCGGCCGCCCTGCTGTTCCACCGCCTGTTCGGGCCGCTCGGCCTCCTGCTGACGTCCTTCGACGACGTCCAGCGAGCAGCCGCAGCGCTGGCCCGGATCGTGGGCGTCGCGCGGATGGACCCGCCGACCTCGCGGGTGCGCCCGCCGCGGCTGTCCACCGCGACGGTGCGGCTGACCGGCATCCGGCACGCCTACGACGATGGCCACGAGGTGCTGCACGGGATCGACCTGGTCGTCCCGGCGGGCACCTCGCTGGCGGTCGTCGGCGAGAGCGGCGCCGGCAAGACCACCCTGGCCGCCATCGCCGCCGGCGTCTTCCCCCCGTCGGCCGGGACGGTCGAGCTGGTCGACGGCGACGACCCCGGCACGGTGCTCGACCTGGCCGATCTCGACCAGGTCGACCTGCGCTCGCTGGTGGGCCTGGTCAGCCAGGAGAGCCACGTCTTCGCCGGGACCCTGCGGGCCGACCTGCAGCTCGCCAAGCCCGACGCCACCGACGACGAGCTGGAGGCGGCGCTGGACGGCACCGGAGCCGCGACCTGGGCGCGGGCGCTGCCGGACGGCCTGGACACCGTCGTCGGGGCCGGCGGGTACCCGCTCACCCCGGCCCAGGAGCAGCACCTGGCCCTGACCCGGCTGTACCTGCGCGACCCACCCGTGGTGGTGCTCGACGAGGCCACCGCCGAGGCGAGCAGCGCCGGCGCCCGCGACCTCGAGCGGGTCGCCGAGGAGCTCCTCGCCGGCCGGACAGCGGTCGTCGTCGCCCACCGCCTCACCCAGGCGCGCGCCTGCGACCGCATCCTCGTGATGGCCGACGGCCGTCCGGTCGAGCTGGGCCACCACGACGAGCTGGTCGCGGCCGAAGGGATGTACGCCCGGCTGTGGCGCACCTGGACGGCCTCGGGCCGGGACGCCACCGCCTGAAGCGGGGTCGGCCCGCGCTCGAACTGTGCAACCGCGGCGACCATGTGGCCAGCAGCCGTCCGGCTGAGGGTGCCGAACGACACGGTTCCGCTCCGGAGCTGCACATCCGGCACCCCCGACTTCGTTGACCAGGGCCACCAGCCGGGGAACCGCCGGCTGAGTCGGTCCAGCTCCACACCGTGGCGCCTCAGGCCTTCAGCTGAGGCCACCACTCTCCAGCCCGATCCGCTCCCGTGATTCGCAGACGTGATCAGTGACGATCCGCTCCTCGTCGAGTCAGCGGGAGCGGGCGCCGATCATGATGCAGCAGACGAAGTCGGTGGGCGAGTGCGAACCGCATCCGTGGGTCAAGTTCAGCGACCCTCCAGGAAGCGTCGAATCCAGGAGCCGGGTGCGGGTCGACCGTGCTCACTCGTGCGTAACCCGACTCAGGCACACGTGACTCGCTGCTCAGAAGTCGCCCGTGCTGCCCTCTCGGGACAACCTGTGCAGTGAGCGCGGTTTTCGCACGGCTCTGCAACGGCGATTCGCGCTACCGCTAGGGCTGCTCGAAACCGATCGTCACTGGCTCGCTCTAGGGGGGCACGCCATCCGTGACGTATCCCCGGGCGACTCTCCTGACGTTGCAGTTGTCACCCCGCCACCGGGCATCTCATCGTGCGGGGTAAACGTGCATCAGGCTCAGGCCATGGCGCGGCGCGCGAGTCGGTTGCGCCACACGAGCTGGAAGGACCGCTTATCGGGCGCTGCGGAAGTTAAGGCTTCGATCGCTGTGGCTCAGCTGTTGCTAGCCCGGTTTCGGAGGCTTCTTGTTCGAGGTGGTCGGCTCCCGCCTCGTGACTTACCAAGCGCCTGGCCCGCCGAAGGAAAGCTATGGGAAGACGAGAACGCCGCAAGCGGGGGCGTGGCTAACTTTGCGCCCAGAGGGCGGCGACGGCGGGGCGTGCGAGGGTTGTTTGGCGTGCGCACAACGCGATGGTGAGGTCTGGCAGGGCCGTTTGAGGGTGTTCAACGACGAGGTGGGGGCTGGGCGCCGCGGTGATGACCAGCTCGGGTAGCGCGGCGACGCCTCGACCGGCGCGGGCCAGCGATAACACGGCTTCGTGGCTCGCGGGAGCGGCGATGATGTCGGGAACTACACCGAGGTCACGAAACCATGCGTTGACTCGCTCTCGGGCGAGGCCGGCAGCGGGTAGCAGATACCGGCGACGCGCGATCGGCGCTTCCATCAGCTCTGCGATGGCGGCGAAGACGACCGGGGTCGTGGTGAGTGGCTTGATCGCGAGACCCTCCGGCACGTGGTCGGGGACGGGGACGATCGCAATGTCGCTCGATCCTTCGAGGATCCGTGGCAGCGCGGACACCGCGTCGCCGGTTTCCAGGTCGATGGCGAGATCGGGATGCCGGAGTACGAGCACTCGGATGAGGTCGGGTACCAGCAGGGCGGCGGCAGTTGGTGTGGTGTGCATCTTGATATGACCGAACATGGCCGGTCGCGGGCCCTGTCCGCTCTGGTGGGCCTCCCACGCGCTGACCGTGGTCGCGGCGAACTCCGCGAAGGACAGGCCCGCCTGCGTGATCGCGACTCCGCGTGGCCCGCGCTCAATGAGCTGTTCACCAGCGTCGCGTTCGAGTCGTTGCACCAGACGCGTCAGGGTCGATGCGCTGACGTGCTCGGTCTCGCTCGTGCGCCGGAAGCTCAGCGAATCGCATAGTCGCAGGAAGACGCGAAGTTCATCGACGTGACGCACCGCCCCTCCTCTCCCACTAGTTCCGCAATGCGCAACAACCTATCGCTGATGTTGCGCTTGTTGGTGCATACGTTTCGTCGCCACTCTGAGACTGTGCGTGAGACCAGTTCCGTGCTGCACGTGTTCCAGCGCCCCGGGTACCCCCTCTACCTCGTCACCGCAACACTGTCGCGCATCACCGGCACGATGTTCAGCGTCGCGGTGTTCCTGCTGTTCCTCGAGCGCACCGACAACCCAGCGACCGCGGCGCTGATCGTTGCGGCCGGAACGATCCCCGCCGCGCTCTCAGGCGCACTCCTCGGCGCATGGCTGGACTCGGTGGCCCACCCACGGCTTCTCATCGCCATCGATCAAGGGACCAGCGTGCTCGCCCTGGCCGGGCTGCTGATCGGAGCGGGCGAGCTGCCGACGCTGGCATGCGCGGCACTCGCGGTTGCATACGGCGCGACCAGGCCGTGGTCGATAGGCGGATTCACCCGCGCGATCCCCGAACTCGTGACTACTGAACAACTACCCGCGGCGAACGTCTTGGAGTCGGTGAGCTTCAACACCGCATTCATCATCGGCCCGCTACTCAGTGCCACCCTCGCCGCCGCGGGTGGCGCTGACCTCGCAGTGCTCATCGAGGTACTGCTCACCGCGGTAGCGACCGTTCTCGTCCTGGCCACGACCGTGCTCGACCGACGACCTTCGGCATCGAGTATCCCGTCGTTTCGGCGCGCCTGGGTCCAGGGGTGGACGGTGCTTCGCGACCGACGGGATGTCACCGCATCGGTAGTCATCGCTACCCTCTGGACGGGACTGAGCGGCTTCTACGTCGTCCTCTTTCCACTGCTCAGCGCCGCGACTCTCGGTAGCCCCGATCACGGTGGGCTCATGTGGGCGCTGTCCGCCACCGGATCGATACTGGGCGCCTTCGCCAGCCGGCGGATCGTGCAGGCCGACTTCTCTCGTCCCGCCCTCTCGTTGCTGCTCTTGCTCTCCTCCGGGTGCACCATCTGCTGGCTGGCATCGAGCCCCGTCGTCCTCGGCGCGACCATCCTCGGCGCAGCCGCAGGGGCGGCGCCGCTCATGCTCCTGTGCGCACAGATCCGCCTCGCTCGAACGCCACCCCCGGCTCGCGGCAGCATCTTCACCATCCTCGGCAGCCTCAACCTCGGAGCCTCCGCAGTCGGCACGGTGATCGCCGGATCACTTGCGGCGGAGTGGGGAGCCGCCGCCGCCACCCTGATGCTTGGTGCGTTCACCGCGACCCTCGCCCTCGTGGCCTGGACTGCTCTTCGCCGCCACCAACCACCGACCACATCAGCGAGAGGAACCGACTGAGATGCCGAGTACGGGAAAGGCCACCATCGAGACCATGAACAGGGGCGCTCGGGTTATTGCTGTCACCGGAGGCTCGCGAGGCATCGGAGCGGCGATCGCTCGCCGTCTTGCCGGAGAAGGCTACGCAGTAGTCGTCGGTTATCGCTCCGGCAAGGACACGGCGGATGACCTCGTGCGTGAACTGGGCGCTCTGGCGTCTACCCATGCCGTGGAGGTCACCAACCCTCAGTCCCTTGACTCCTTTCTCGACTTCGCGGAGGCCGTCGGACGGCTGGTCGGCGTGGTCGCCAACGCTGGAGCGGTACGCGGTCGGATCCCCCGTCACTCGACCCTGCGATTCTTCGCCACGACCTCGAGGTCAACCTCCTCGGTCCCGTGCTCACCTGCCGCGCCGCTGCGCCACGTCTACAGGAAGCGCACGGGTCGATCGTGCTGCTCGGGTCGGCTGCCACCACGAGCGGCAGTCCGGGAACCTACGTCCACTATGCCGCCGCGAAAGCAGGGGTTGCCACCCTCACCGTCGGGCTGTCGAAAGAGCTTGCACCATCGGGCGTCCGCGTGAATTGCGTCGAGCCCGGCACGATCTGGACCGACTTCCACCTCGACCCGGACCGTCCAACGAAGGTCGCCTCATCCATCCCCCTGGGCAGGGCGGGACAACCCGAGGAGATCGCGGGCGCAGTCGCCTGGCTCCTCTCCGATGACGCCAGCTACACCACCGGCACAGTGCTGCGCGTGGCCGGCGGTCTCTGACTCAAGCGAGGCGTGGACGCCCTGAGGACGATCCCCTACTGACACACGGGGGGCGTCGCGCTACTGGCGCCCAGCAAGTCGCCTGCTCGAAACCTCTGATCGGAAAAGAAGGTGGCGTGGGTCACACGACTTTCGAGCGGCGATTCTGAGCCAGCGTGTCGCCGACCTGGCGAGACCGCTCGAAAACCATCGTCACTGGTCCGGCTCCGGAGGATCACGCGATCTGTGACGTATCCCTGCTCGGCTCTGCCAGGTTGCAGTTGTCGCCCCATCACCGTGCATCTCACCGTGCGGGGCATACGTGCATCCGCTCGCCTTGTGGGGTGCCGGTCACCGACTGGACGGCCTGGGCCAGTGAGGGGCCCCCTTGAGCGTCGCGGTGTCGAGTCCGCCCGTGCGACCCGTGGGGACTGTGCAGGGTCAGCAGCCGGCGTCGCGGGCGGCGTCAGCCAGTCCCTCGAACGCTCGATCGACCCATCCTTCGGTGAGTGTGGCCGACCCCATCGTGGCCGGCTTGTCGATGAGGTGGAACTTCAGGTTGTCGATGTGGGCCAGGATCCGTAGCCAGGGCAGCGCCCTCAGCTCGACCTCGGGCAGTGGTCGCTCGTCGACGTAGCCCTGCAGGAACGAGTCGGCGAAGGCAGTCGACAATGCTCCGGCCAAGTCCTCGACCTGCCAGCCTGGTCCGGCGAGGTCGAAGTCGTAGAAGTAGACGATGCCGTCCTGGTCGACGTGGATGTTGTCCAGCGACGCGTCGCCGTGTCGGAGACCCCATCGCAGGCCCTGGTCAGCCAGACGCTCCAGCTCGGCTCGCGCTGCGGCGGCGCTGCGCTGCACTAGTCGCTGCTGAGTGCTCCCGGGGTGAAGCACCGCACTGACCGTTCTGGTTCGTCACCTCGTCGCACGCTGCGTCGCGGATAGGTGCTGGTGAACGCGTCGGCGGCATTGTGGATTCGGGCGAGGGCGGCACCGACCGACTGGTACAAGCCGTCGCTCCATGGCGGTTGTGGCTTGCTGCCAGGAACCCATCGGGTCAACGTGAAGCAGCGCGGTCCCTCCGGTGCTTCCAAGACTCCGGCCGAGCTCCCGGTGGTCGTCGCGACGTCCGCTGCCACCGGCAGACCGGCCTCGACCAGGTAGCGGGCCAGCTGTTGCTCCCAGCGGACCTCGTCGGCTTCCAGCCGTCCCGTTCCGTAGACCTTCAGCACGTAGGTATCGGTCCCGGTGTCGATGCGGTAGACGTCGTTCATGAACGAGCGCACCAGGGTGGCGGCAGAGGGCTGGATCGAGTAGTTGTGTGCGACCAGCTCCATCGCGGTGGCCACCGACGGGAGGGACCTGGCCCAGGGGCTCGTCGGCGACGAAGTGCTCACAGGTGTGCAAGGTACGGGCCGCCCGGGCGTGCCCGCACCAACATTCTGTCGTCGGAGTGCGCTATAGGATCACAGCCCGCTGAGGAATCCCTCCGCAGGCGTCAGCACGCCGATCGGTCATCGGAGCAGGCGTTGTGCCGCCTCGGGTGACTCCTCGGTCGCCCAGGCGAGGAGTCGGGAGTGCCAGCGCCCGAGGCGATGGCGGGCCGGCTCGGGAACCTCGGGATTGGACTGCCAGGACGACCACTCATCGCTACGCAACCAGCCGAGGCACCCGACGACCCGGTAGGCGAACAGCAGATCGGGTGAAACACGCTTGCCGTACCCGGCGAAGAAGGACGACGGTAGACCGTCGAGTCCCCTTCGAGGGAAGCACTGAAGCAGCATCGCTGCCTATCGACCCGGCTTGCATCAGTCCACAGGCGGACCTTCTTCGCGATGGCCACCTCGCTGGTGATGGCGGGCCGTTGTCCGGGATTAGTCATGCCGCGCGTGGTGACGAGATCCGCGGTCCACTGACGACCGTCACTGAACAGTCGAATGCGTGGCGCCCAGGATGTCCGAGCGGTGGCATCTCGGAACGCTCCCAGCCAACCTCCCGCATCGACAATCCAGCGAGAAATGCGGCGACTCCCGCCACAGCCCACACCACCCCATTGGCCCAGCTACTTCAGGGCGGCACCATGGGGCCGTGGCTGGGCGACGAGGGGGCGCCAGTGGTGACCGATGACTGAGGACTCATCGAGCGTTGAGGTCCTCATCCGGTTGTTCGCCGGCTGGGCAGAGTCGGAGCTGTGGCACGACGGGCCGGTCCCCTACGAGGAAGCGCGCCTGGACCCCTCCCTGGTCACTCGGCTGCAGGAGTGGGCGAACGAGCACTACCGCGCCTACGCCGAGCACGGCGACAGCCCGACCGACACCCGCGACCGACTGGCTCACCACGGTGTGGCACTGGCCCAAGAGGTGGCGCAGCAGCTGGGCGATGGCTTCATCGTGGAGGTCGACGATCCGACCCGCCCCGGAAAGCTCCGACTTCGAGGGGACAGCCGCGAGCTCGGAGGCTGCTGCCGCCCTACGGGCTAGAGCGATCAGCGCCCGGGCCCGACAAGAGCAGCTGCGGAAGTCGGCGCAGGACAGGACCTGCTACTGGACTGCATCCAGTTCGACCGCAGGACCAGCCGGTGCGGATGATGGCGCTGAGGCCCGACCTGAGTAAAGCACACTTGTCATGAGTGGCAAGCATGCTTTACGTTGGGCGCATGTCAAAGACACTTGTCACTCCTGCGAAGACCTACCACCGCGAACTCGCGGTGGCGATCGCGGCGTACGTCGTCCTGCTGCTGATCGCAGTCCTGGCACTCCCTGCTCTTGAGACGTCACCTTGGCGGTGGCCGTTGATGGTGCTGCCGGTGCTGCCCGGCCTCGGCGTGGCGTGGGCGCTGCTGCGCTTCATCCGCCGCAGCGACGAGCTGCAGAGCCGGATCGTGGTGGAGTCGCTGGCGATCGGCTTCGCCCTCGGTTCGCTGGCCACGCTGGGCTACGGCTTCCTGCAGCTGGCCGGGGCGCCGCCGCTGTCGTGGATCTTCGTGTGGCCGGTCTACGGGCTGTCCTGGGCGGTCGGCTCCCTGATCGCCCGGCTCCGGTACTGAGGCACCGCGGTGGAGAACATCATCCGGGACCTGCGCCTCGACCGCGGCTGGACCCAGGCCGACCTCGCCGCCCAGCTCGGAGTGTCACGCCAGACCGTGAACTCGCTGGAGAAGGGGCGCTACGACCCCAGCCTGCCGCTCGCCTTCACCATCTCCCGCGTGCTCGGCCGACCGATCGAGCAGATCTTCACTCCAGCCGACCACCTGCCCGACGGTCCCGCCGCGGGGTGACCCGCGCACCTCGCGGCCTTGCTGAGCGGTGCTCGGTGTCTGGGCTCGCGGTGCCCACACCAGCGCGGCGCCAGCGAGCGCCTCGGACCGGTGGGCGTTGGGGCACGGCGTCTGCTAGCGGCAGGACGTGGGGGTAGGACTTCACCAGCCGACCCCTCATCGCACGCGAGAGCAGCCTCCGAGCCAGACTGCTGCGAGCCCGCGCGTCACCAGGTCTACGCCGCTGCCGTGCCGGATGGCGTACACCGGCTGCCCATAACCAGTCGCCATGTTCGCCGGCACGGATCAAGATCAGGCATGGCGATGATATGCCGTCTGCAGCGCGACGACGACCAGGACCTGATCTATGACGTCCACAGAGCAGCGTTCGCCTCAGATCTGCACGGCCGGCTTCCGGCTGCGATCGGCTCAAGCCCGCAGTTCGTGCCAGGGTGGTCGTGGGTGATCGAGCGTGACGACGAGCTGATCGGTCATGGGATGGCGAGCTGGACATTCCTCGACCTCGACGGCGGTGGATCGGTCGACGTGCCGCACCTGTCCCCCCTCGCAGTCCTGCCCGGACACCAGCGGCGCGGGGCCGGCTCGGCGCTGATCGGCGCGATCACTGATGCCGTCGACCTCGCTGGCGCCCCGTTCCTGCTGCTGGAAGGGTCGCCGGGGTTCTACGGCCGGTTCGGCTTCCAGGACGCACGGATCCACGGCGTCCGCTTCCCGTTGCCCCCTGGAGCACCAGCAGGAGCCGGACAGCTTCGCCCGCTGACGTCCTACCGGCAGCTGGCAGGGCGCGTCAGGTACCCGCCTGCCTTCCTCGCGGCGACTACTGCATGAAGGCATCTCGGAGCAGATCGCCGAGGAGGTCGACGAGAACCGCCCCATACGTGAAGTGTGATGCGAGGCACGGGGGACTCACCGTTCGGCATCGGCCGTACGACGGGACTGCGTAGTGGTGGATCGCGAGATGGGGCTGCGAGACCGCGTGGTTGCTTTCACCTGCCGGGAGTTGCGCTGGCAGAGCTGTCACGTGATCTCCGGAGCCAGCGGGTACGCCAACGACGTGTGGCGGCTCTCCGGTGAGGGTGAGCAGGTCCTGGTCAAAGTCAGGAATATCCCCGAGGAGGATCCTCGACAGATCGACGGTTACGCACGCGCACACACTCATGGCTGCGTGCGGCTTCCCCACGCCGCGGCTACTCGCCCTCGACCGGGCAGCTGAGGACTTCGGGGGGCGACAGGTTTCCATTCTGCAGTTCTGGCCGGGTCGGTCTCTGGCTGATTCAGTTGCTGGCAGCGCCGGACTCGACGCCAAGCTGGGTCATGTCGAGTTGTTCGGGGCGACCACGGCACAGCCTGCATGCGGTGCCTGTGGAGCCTGACGTCGAATGGATCGACGGTGCAGGAGGGCTTCACGCGTCGTGGGAAGAGGTCGACTGCGAACGATCGACATCGCCGCCGACGAGGTGTCCAACGCAGATCGATCCGTCAACGGAGCGGATGAGGCAGCTCAGCTCGCAGAGCGGGCAGCTGATCGCCTCCGGCGCCTGACCAGCAGCATCGGCATCGAGCGCCCGTCCCTGGTGCATAGGGACCTGCACCTGGGAAACGTCCTCTTCTCCGACGCCAGCACCCCGTTCATCATCGACTTCGAGATGGTGAGGGAGTGGGACCCGGTCTTCGACCTTGTCAAAGCTCTGTCGGTGCTCAGTAGCTCGACAACAGTGACCGAGGCGTTCCTCAGCGCATACGAGAGCGTACGCACTTGAGGATGACTGGCGGTGGCGCCTGTTCGTCTACCGGGGCCTCGGTGGCTTGCTCAGTGTCGCTGAACTGCTCGACGGGAACTTCGCGTACAGATCGAGCCCGCCTCGCTTCGCATGTGGCTCGACGCCGATCTGGATGCTGCGCGGGGTCGAGGATCGCCGACTGACACAACGGCAGGCGGTCTGGGGAGCACGCTCATCCACGGCTGATCGAGACCCCAGCTCGAAACACCAAGCGCACGATGGCGACCGCGGAGCGGCTCAGGGTCAGCGGATACCGCTCACCCGGAAGTCAGCGCGTCCGGCTGCGCCGTCGCTCGCGAAGAAGGACGCTTCTTCCCGCATCCACCGCTCCCACAGGCCCCGGTGCTCCTGCCCATCCCGCTGGAGGCCACGGCGCAGCCGGTCCGCTGGCGGAGCTTCGACCCACACCCGGCAGGCGAGGCGCGATGAGATCGCAGCGCGGGTGCAGGTCACCCCTTCGACGACGACCACGGGAGCCCACGGCACGGTTCGCCACGGACCCAGGGTGTCGCCGGTCCAGTCGGTCCAGTCCCGCTGCTGGTAGCGGACGTCCCGACCATCGAACAGCGGGTCCAGCACCTGCTGCTCGAAGCGTGGCCACCACCCGGCGAAGTCGTTCCAGGAGACGAAGTCGTCGACCGGGATGAGTGGCGCATCGAGCGCCCGGGCGAGGGGGACGGCCAGGGTGCTCTTCCCCGAGCCGGAGGGGCCGTCGATCCCGACGATGCGAACCCCGTCCAGCTCTGCGGCGAGGGTGGCTTCGGCGATGGCCGCCACGATCGGGTCACTCGATCCGGGCATGCGAGCAGGCTAGGTCGAGGGTCAGCGACTGAACACCCGTAGGGACGACTGCGGTGGACCCGGAAGGCCGGGGCCCTGGTTCAGCGGTCCGTGCGGACCGAACAGGTGGTGGCCCGTCCGCGGAGCCAGCCGACACGACGCAGCAGCAGGCCCGCGAGGGCGACCGCCAGGGCGACCAGCACCAGCTGCCACGAGACGCCGGCGGTGGTGAGCGCGGCGCCGAACACCTGCAGACCGGCGGCGACGGCCTCGGCCGGCTGGCCCAGCAGCACCCGTGAGCCGGTCGCGTAGGAGACCGCGGTCAGCCCGGCGGGAACCACCCACAGCAGCGCCAGGTCGACCAGCCAGGCGACCACCCGGCCGACCGAGGAGACACCGCACCAGGCCAGCACCAGCCCGACCAGCACCGCGGGCACCCAGCGGGCCCCGCCCAGCAGCGCGGTCTGCCAGTCCGAGGCGATGCTGCCGAACGGCGCCACCAGGGCGTTCACCCAGATGCCGACGGCCAGCGCCGCGAACGCCCCGCCGACCGCGGCCCCGGCCGGCGGCGCCACCGCGAGCAGGACCAGCACGACCAGCCCGAGCACGACGGCGACGGTCGTCACCGCGAGCAGCGCGGCGAGGTAGAGGTCGGCCCGCGGGTCGTCGGCCAGACCGTCCGCCACCACCTGCGCGGTCTGTGCCGTGGCGAGGACGGCCGCGACGAACCAGCCGGACCCGGCGAGCAGTGCCACCCGGGCCCGTCCCCCGCGGCCGAGCCGGGCGAGGGCACCGACGACCGCCGCCCCGGTGACGACGAGGCCGAGGACGAGCGTCAGCGCGTACTGGCTGAAGGGGAGCAGCACACGCGGCATCTGCTCCGGCAGCACCTCCACCGCCCACAGGTTCTGCAGCGGGAGCCGGAGCCCGGTGACCAGCCAGGGCAGCAGCCCCAGGCCGAACCCAGCCACCCCGAACAGCACGTGCAGGACGGCGACGAGGGGCCCGCGCCGCGGCGCCAGCGGCCCGTGGTCCGAACGGGCGGCGTCCTCGTCGGGAATCGTGCGGCTCACGCCCGCGACCCTATGGCGCGCGGGGCGCGGTGTCGGCTCAGCGCTCGAGCGGGTGCGCGTCGAGGTGCTCCAGCAGCAGGCCGGCGAGCTCGTCGGGCCGCTCCTCCGGCACCCAGTGCGAGACGCCGGGCAGCGCCACGAACCGGTAGGGCCCGTCGACGAAGACGGCGGTGCCCTCCGCCGCGCGCCGGCCCAGGGCGGGGTCTCGGTCGCTCCACACGTAGAGGGTGGGTACGCCGATCCTCCCCGTCCGCAGCCGCCCGGGCAGCCGGAGGGCGCGGTACCAGTTGACGGCGCCGGTGGCCGTGTCCGGGTCGGCGAGCAGCCGTACCGCCGCCTCCGGCTCCGGCATGCCGGTGCGGGCCAGCATCGTGCGGACCACCGCCCCGCCACGCGCCCGGAACACCCGCTCGGCCAGACCGGGCACCTGGAAGGCCAGCACGTACCAGGAGCGCAGTGCCTGGGTGCCGAGGAAGGAGCGGGACAACGCCGCCGGGTGCGGGACCGAGACCGCGCACAGGCTGGCCACCCGGTCGGCGTGCCTGCCGGCGAGCGTCCAGCCGACGGCGGCGCCCCAGTCGTGGCCCACCAGGTGGAAGCGGTCGGCCCCGGCGGCGTCGGCCAGGGCCAGCACGTCGGCCACCAGCAGGGCCAGGTCGTAGCGGGCGACGTCGGCCGGTCGGGCCCCGGGTGAGTAGCCGCGCTGGTCCGGCGCCAGCACCCGGTAGCCACCGGCCACCAGGTGTGGGACGACGCCCGCCCAGCTCGCCGAGGTCTGCGGGAACCCGTGCAGGGCGATGACGACCGGGCCGTCCAGCGGGCCCTCGTCGCGGACCTCGAAGGTGAGGCCGTCGGCCGTGAAGCGGGTCAGTCGTCCGGTCACCGTGCTAGCGTCGCAGACCTCCGACCGCCGCCGAGGAGCACCCATGACCCTCCCGCTGATGATCCGCACCGCACTCGCCGCTCTCGCGCTGGCGCTGCTCACCGTGCTGAGCACCTGCGGCGGCGAGGCACCCGTGGTGCCGCAGACCGAGCAGCAGGAGGACGGCGGCAGCGACGACGGTGGCGACGACGACGGTCAGGACGACGGCGGTGACGACGAGGCCGGGGACGAGGCGGGCCAGGACGACAACGCCGAGGACGACGCCGACGACCAGGGCGACGACTGACCCCTCCCGCGAGCCGGTCCGGGCATGACGTCCGTCCTGCTGCGGGGATGAGCGACGCACCGTTCCCGGTGAGCTGACGCCCTGCCGCCGGCGCCGCCGCGGCCGGAGGCTGGAGTCATGTCCGAGACGCTGCCCTCCTCCACCCGTCCGCTGCGCGACGTGCACCCGGCCCCCCAGCCGCCCGCTCCCGTCGACACGTCGGCCCTGCCGACCGGCCCGACCCCGTACCACCACTTCCTCCGCACCCCTCGCAGCCGCTGGTGGCGCGCCGCGCTGTCCATCGTGCTGCTGGTGGTCGCCTACCTGGTGATCAGCTTCGGTCTCGGCATGGCGCTGGTGGTCGTCTCGCTGGTGGCCGGTCTCGATCTCGTGCCCGTGGACGGGTCGACGATGACCATGACGCCCGCACTGCTCCTGGTCAACAACATCGCCCTGGCGCTGCTGATCCCCGTGTCGCTCGGCCTGCAGCGCCTCCTGCACGGCCAGTCCGGACGCTGGTTGCACTCGGTGCACGGTCGCTTCCGCTGGAACCTGGCGCTGCGGCTCGCGGCGGTGCTGCTGCCGCTGTGGGCGGTGTACGCGATCGGGTTCACCCTCTTCGCCCCGGAGATGGCCGGGGCGGGCGGGGCGCCGGCGACCCTGGTCAGCACCACCGTGATGCTGCTGATCACGCTGCTCACCACGCCGCTGCAGGCCGCCGGTGAGGAGTACGCCGCCCGCGGCATCCTGGCCCGCAGCTTCGCCTCCTTCACCAGCCACCCGACCGCGGCGCTGGTGCTCGCCCTGGTGCCGGCGAACCTGCTGTTCATGGTCGCCCACGGCGCCGGCGACTGGACGCTGGCCGCCTACTACTTCGGCTTCGGGCTGGCCTGCTCGTTGGTCACCTGGCGCACCGGCGGCGTCGAGGCGGCCGTGGTGCTGCACGCGGTCAACAACACCACCCTGTTCGCGGTCGCCGCCTTCCTCACCAGCGAGATCGTCATCGACCGCAGCGCCGGCACCGGCGGGCCGATCATGCTGGTCCCGCTCGCGGTCATGGCGCTGACCACCGCCGGCATCTGGGTCTGGTCCCGCCGCCGCGGTCTCGCCACCGCCGCCGACCCGACCGCCTGACCACCGGGGGCGGGCGCACCATGACCTCCGACCTCCGCCCGCCGGCCACCGCCGACCCCGCTGCCAAGCCCTCGGCGATGCCGTCCGGCCCGACGTCCTACTACTCCTTCCTCCACACCCCCCGCACCCGCTGGTGGCGCGCGCTGCTGGCGGTGGTGCTGCTGGTCGCCGCCTACTTCGCGCTCAGCATCGGCCTCGGCATCGCGCTGTTCCTGATGTCCGGGGCCTTCGGGCTGGACCTGGTGCCCAGCGGGGAGGGCCCTCTGGTGCTGACTCCGGCGCTGTTCCTCGTGCAGAACCTCGCCCTCGGCCTGCTCATCCCCGTCTCGATGGGGCTGCAGCGCTGGCTGTTCGGCCAGCCCGCCCGCTTCCTGCACTCGATCCACGGACGCTTCCGCTGGGGCCTGGCGCTGCGGCTCGCGGCCGTCCTGACGCCGGTCTGGGTGGTGTACGCGATCGTCCTCGCGATCATCGACCCCCGGACGCTCGGCATCGGCCCGGAGCCGGCCACCGTCGCCACGACCGTGGTGCTGCTGCTGATCACCGTGCTCACCACCCCGCTGCAGTCGGCCGGTGAGGAGTACGTGGCGCGGGGGCTGCTGGCCCGCAGCTTCGCCTCGGTGACCGGCCACCCGGCGGCGGGGTTCGTGCTCGCCCTGGTGCCGGCCAGCGTGCTGTTCGCCTGGGCGCACAGCTCGGCCGACTGGATCCTGATCGTCTACTACCTGGTGATCAGCGCCGCCTGCACGCTGCTCACCTGGCGCACCGGTGGGATCGAGGCGGCGGTCGTCCTGCACGCGGTCAACAACTCGACGCTGTTCATGGTGGCCTCCTTCCTCACCGGCGAGTTCGTCCTCGACCGCAGCGTCGGCGCGGGAGGGCCGGCCCTGCTGATCCCGATGGTCCTGATGACGCTGACCACCGCGGGCGTGTGGCTGTGGGCGCGTCGCCGCAGGCTGCCGGTCGCCGCCGACCCGGCGGCCGTCGGCTGAGCCGTAGCGTCGCCCTCGAACGCGGTCCGAGCTGGCGGATCGCCTGGTCAGGGTGTGTTCCCAGCACACTGTGACAGTCGTCCTGCCGCGGGGGTGAGTGGGCGCACCGAGCGCCATGACGGACGGCTCTGGTGGGACGCCCGACCCGGGGTGAGCCTGGGGACATGTCCTCACCGACCCCGACCCGACCCACCCGACCGTCGTCCGCCGGCGGCGACGGCGTCCCGGCGCCGACCGGCTCCGCGCTGCCAACCGGCCCGGCGCCCTACCACCACTTCCTCCGCACCCCGCGCACCCGCTGGTGGCGTCCGGCCCTCGCCATCGTGCTGGTGCTCATCGCCTACGGTGTGGTCAACATCGTGCTCGGCGGGATGATCTTCCTGCTGTCGAGCACCTTCGGCCTGGACCTGGTACCGACTGACACGTCCACGGTCATCCTCACGCCGGCCCTGTTCCTGGTGCAGAACATCGCCCTCGGCTTGATGATCCCCATCTCCCTCGGGTTGCAGCGGTTGCTCTTCGGCCAGCCCGCACGCTTCCTGCACTCCATCCACGGCCGGTTCCGCTGGGGCCTGGCGCTGCGGGTGGCGGCCGTCCTGACGCCGATCTGGGTGGTGTACGCGATCGTGCTCTACCTGATCGACCCGAGGGCGATCGGCGTGGGCCCGGAGCCGGCCACCGTCGCCACCACCGTGGTGCTCCTGCTGGTCACCGTGCTCACGACCCCGCTCCAGTCGGCCGGCGAGGAGTACGCGACCCGCGGTCTGCTGGCCCGCAGCTTCGCCTCCTTCACCGGTCACCGGGGGGCGGCCTTCGTCCTCGCCCTGGTGCCGCCCAGCGTGCTGTTCGCCTGGGCGCACGGCTCGTCCGACTGGACCCTGATCGCCTACTACCTCGTGCTCAGCACCGCGTTCACGCTGATCACCTGGCGCACCGGCGGGATCGAGGCCGCGGTCGTCCTGCACGCGGTCAACAACTCGATCACCTTCATGGTGGCCTCGTTCCTGACCGGCGAGTTCGTCCTCGACCGCAGCGCCGGCTCCGGCGGTGCCATCATCCTGATCCCGATCGTCCTGGTCTCGCTGACCACCGCCGGTGTGTGGCTGTGGGCGCGGCGCAAGGGTCTCCCGCTCACCGCGGACCCGGCCGCGGGCACCGAGCCCAGCCGCACGCCCCGCTCCGCGGGCTGACACCCGGGCCCGGCGTGGCCGTCGACCCGTGGCCTGGTCGTCAGCCGAGCAGGTCGAGTGTCAGCCCGGCCCGCCGCAGGCAGTCCGCGCCGGGTCCGGGCTCGTGGCGGCTGGCGTACCAGAGCGCGGCCTCGACCAGCCGGGCGGCCGACCAGGCGTGCAGCCGCTCGACCGGCTCCCCGGTGAGCCCCGCCAGCAGCCCGACCCGGTCGGCGAGCACGGCCGCCGGGTCGGGGTGGCCGAACGGGTCGTCGACCTGCATCAGCAGCGGCGAGAGGTCGTAGCCGGGGTCGCCGACCATCGGCTTGGCATCGATCACCAGCCACGGCTCGCGGGTCGACTGCAGCACGTTGCCGGGGTTGAAGTCACCGTGCACGACCACCTCGCGACCGGCGGTGCCCGGCAGCTCGCGCAGCAGCCGGGCACCGGAGGCGACCAGCCCGGGGTCGTAGGACGGCCGCAGCGTGCGCATCCGCTCCTCCAGCAGGTCGGCCCACTCGGTGGCGACGTCGTCGACCCGCTCGAAGGGGTGGTCCGGCGGCACGCCGTGGCCCCACAGCCGGGTCAGCAACCCGGCGGCGATCTCCAGCCGCTGCTCGGCCGGCAGGTCGTGCCGGTCGCTGAGCCGGGTGCCGGGCACGCACGGCTCGAGCAGCAGCGCGTACGGGTCGTCCGGGTCCTCGGCGAGCAGCCGGACCGCGCCGTCGCCGTCCCACCACCTGAGGGCCGCCGCCTCACCGCGGGCCTCGCGGTGCGGCAGCGACACCTTGAGCACCGCGTCGACGCCGTCGGCGGTCCGGGCCCGCACCACCCGCGAGGCGGTGCCACCGACGTGGTCCTCCCCGAGCGTCAGCCCCCACCGCTCCGCGTACCGGGCGACCAGCCCGGGCACGGTCGCACGCCAGCTCTCCTCCGTCGGCCACACCGTCGGCAGCGTAGCGACCAGACGGCCGACGGCGGCCGCACCCGCGTTCGGAGGGCGGGGTTAGATTTCCAGACGTCCGTTCCTGCGAGGAGGTCAGAGATGAAGCCCGCACCCACCACCCTCGGCGCGCTCCGGGCGTCCGGGCACACCTTCCGCTCCGTCAAGGCCGAGATCGCCGGCAACCTGCTGCGCCGGCTGCGGGCCGGCGACCGGTCGCTGCCCGGGCTGGTCGGGCTCGACGACACGGTGCTGCCCGAGGTCGAGCGGGCGCTGCTGGCCGGCCACGACGTCGTCCTGCTCGGTGAGCGCGGCCAGGGCAAGACCCGGCTGATGCGCACCCTGGCCTCCCTGCTCGACGAGTGGACGCCGGTGATCGCCGGCTCGGAGCTGCACGAGCACCCCTTCGACCCGGTCACCATCGGCAGCCGACGGCTGGTCGAGGAGCTCGGTGACGACCTGCCGGTGGACTGGCTGCACCGCGACGAGCGCTACACCGAGAAGCTGGCCACCCCCGACACCAGCATCGGTGACCTCATCGGCGACATCGACCCCACCCGGCTGGCCGAGGGACGCTCGCTCGGCGACCCCGAGACCGTGCACTACGGGCTGCTGCCCCGCGCGCACCGCGGCATCTTCGGGCTGAACGAGCTGCCCGACCTGGCCGAGCGGATCCAGGTGGGGCTGTTCAACGTGCTGGAGGAGCGCGACATCCAGATCCGCGGGTACGCGCTGCGGCTGCCGCTCGACCTGCTGGTGGTCGCCTCGGCCAACCCCGAGGACTACACCAACCGCGGCCGCATCATCACCCCGCTCAAGGACCGCTTCGGCGCCGAGATCCGCACCCACTACCCGCTCGAGGTGGCCGACGAGGTGGCGCTGATCCGGCAGGAGGCCGAGCTGGCCCGGGCCGTCGACGAGGACGGCGCCGAGGTGGTCGGCCAGGTGCCCGAGCACCTGCTCGAGGTGGTCGCCCGGCTGGTGGAGCAGCTCCGCGGCTCGACCGCCGTCGACCAGGCCTCCGGTGTCTCCGCCCGCTACGGGGTGGCCGCCGCCGAGGCGCTGTCCGGTGCGGCGCTGCGGCGGGCGGCGATCACCGGCGACCCGTTCCCGGTGGCGCGGATCGGTGACCTCTCCGGCGTCCTGCCGGCGCTGCGCGGCAAGCTCGAGTTCGAGATGGGCGAGGAGGGCCGCGAGGACGAGGTGGTGGAGCACCTGCTGCGGATGGCCACCGTCACCGTCTACCGCGACCGGCTGGCCGGGCTCGACCTGTCCGGCTTCACCGACCGGTTCGCCAGCGCCGAGGAGGACGCCGACGTCAGCATCGAGACCGGGGCCCTCGTCACCTCGGGCCAGCTGCTCGACCAGTTCGACCAGGTGCCGGGGCTGGCCCAGGTGCTGAACGCCCTCGGGGTGTCGGAGGACACCGTCTCCCCCGGGCAGGCGGCGGCCGCGATCGAGCTGGTCTGCGAGGGCCTCTACCTCACCCGCCGGCTGTCCAAGGCCGTCATCGACAGCGGACCGCGCGCCCGCACCATCTACGGCGGCTGACGTGGCCCGGCGCGACCGCTGGTCCTACTCGGCGTGGCACGACGGCCCCGACCCGCTCGCGCCGCCGTTCGACCTGCGTCGGGTGGTGGACGAGCTGGGCCAGCGGGTGCTCGGCGGGGAGAGCCTGCGCGACACCCTCGACGACCTGCTGCGCCGCGGGCTGGACCGCACGCCGGGCCTGGACGACCTGCGCCGCCGGATCGCCGAGCGCCGCCGGGAGCTGCGGCGCCGCGGCAACCTCGGCGGCGTCCTCGACCAGGTGCGGGCCGCGCTGGACCAGGCGCTGGCCGCCGAGCGGGACGCCCTGGCCGAGGAGCCCGGGGAGGACGCCCGGCTGGCCGAGCTCGACCTCGCGACGCTGCCTGACAGCCCCGCGGCGGCCGTCCAGCAGCTCAAGGACTACCAGTGGCGTTCGCCCGAGGCCCGCGAGACCTACGAGCAGATCACCCGGATGCTGCGCGAGCAGGTGCTGGACCGGCAGTTCGCCGGGCTGAAGCAGGCCCTGCAGGGTCAGGACCCGGCCGCCTCGCAGGCGCTGCGCGACATGCTCACCGATCTCAACGACCTGCTCACCGCCCACGCCCGCGGCGAGGACACCGAGCAGCAGTTCGCCGAGTTCATGGCCGAGCACGGCGACTTCTTCCCCGACGCCCCCGCCGACGTCGACGAGCTGATCGAGTCGCTGGCCCGTCAGCAGGCGGCCGCCGAGCGGATGATGCGCTCGCTCACCCCCGAGCAGCGGGCCGAGCTGGGCGAGCTGGTGCAGCAGGCGATGGGCGACAGCGGGCTGGCCGAACAGCTCGGGCAGCTCCGCGACACCCTGCAGAGCCTGCGCCCCGGCATGTTCCGCGGTCGCGGGTTCGGAGTCGACGGCGAGGAGGGGCTGGGCTACGGCGAGGCGGTCGGGGTGGTCTCCGACCTCGCCGACCTGGAGTCGCTGCAGGCCCAGCTCGGCCAGGACTACGCCGGCGCCGGTCTGGACGACGTGGACGTCGACGCCGTGGAGCGCCAGCTCGGTGCGGGGGCCGTCCGCGACCTCGAGCAGCTGCGCCGGCTGGAGCAGGAGCTGGAGCGGCAGGGCTGGCTGCACCGCGGCGAGGACGGGCTGCAGCTCAGCCCCAAGGCGCTGCGCCGGATGGGTCAGACCGCGCTCAAGCAGATCTTCTCCTCCCTCGAGGCGCAGCGCACCGGCGCCCACGAGGACCGCCGCACCGGCGCCGCCGACGAGCGCACCGGCGCCTTCCTGCCCTGGGAGCTGGGCGGGGAGCAGCCGGTGGACGCCGTCCGCACCGTCATCAACGCCGTCGCCCGCCGCGCCGGCGAGGACGCCTCCCGCCCCCACGCACCTGGCCGCACCCAACGCCCTGAGCCGATCCTGCCCCAACGCCCTGAGCCCGTCGAAGGGCGATCCACCCCCACGCGTGCACCTGGCCGGCTCCAACGCCCTGAGCCCGTCGGAGGGCGATCCACCACCGCCGCCCTCACCCTCGCCCCGGAGGACTTCGTCGTCGCCGAGACCGAGCGGCGCACCACCGCCGCGGTGGCGCTGTGCGTGGACCTGTCGTTCTCGATGATCCAGGCCGACCGGTGGGGCCCGATGAAGCAGACCTCGCTCGCGCTGTCGCACCTCATCTCCACCCGATTCCGCACCGACGCGCTGGAGATCATCGGCTTCAACCTGATGGCGCGCCGGCTCACCCCGCTGCAGCTGGCCCAGGCCGAGCCGGAGTGGGTGCAGGGCACCAACCTGGCGCACGCGCTGATGCTGGCCGGCCGGCACGTCCGCCGCCACCCGGAGGCCGAGCCGGTGGTGCTGGTCGTCACCGACGGCGAGCCGACCGCCCACCTCGAGCCCGACGGCACCCCTGTCTTCGACTGGCCGACCAGCCGGGAGACGCTGCGGGCGACGCTGGAGCAGGTCGACCTGCTCACCCGCACCGGAGCCAGCCTGAACTTCTTCCGGCTCGGCGACGACCCGAGCCTGGAGCGCTTCCTGGACGCCGTCGCGCGCCGCTGCGGTGGACGGGTGCTGGCCCCCTCGCTCGGCCGGCTCGGCGAGTACGTGGTCAGCGACTACCTGCGCGCCCGTCGCGGCCGGCGGGCTCGCTGAGCCCCTCCCGCGCGGCCGGTGACGTGCGTCACCGGATGCCGTCGGGCGACGGTGGCAGGATGCGTCCGTGAGCACCAGCACGGGCGCCCTGCAGCGCAGCACCGGCCGGTTCGTGCTGTACGTGCACTGGTCGGTGTACCTGATGCTGCTCACCGAGCTCTTCACCGCCCTCTCGCTGCTGACGGCCGCGCCCGAGAGCGGGTGGCCGCTGGTGGCCCTGCTGGGGCTGGTCGTGGTGCACACCGGGACGAACTTCGGCTGGCTGCGGTGGTCGCTGCGCACGCTGCGTCGGGCAGAGCCGCTCCCGCGGCGGCTGCGGCCGTGGCTGGTCGCCTGGCTGGTGCTCACCGTGGCCATCGTGGTGCTCGCCCCGGTGATGATGGGCTGGCCGCGCAGCGCCTGGCCGATGGTCGTGCTGGTGGTCGCGACCTTCGCCGTCTGCGCCTTCGCGCCCCGGCTGCCCTGGTGGGTGGTCTCGGCCGTCCCGGTGCTGGTCAGCCTCGCCGCGCTCGCGGTGATCACGCCGTTCGGCGGTGACGACCTGCCGGCGATCGTCGGCGGGATGGCCGTCGCCACCTTCGGGTTCACCGTGGTCGCCGCCACCGTCTGGCTGACCGGCTGGATGCTCGGGGTGGTCTACGCCCTCGACGAGGCCCGCGGCCAGTCGGCCCAGCTGGCCATCGCGGAGGAGCGGCTGCGGATCTCCCGCGACCTGCACGACGTCTTCGGACGCACCCTCGCCACCGTGGCGGTGAAGAGCGAGCTGGCCGCCGAGCTGGCGCGGCGGGGCCGGGGCGAGCGGGCCGCGGAGGAGATGGCCGCCGTCCGGGCCGTGGCCGACGAGGCCGGCAAGGAGGTCCGGCGGATCGTCGCCGGCGTCCGCAGCTCCGACCTGCGGCAGGAGCTCGTCGGCGCGCGGTCGCTGCTGGCCTCGGCCGGGATCGACTGCCGCGTGGTCGACCAGCTGCCGGAGGGCAGGGTCGGCGCGGAGGCGGGCGCGGCGTTGGGTGCGGTGGTGCGCGAGGCCGTCACCAACGTCATCCGGCACAGCCGGGCCCGCACCGCCCGGATCGTGGTGCGGGTGCTGGACGACGGCCCGGCGCCCGTGGTCGAGCTGCAGGTCGTCAACGACGGCGTGCGGGTGGCCACGGACGGCACCGCCGACCCGGACGGCGGCGGGCACGGCCTGGTGGGGATGGCCGAGCGGCTCGAGGCGGTCGGCGGGTCGTTGCAGCACCGCCGCGAGGACGCCCGGTTCGTGCTCCTCGCGCGGGTGCCGGCCGTGGCGGGGGGCGCGCCGGCCCGTCCCACCGAGCCGTCCCGAGCACCGGACGCCGAGCCGGCGCCGAGCTCCGTCAGCACCACCGGAGGGAGTGCCCGATGACCATCCGCGTCCTGCTGGCCGACGACGAGGGCCTGATCCGTGACGCCCTCGCGAGCCTGCTCGACCTCGAGGACGACATCGACGTGGTCGGCCGGGCCGCGCACGGGGAGGAGGCGGTCGTGGTGGCACGCAAGATCCGGCCCGACGTGGCCGTCCTCGACCTGCAGATGCCGAAGCTGGACGGCATCGAGGTGGCGGAGCGGCTGGCCGTCGAGGTGCCGGACTGCCGGTGCGTCATCGTCACCTCCCACGGACGTCCGGGCTACCTCAAGAACGCCCTGGCCGTCGGCGTCCGCGGGTTCCTGCCGAAGACCGTCAGCGCCCAGACCCTGGCCTCGGTGGTGCGCACCGTCGCCGACGGCGGACGCTACGTCGACCCCGAGCTGGCGGCCGACGCGATCAGTGCCGGCGACTCCCCGCTGTCGCCGCGGGAGGCCGACGTGCTGGCCCTGGCCGCCGAGGGCAACCCGATCGAGGAGATCGCCCAGCGGGCCTCGCTGTCGATCGGGACGGTGCGCAACTACCTGTCCTCGGTGGTCGGCAAGCTCGGCGTCGCGAACCGGCACGAGGCCGTCCACCTGGCCCGCCGCAACGGCTGGATCTGAGCACCGCCCCCTCGACGCGCCCAGCCCGCCGCGGCACGCGACCGGACCGGATCAGACCGGGGCGATCCCGAAGATCGTCGACTGGTTGGGCTTGGTGGCGCCGGCCTCGTCCTCGACCGTGATGGCCAACGCGTCCGTGCCGCGCAGGTCGTCGAAGAAGACCCGGACGTCCCGACCGCCGGTGAAGACGTCGTGCGGCTCGACGGTGCCGGCCACGGGTCGACCCGTCTCGTCCAGCTGCATCGTCCACAGCTGGTAGGCCCGGCCCTCCGGCGGGTCCGGCAGCACCGGCGCGGTCAGCATCGCCCGGTCCTGCTCGCGGGAGACCGCGTAGCTGGCGCGACCGCCGTCGGGCAGCTCGATCGTGACCACCCGGACGTCCGGGGCGGCGAGCAGCTCGCTCTCCTCCGCGGCCACCACGGCGGCGTCCTCGAGCTGCTGGCGCAGCACCGCCGCCCAGCCGCCCAGCGCCAGCGCGACCACGACCGCGGCGGCCACCAGCGCCGGCAGCAGCCGACCCCGG
>NZ_QPKK01000010.1 GCF_003344635.1 Desertihabitans aurantiacus
CTGGCCCGACTCGGTGTCGGCGCCGTTGCTGGCCGCCTCGAGGGTCGGCTGCGCGGCCGGCGCGGTCTCCTCGGCGCGCTGGGCGCGGGTGCGCTCGGCCCGACCGCCGGAGCGGCCCGAACCGTTCTCCGCCGGCTGCGGCGCCTCGGGGCGGGTCGTCTCCGGGGCGGTGGCGGTGCTGGTCGGGGCCTCCTCGGCTCGGGCGCGAGGCGCCCGGGTGCCCGAGGCGGCGGCGGACCCGCCGGTCTGCTGGGCCTTGATGGCCTCGATCAGGGCGCCCTTGCGCATGCTGCCGGTCCCCCTGAGGCCGAGGGACGACGCGAGCTGCTTGAGCTCGGGCAGCAACATGGCCTCCAGACCGTTCCCGCGACGGCGACCGCTCTGTCGCTCGCTGGACGTGCTGGGGGCAGTGTCGGTGGTGTCGGTCACTGGTGTCCTTTCGACGCGGGTCTCGCGACCCACAGGAGGGGCCGTCGAGCTCCCGGTGCCCGGGTGGGCATCGAGGGGCTCGCCGCACGGCGAGCCAGTGCTGCTGATGAGCCGTCACGTCCTGCATCCGACGCACAGGCCTCGGGGAGGCATCTGAGGTGGGGATGCCGCCGACCCTGGTCGGCGTCGCACCTGACGTGGGAGGTGCTGCTCGGTGTCGACGCAGACGTCGCCCGTCCGAACACCGACCACGGTAGCACCGAGGCGAAGCAACCACCTACTCCGACGCCGCGGCGCGCCGGGCTCACCGGACGGGGTCGACCTCGAGGACGGCGCCGCCACCGACGGCCAGCGGCAGCGCGGCGAACCCGTCGGTCAGCTCACGGCCCGTGGCGCTCTCCAGCCACTGCCGCAGCGGCTCGTGGTGCTGTGCGCCGGCCAGCACGAGGACGGTGGGTCCGGCGCCGGAGACGACGGCGGCGAAGCCGGCCTCGCGCAGCGCCCGCCGCAGCCGGTCGGCCTCGGGCATCAGCCCGGCCCGGGCATCCTGGTGCAGCCAGTCGCGCGTGGCGGGCAGCAGCAGGTCCGGGTCGGTGGCCAGCGCGTGCACCAGCAGCGCGGCCCGTCCGGTGTTCGCGGCGGCGTCGCGGTGGGCCACCTCGGTCGGCAGCACCCGCCGGGCGTGCTCGGTCAGCACCACCGAACGGGGCACCAGTGCCAGCGTCCGCAGCCCCTCGACCAGGCGGCCGCTGCACACGCTGGCCCGTCCGCCCGGGGTGTCGGACCAGGTCAGCACCAGACCGCCGCAGATGGTGGCGGCCACGTTGTCGGCGTGGCCCTCCAGCGCGTTCGAGCGCTGCAGCAGCCAGTCCCGGTCCACCGGGACGCCGGGGTGCGCGAGCCCCCACGCAGCCAGCAGCCCAGCCACCAGCGCGGCCGAGGAGGAACCGAGCCCGCGTCCGTGCGGGATGACGTTGCGGGCCTCCAGCCGCAGCCCGAGCAGCTCGACGTCCCAGCCGGCCAGGGCGTCCAGCAGCGTGGCGACCACGAGGTGGCTGCGGTCGCGCGGGACGGTGCCGGCACCCTCGCCCTCGACGACGACCTCGCAGCCGTCCTCCAGCACGGTGACCTCGACCTCGTCGACCAGGTCGAGGGCGAGACCGAGGCTGTCGAACCCCGGCCCGAGGTTGGCGCTGCTGGCGGGCACCCGGACCGCGACGCGGCGTCCGGGCTCGACCCGGCGGGTCACCCCTCCAGCCCGAGCCGGTCGGCCACCGAGACGACGTCGGCCGGCACCGTGGTGGTCTCCAGGGTGTGCCGGGAGAGGGCGGTGTCGATGTCCTTGAGCCCGTTGCCGGTGACGGTGATGACGATCCGCTGGCCGGGGTCGACCTCGCCGGCGGCGTGCAGCTTGAGCAGCCCTGCCACGCCGGAGGCCGAGGCCGGCTCGACGAAGATGCCCTCGGTGGCGGCGAGCAGGGCCTGGGCGTCGAGGATCTCCTCGTCGGTGACGGCCTCGAACCGGCCGCCGGACTCGTCGCGGGCCGCGGTGGCGAGGTCGGCCGAGGCCGGGTTGCCGATCCGGATGGCGGTGGCGACGGTGTCGGGCTCGGCCACCGGGTGGCCGAGCACCAGCGGTGCGGCACCGGCGGCCTGGAAGCCCCACATCCGCGGGGTGCGGGTGCTCAGCCCCTGCTCGGCGTACTGGCGGTAGCCGCGCCAGTAGGCCGACACGTTGCCGGCGTTGCCGACCGGCAGCAGGTGCAGGTCGGGGGCGTCGCCGAGGACGTCGACCACCTCGAAGGCGGCGGTCTTCTGGCCCTCGATCCGGTCGGGGTTGACCGAGTTCACCAGTGCCACCGGGTAGTGCTCGGCGAGCTTGCGGGCGACGGTGAGGCAGTCGTCGAAGTTGCCGTCGACCTGGACGATCTCGGCGCCGTAGACGACCGCCTGGGCGAGCTTGCCCTTCGCGATCCGTCCCGCCGGCAGCAGCACCACCGGACGCATCCCGGCGCGGACGGCGTAGGCCGCGGCCGAGGCGGAGGTGTTGCCGGTGGAGGCGCAGACGACGGCCTGCGCACCCTCGGCGGCGGCGCGGCTGACCGCGACGGTCATCCCGCGGTCCTTGAACGAGCCGGTGGGGTTGGCCCCCTCGACCTTCACCCAGACCTCACCGGAGACCCGCTCCGACAGCCGCGGCGCGTGCACCAGCGGCGTGCTGCCCTCCCCCAGCGAGACGACCGGGTCGTCGGCGCCGATCGGCAGCCACTCGCGGTAGCGCTCGATCAGCCCGGCGGTGCTCGGCACGGCGCTCATCCGCGATCCCCCTCGACCCGCATCACACTGATCACCTCATGCACCTCCGGCAGCGAACGCAACGTCTCGACGGTGGCCGACAGGTCGGCGTCCCGGGCGTCGTGGGTGACGATCACGAGACGGGCGCTGCCCGCGTCGCCGGTCGGCCCCGTCGCGTTCGGGCCGACCCCCTCCTGGCGGACGATCTGCAGCGACACCCCGTGCTCGGCGAAGGCATGCGCGACGCTGGCCAGCACCCCGGTGACGTCGGCCACCGACAGGCTGACGTGGTAGCGGGTGACGACGTCGCCGATCGGGGCCACCTGGCGCTGGGCGTAGCTGGACTCCCCCGGCCCGGACGCACCGCGGACCCGGTTGCGGGCCACCGTGACGAGGTCGCCCATCACCGCCGAGGCGGTCGGGCTGCCGCCGGCGCCGGGGCCGTAGAACATCAGCCGGCCGGCCGAGCGCGACTCCACGAAGACCGCGTTGTAGGCGCCGCCGACCGCGGCGAGCGGGTGGCTGTTGGGGATCATCGCCGGGTGCACGCGGACGGAGACCCGCGGTTCGGGGTCGTCGGTGAGGGTGCAGATCGCCAGCAGCTTGATCACCGAGTCCATCGCCTCGGCGGTGGAGACGTCGGCCCGGGTGACCTCGGTGATGCCCTCGCGGTGGACGTCCTCGGCGCGGACCCGGCTGTGGAAGGCCAGGCTGGCCAGGATCGCGGCCTTGGCGGCGGCGTCGAAGCCCTCGACGTCGGCGGTCGGGTCGGCCTCGGCGTAGCCCAGCTCCTGGGCCAGCGTCAGCGTCTCGGAGAACCCGACGCCCTCGGTGTGCATCCGGTCGAGGATGAAGTTGGTGGTGCCGTTGACGATGCCCATCACCGAGGTGATCTCGTCCCCGACCAGCGACTCGCGCAGCGGCCGGATGATCGGGATGGCGCCAGCCACCGCCGCCTCGAAGTAGAGGTCGGTGCCGGCGGCCTCAGCCGCGGCGAACAGGGTCGCCCCGTCCTCGGCGAGCAGCGCCTTGTTGGCCGTGACGACGGCGGCTCCGCGCTCCAGCGCGGTGAGGATCAGCGTGCGGGCCGGCTCGATCCCGCCGATCACCTCGACCACCAGGTCGATGTCGGGACGCTTCACCAGCTCGAGCGCGTCGGTGGTCAGCAGTGCGGGGTCGATGCCCGGACGCTCGCGGTTGAGCCGGCGGACCGCGATCCCGGCCAGCTCGACCCGCCTCCCGATCCGCTGCTCGAGGTCGTCGGCCGAGTGCGTCAGCAGCTTGGCCACCTCGGCCCCCACGGTGCCGCACCCGAGCAGGGCGACCCGCAGGGGCCTCTCGGGTCGGTCGTCGACAGCGGTCATCAGTGGTCCTCGTTCGTGTACTCGGGCGTCGCGCACGGCATCACGCCAGATTGTGTCGGCTGACCCGACGTCCGCCTGAGGATCTTCACCATGTGGGCAGACCCGCACCGTGGGCTTCGTGTGGGCCAGCTGCGCACGGTGCAGCCCTTCGACGGGCTCAGGGCGTTGGCGGAAGTCGGTCGGATCAGCCGGCGTCGAGGGCGAGGATGTCGTCGAGGGTCTCCCGGCGCACCAGCGTGCGCAGCTGGCCGTCGCGGACCGAGACCACCGGCGGGCGGGGAACGTGGTTGTAGTTGCTCGCCATGGAGCGGGAGTAGGCACCCGAGGCCGGCACGGCGACCAGGTCGCCGGGGGCGATGTCGGCGGGGAAGAACTCGTCGCGGACGAGGATGTCGCCGCCCTCGCAGTGCTTGCCCACCACCCGGCCCAGCCGCGGGTCGGCGTCGGAGGCCCGGTTGGCCACGGTGGCGGAGTACTCGGCGGCGTAGAGCGCGGGACGGATGTTGTCGCTCATCCCGCCGTCCACGGCGACGTAGAGCCGCTCGACCCCCTGGTCGACCACCACCGGCTTCACCGTGCCGACCTCGTAGACCGCCATCGTCGACGGGCCGCTGATGGCCCGTCCCGGCTCGATCGACAGCGCGGGCACGGCGACGTCGAGGGCCCGGCACTCGTGCTCGACGATGCGGCGCAGCGAGCCGGCCAGCTCCGCCGGCGTCGAGGGCGTGTCCAGGGTGGTGTAGGCGATGCCGAAACCGCCGCCCAGGTCCATCTCGGGCATCTCCACCCCGGTGGCGTCGCGGACGTCGGCGTGCAGCCCGAGGATCCGCCGCGCGGCCATCTCGAAGCCGTGGGTGTCGAAGATCTGCGAGCCGATGTGGGAGTGGATGCCGAGCAGCTCCAGGGTGTCGGACTCGTGGCAGCGCAGCAGCGCGGCCATCGCGTGGCCCGAGGCGATCGAGAAGCCGAACTTCTGGTCCTCGTGGGCGGTGGCGATGTACTCGTGGGTGTGGGCCTCGATGCCGGTGGTGACGCGCACCATCACCCGGGCGGTCGTGCCGCGCTCGCGGGTGAGCCGCTCGAGCCGGTCGATCTCGTGGCCGGAGTCGACGATGATCCGCCCGATCCCGGCGTCCAGGGCCGCCTCGAGCTCGGCGGTCGACTTGTTGTTGCCGTGCAGCCCGATCACCGCGGGGTCGACGCCGGCCCGCAGCGCCACCGCGAGCTCTCCCCCGCTGCAGACGTCGACGCCGAGACCCTCCTCGGCCACCCAGCGGGCGACCGCGGTGCAGAGGAAGGACTTGCCGGCGTAGTAGACGCGCCACCCGTCGAAGGCCTCGGCGAACTCCTTGGCACGGGCCCGCAGGTCGACCTCGTCCAGCAGGTACACGGGGGTGCCGACCTCGGCCACGGCGTCGGCGACGGCGATCCCGCCCACCTCGAGCCGGCCGTCCTCGGCGCGGCGGGTGGTACGGCTCCACAGCTGCGGGACGAGGGCGTTGACCTCCTGCGGCACCCGCAGCCAGTGCGGCGCCCCGGCGGCGGCGTCGGCGTGGATCGAGCCGGCCACGTGCATGTGCGTCATGACGACCACTGTGGCCGACGTCCGCAAGCCCGCACCCGGCGACCCGCCCGCTGGACCCGCCGGGCGTCGAGTGGGCGCTCGGGACGATCCGGTGCTAATGTCGTCGCCGGCGCCCGCGGGTCCGTCACGACGGATCCGATGCTGTTCTCAGCGCCGGGCCCCCGTAGCTCAGGGGATAGAGCGCCGCCCTCCGGAGGCGGGTGCGAAGGTTCGAATCCTTCCGGGGGCGCAGATGCACGTCGCGCGGTTCGCGCGGCGGCCTCGCGCCGTGACAGCCGACCCGTCCACCGCCGAAGGACCCGATGACCACTGCCGAGCCGACGAGGCGCGGCGACGTCACCATCCCGACCGGCGGGGTGTGGCTGACCTGGCTGCTCACCCGTCTGCTGGTGCTGGCGGTGTGGGGGCTGTTCGAGCGGATCGCCACCGGCGACGTCCTCTACTACTTCGGCAAGCTCGACGCGCTCGGCGAGGCCGGGGTGTCCGGCACGCTGGTGGAGTACCCCACCCCGGTGGTCGCGCTGATGGCCGTGCCCTGGCTGGCCGGTGCGGGCACCCAGGTCGGGTTCCTGGTCGCCTTCGTGGCGGCGATGCTCGCGCTGGACGCCTGGCTGACCCGCACCCTGCACCGCTCCGGCGCACCGGCCACCGCCCTGCTGTTCTGGCTGGCCTTCGTGCCGCTGCTCGGGCCGCTGGCGGTGCTCCGCTTCGACATGGTGCCGGCGGTGCTGGCCGGCGTCGCCCTGCTCTGGTCGACGCGTCGCCCGGCGACCGCGGGCGGGCTGGTGGCCGCGGGCGCTGCGATCAAGCTGTGGCCGGCGCTGCTGGTGCCCGCCCTGCTCGGTGGCGAGCGCCGGTGGCGGACGCTGGCGGGGTTCGCGGGCACCGGGGTGGTGCTGGCCCTGGTCAGCCTGGTCGTCGGCGGCTGGGACCGGCTGGTCTCCCCGCTGACCTGGCAGTCCGACCGCGGGCTGCAGGTGGAGTCGGTGTGGGCGACCGTGCTGATGGTGCTGCACGGCACCTCGCCGGAGACCTACACCGTGGGCTACTCCCGCTACCAGGCCTTCGAGGTCTTCGGTCCCCAGGTCGGCGCCTGGACCACCGCGGCCAACCTGTCGATGGTGGTCGGGCTGGCGGTGATGGCGGTGCTGTTCTGGCGGGTGTGGCGCAGCGGGCGGGCCGACCGGCTGGCGGCCGCCACGGTGATGGCGGCGGTGGTCGCGCTGATGATCGTCACCAACAAGACGCTGAGCCCGCAGTACGTGCTGTGGCTGGGTGGCCCGGTGGCGGTGATGCTGGCCGAGGCGTCAGGGGCCGGGAGCCGGCACCGGCGTCCGGTGCTCTGGTTCGCGGGCGCGACGCTGGTGCTGACCGCGCTGACCCACCTGGTCTACCCGGTGATGTACGGCGCCCTGGTCTACGACGGCCCGGGCCCCGCCCAGGCGCTCGCACTGGTCGTGCTGGCGCTGCGCAACGTCGGTCTGCTCGGCCTCGCCGTGGCCGCCGTGGTGCTGGCCTGGCGCCTCACCGGCAGGGTCGCCGCGACGGAGCCGGAGCGGTCGGTGGCGGCGTGAGTCGCGCCACACCGACACGGACCAGACAGCGACTGGTATGACTGAAGTTCTGCTGATGGGTACGGATACCATCGACAGGGTGCTCCCGGGCCGGAGAGGCGCGTCCTCCCGGCGCGGACGACACCGTGACGCAACTCGCTCGACATCGGAAGAAGGCGATCGTGGCCACCGCGCCCGGACCCACTGAACCATCCACGACGGACCCCGCCGACGAGTTCGGAGCCAACGACTGGCTGCTGGAGATGATGCGCGAGAAGTGGAGTGAGGACCCCACCTCCGTCGACGCCAGCTGGCAGCAGTACTTCGCCGAGCACGGGTCCGAGGGCGCCGCCAGCTCCAACGGCACCCGTCAGGACGCCCCCGCGCAGAAGGCGTCGACCCGGGAGGCCCCCGCGCAGAAGGCCCCGGCTCAGAAGACCCCCACGCAGAAGGCCCCCGCCCAGGACGCCCCGGCGAAGCAGGCCTCCGCCTCCACCGGCAGCACCCCGCAGGGCTCGCGCCAGGCCGCACCCGCCGCCGACGCCGGCGCCAAGCCGTCCGCCTCCGGCGAGGGCCCGCGCCGCGCCACCGTGGAGCGCCCGAACCAGGTCAAGGACACCCGCCCGACCAAGACCGGCAGCCACGGCGCCGTCCCGGCCGACCCGCCGAACCCGATGGTGCGGCCGGAGTCGAAGCAGCGCGAGCCGAAGCGCACCGTGCTCAAGGGCGCCCCGATGCGCACCGCCAAGAACATGGACGCCTCGCTGAGCGTCCCGACCGCCACCAGCGTCCGCTCGCTGCCGATGAAGCTGGTCATCGACCAGCGCGTGGTGATCAACAACCACCTACGCCGGGCCCGCGGCGGCAAGGTGTCCTTCACCCACATCCTCGGCTACGCCCTGGTCAAGGCGCTGGCCGACGTGCCCGCGATGAACAACGCCTACGAGGTGGTCGACGGCAAGCCGAACCTCGTCGAGCCGGAGCAGATCAACCTCGGCCTGGCCATCGACCTGCCGGGCAAGAACGGCCAGCGCCAGCTGCTGGTGCCGAGCATCAAGGGCTGCGAGGAGCTGAGCTTCGCCCAGTTCTGGGCCGCCTACGAGTCGCTGGTCCAGAAGGCCCGCGCCGGCAAGCTCGAGGTGTCGGACTTCGCCGGCACCACCATCACGCTGACCAACCCCGGCACCATCGGCACCAACCACTCGGTGCCGCGGCTGATGCAGGGCCAGGGCGCCATCATCGGCGTCGGCTCGATCGCCTACCCGCCGGAGTTCGAGGGGGCCGACCCCGAGCGGCTCAACGACCTCGGTGTCTCCAAGGTGCTCACCCTCACCTCGACCTACGACCACCGGATCATCCAGGGCGCGCAGAGCGGTGAGTTCCTGGCCCGGATGCACCAGCTGCTGCTCGGCGCCGACGGGTTCTACGACGAGATCTTCGCCTCGCTGCGGATCCCCTACAGCCCGATCCGCTGGGCCACCGACATGTCGAGCCACCACGAGGACCAGGTCTCCAAGCAGGCCAAGATCTTCGAGATGATCCAGGCCTACCGGTCGTCGGGGCACCTGATGGCCGACACCGACCCGCTGGAGTACCGCCAGCGCCACCACCTCGACCTGGACGTCCAGACCCACGACCTGACGCTGTGGGACCTGGACCGCGAGTTCGCCACCGGCTCCTTCGGCGGGGCGAAGCCGATGATGAAGATGCGCGAGATCCTCGGCGTGCTGCGCGACTCCTACTGCCGCACCACCGGCATCGAGTACATGCACATCTACGACCCCGCCCAGCGGGAGTGGATCCAGCAGCGGGTGGAGCGTCCGCACGTCGACCTGCCCCGCGAGGAGCACCTGCGCATCCTCGACAAGCTCAACGAGGCCGAGATCTTCGAGACCTTCCTGCAGACGAAGTTCGTCGGGCAGAAGCGGTTCAGCCTCGAGGGCGGCGAGTCGACCATCGTGGTGCTGGACGAGCTGTGCGAGCAGGCCGCGAACAGCGGTCTGGACGAGGTCTGCATCGGCATGCCGCACCGCGGCCGGCTCAACGTGCTGGCCAACATCGTCGGCAAGTCCTACGCCCAGATCTTCCGCGAGTTCGACGGCAACATCGACCCGCGCACGGTCCAGGGCTCCGGTGACGTGAAGTACCACCTGGGTGCCGAGGGTGAGTTCCGCGCCATGAACGGGGAGACCATCAAGACCTCGGTGGCGGCCAACCCGTCGCACCTGGAGGCGGTCAACCCGGTGCTGGAGGGCATCGCCCGGGCCAAGCAGGACGTCCTCGACCGCGGCAACGACTTCCCGGTGCTGCCGGTGCTGATGCACGGCGACGCCGCCTTCGCCGGCCAGGGCGTGGTCTTCGAGACCATGCAGATGAGCCAGCTGCGCGGCTACCGCACCGGCGGCACCGTGCACGTGGTGGTCAACAACCAGGTCGGCTTCACCACCTCCCCCACCGCGGCCCGCTCCTCGGTCTACGCCACCGACGTGGCCAAGACGGTCGGCGCCCCGGTGTTCCACGTCAACGGGGACGACCCGGAGGCGTGCGTGCGGGTGGCCCGGCTGGCCTTCGAGTTCCGCCAGGAGTTCAACAAGGACGTCGTCATCGACGTCATCTGCTACCGCCGGCGCGGGCACAACGAGGGCGACGACCCGAGCTTCACCCAGCCGCTGATGTACCAGCTGATCGAGGCCAAGCGCTCGGTGCGCAAGCTCTACACCGAGGCGCTGATCGGTCGCGGGACCATCTCGGTGGAGGACGGCGAGGCGGTCTTCAAGCGGTTCCAGCAGCGGCTGGAGAGCGTCTTCGCCGAGGTCCGCGAGGACAAGTCGGCCGACCCCGACTACCGCCGGGTGCCGGAGTACCCGCGCAAGGCCGAGGGGTCGAAGACCACCGCGATCACGCCGGAGGTGCTCAAGCAGGTCGCCGACGCCTACACCAACGTGCCTGACGACTTCACCGTGCACCCCAAGGTGCTGCCCCAGCTGCAGCGCCGGGCCGGTGCGATCACGGCCGGCCCGATCGACTGGGCGACCGCTGAGATCATCGCCTTCGGCTCGCTGCTGCTCGAGGGGCGTCCGGTGCGGCTCAGCGGCCAGGACAGCCGTCGCGGCACGTTCAGCCAGCGGTTCGCCGCGGTGGTCGACCGGGTCTCCGGCGAGTCCTGGGTGCCGCTGCGCAACATGACCGACGACCAGGGCAAGTTCTTCGTCTTCGACTCCCTGCTCAGCGAGTTCGGCGCGGTCGGCTTCGAGTACGGCTACTCGGTGGCCCGTCCGGAGGCGCTGGTGCTGTGGGAGGCCCAGTTCGGGGACTTCGTCAATGGCGCCCAGGTGATCACCGACGAGTTCATCTCCTCCGGTGAGGCCAAGTGGACCCAGAAGTCGGGTGTGGTGCTGCTGCTCCCCCACGGCTACGAGGGCCAGGGCCCCGACCACTCCTCGGCCCGGCTGGAGCGCTGGCTGCAGCTGGCCGCCGAGGGCGCGATCACGGTGGCGGCGCCGTCGACGCCGGCGAGCTACTTCCACCTGCTGCGCACCCAGGCGCTGAGCAAGCACCACCGTCCGCTGGTGGTGATGACGCCCAAGTCGATGCTGCGCAACAAGCACGCCACCTCCGACCCGTCCGACTTCACCGAGGGCGGCTGGCGCGGGGTGCTCGGCGACCCGACCATCACCGACCCGTCGGCGGTGCAGCAGCTGGTGCTCTGCTCGGGCAAGGTCCGCTGGGACCTGGTCCAGCAGCGGGCCAAGGCCGGCCGCGAGGGCGAGGTCGCGATCGTCGCGGTCGAACAGCTCTACCCGCTGCCCGCCGAGTCGATCGCCGCCGAGCTGCGCCGCTACGGCCACGTCACCGACGTCCGCTGGGTGCAGGAGGAGCCGGAGAACCAGGGGGCCTGGCCGTTCATGTCCTACCACCTGGCCGACGCGGTGGCCGAGCACCTCGACGGGCGCCGGATCACCCTGACCCCGTACACCCGCAAGCCGTCGGCCGCCCCCTCGGTGGGCCTGGCGAAGGTGCACGAGACCGAGCAGCGCGCGCTCGTCCAGTCCGCGTTGCAGGCCTGAGGGAGGTCCCCGGTGACGCAGACCGCTGCGGCGCGCCCGCTGACGCCCGCCACCGTGTCGGAGGCCTTCACCCAGCGGGTCGGCACGGCGCCCGAGGGCGTCTGGGCCGCACCCGGACGGGTCAACCTCATCGGTGAGCACACCGACTACAACGACGGCTTCGTGATGCCGTTCGCGCTGCCGCAGCGGGCGCTGCTGGCGGCGCGGCGGCGTGACGACGAGCGCTGGCGGCTGCTCTCGGTCGACCTGGACGAGGAGCACGAGCTGGGCGTGGACGACCTCGTCCCGGGCTCACCGGGTTGGCAGTCCTACCTGGCCGGCGTGGTGTGGGTGCTGCGGGAGGTCGGCCACCAGGTGGGTGGCGCGGACCTCGTCATCAGCTCCGACGTCCCGGTGGGGGCCGGCCTGTCCTCCTCCGCCGCGCTGGAGTGCGTGACGCTGGCGGCGCTGGCCGACCTGTACGACCTCCAGATCGAGCCGCTGGAGCGGGCCCGGCTGGCCCGGCGGGCCGAGAACGACTACGTCGGCGCCCCGACCGGTCTGCTCGACCAGGCGGCCTCGACCCTCTGCCGGGCCGGGCACGCGCTGTTCATGGACTGCCGCAGCGGCGAGGTGGAGCAGGTGCCCTTCGACCTTGCGGCGGCCGGGCTGGAGCTGCTGGTGCTGGACACCGCGGTGGCGCACTCCCACGTCGACGGCGAGTACGGCGAGCGGCGGGCCAGCTGCGAGGCGGCGGCCCGGGCGCTCGGGGTGCCCGCGCTGCGCGACGTCACCGACCTCGACGCGGCGCTGGCCGCGCTGGATGACGAGGTGCTGCGGCGCCGGGTGCGGCACGTGGTGACCGAGGACGACCGGGTGCTGCGGGCGGTGGAGCTGCTGCGGGCCGGCGACGTGGCCGGGCTGGCCCCGCTGCTGGACGCCTCCCACGTCTCGATGCGCGACGACTACGAGATCACCGTGCCGGCCGTCGACGACGCGGTGACCTCGGCGCGGGCGCACGGTGCGCTGGGGGCCCGGATGACCGGCGGCGGCTTCGGCGGCTGCATCATCGCCCTCGTCGAGCACGGACGCGCCGAGGAGATCGGGGCCGCGGTGGCCGCCGACCAGACCGCCGCGGGCCACCCGCAGCCGCGCTGGTTCAGCGCCCAGCCCTCAGCCGGCGCCGGTCGGGTCTGAGGCCGCTTCGGCGGTGAGGTCCTTCTCGCCGAAGTAGGTCGCGACCAGGTTGCCGTTGAAGTTGGCGATGTCGCGGTAGCCCTGCGCCCGGTACATCCGGGCCACGCCCGGCTGCCGGGGTCCGGTGTCGAGCCGGGCCACCCGGTAGCCGGCGGCGCGGGCGGCGTCCTCCAGCGCCCGCAGCAGCACCACCCCCAGCCCGCGGCCCCGCGCGGCGGGCACCACGTACATCCGCTTGATCTCGCACGTGCCGTCGGGCAGCGGCTTGAACCCGCCGCAGCACACCGCCTCCTCGCCCTCGAAGCCGACGAGGAAGCCACCGGCCGGGGGCGCGAAGTCGGCGGCGGTGGCCGACGGCATCCCCGGCCGGGTGATGTCGCCGTAGAGCTCGGCCATCTCGGCCAGCATCGCCGCCAGCAGCTCCGACGCGGGTGGCTGGTCGCTGGGCACGGCACGGAAGGTGGGCACCGACCGAGGCTAGCGGGACCCGGCCGGGTCGTCGTGTGACGGATCGGTGTCGATCCGGTGGCGTGGCCGGCCGCGAGGGGCGCCGGCGACCGGGTTGGTGACAAGATGTCGACGCAGCAGTGAACGAACGACGAGGAGCCACCCGTGAAGACCCGACGTATCGCCCTCTCCGCCATGAGCGTCCTGGCGCTGACCCTGGCCGGGTGCGGCTCGAACTCGCTCAGCCCCGAGACCGGCGGCGCAGCGCCCGACGGCGGGTCGAGCGCGCCGGAGACCACGGTCAACGAGGAGCTGGCGGCGGCGCTGCCGCAGAGCGTCGCCGACTCCGGCGTGATCCGGGTCGGCACCGACGCCTCCTACGCGCCCAACGAGTTCCTCGACGCCGACGGCGAGACCGTGATCGGCATGGACGTGGACCTGTTCGACCAGGTGGCGGCCAAGTTCGGCGTCCGCGCGGAGTACCAGCCCTCGGCCTTCGACACCATCATCACCGGCGTCCAGGGCGGCAAGTACGACATCGGCGTCTCCAGCTTCACCGTCAACGAGGAGCGCACCTCCCAGGTGACGATGGTCAGCTACTTCGAGGCCGGCACCCAGTGGGCCACCGCGGCCGGCAACCCGAAGGGCGTCGACCCGGAGAACCCGTGCGGGCTGGTGGTGGCGGTGCAGACCGGCACCGTGCAGCAGGAGGAGGACCTGCCGGTCAAGCAGGAGGCCTGCGGGGACAACCCGATGGAGATCCTCTCCTTCGACGGCCAGGACCAGGCCACCAACGCGCTGGCCGGCGGCCGGGCCGACGCGATGCTGGCCGACTCCCCCGTGGTCGCCTACGCGGTGCAGCAGACCGGCGACCAGCTGGAGACGGTCGGGGAGATCTACGACTCCGCGCCCTACGGCTACGTGGTGCCGAACGAGGAGCGCGAGTTCGCCGAGGCGATCGCCCAGGCGCTGACCGAGCTGCAGGCCGAGGGCGGCTACACCGCCGCGCTGGAGGCCTGGAACGTGCAGGACGGCGCCATCGACACCTTCGACGTCCAGCCCTGACCCGGGAGGCTCAGATGAGCGAGCCGGACCGGGCGCGCCCGCCGGCCGGGGACGCCGAGGAGCGTCCCGGTCTGATCGACGCCGTCCCGGTGCGCCACCCCTGGCGCTGGGTGGCGGTGGCGGTGATCGCGGTGCTGACCGCGATGCTGCTCAACCTGCTGCTGACCAACCCCATCTACAACTGGCCCTTCGTCTTCGAGGCGATGGTCCAGGAGCCGGTGATCCGCGGGCTGCTCATCGGCACCCTCGGCGCCACCGTGCTCGGCATGGTCTTCGGCGTGCTGGGCGGGGTGCTGCTGGCGGTGATGCGGCTCTCGGCGAACCCGGTGCTGCGCGGCGTCTCCTGGGTCTACACCTGGTTCTTCCGGGCGATCCCGCGCTACGTGCTCATCGTCACCATGGGCGTGCTCGGCGCGCTGTTCCCCGAGGGCGTCTCCCTCGGCGTCCCCTTCGACTGGCTGATCATCGACGCGCTCGGGCTGAGCGGTGACTGGCGCTTCGTCACCCTGGACGCCTACGCCGTCTTCGGCGGCTACTTCGGCGCGGTGCTGGCCCTGGCCTCCTCCGAGGCGGCCTACATGGCCGAGATCGCCCGCTCGGGCATCCTCAGCGTGGACCGCGGCCAGGTGGAGGCCGCCCAGGCGCTCGGCATGTCCCCCGGGCTGGCGATGCGGCGGATCATCCTGCCGCAGGCGATGCGGGTCATCATCCCGCCGACGGGCAACGAGCTGATCTCGATGCTCAAGGACACCTCGCTGCTGACCGGGCTGCCGCTGACCACCGAGCTGTTCTTCCAGATGCAGTCGATCGGGTCGCGGACCTTCCAGACCTTCCCGGTGCTGGTGGGCGCGACCCTGTACTACCTGGCGCTGAGCAGCGTCCTCATGGTCGGCCAGACCTGGGTGGAGCGGCGGTTCGGCCGCGGGATCAGCCCCAGCGCCACCCCGCGGCGGCGGACCGTCGTCGCGCCGGTGGCTTCGAACGGATCGGGAGCGCAGTGACGTCGCAGAGCACCCCTGCCGGACCCCCGCTGGTCCGGGCGGTCAACGCGATCAAGGAGTTCGGCAGCACCCGGGTGCTGGACGGCATCGACCTCGAGGTGCACCGCGGTGAGGTGGTCTGCCTGCTCGGGCCATCCGGCTCGGGCAAGACGACCTTCCTGCGCCTCATCAACCAGATGGAGCAGCTCACCGGTGGGCGGATCTGGGTGGACGGCGAGCTGATCGGCGTCGAGGAACGGGGTGGGCGGCTGCACGTCCGCAAGGACCGCGACATCGCCCGCCAGCGGGCCCGGATCGGGATGGTGTTCCAGCGGTTCAACCTCTTCCCCCACATGACGGCGCTGGAGAACGTGGTCGAGGCCCCGGTGCACGTGAAGAAGGTGAAGCCGGCCGAGGCGCGGCGTGAGGCGCTGCGGCTGCTCGAGCTGGTCGGGCTGGCCGAGCGCGCCGACTACTACCCCAGCCAGCTCTCCGGCGGCCAGCAGCAACGGGTGGCGATCGCCCGCGCGCTGGCGATGGAGCCGGAGCTGATGCTCTTCGACGAGCCCACCTCCGCCCTCGACCCCGAGCTGGTGGGTGAGGTGCTGACGGTGATGCGCGAGCTCGCCGACAGCGGGATGACGATGATCGTGGTGACCCACGAGATGTCCTTCGCCCGCGAGGTCGCCGACCGGGTCGTGTTCATGGACGCCGGCGTGGTGGTCGAGGAGGGCGACCCCGACCAGGTGCTGCGCTCCCCCCGCGAGCCGCGCACCCGGGCCTTCCTGGACCGGGTCCGCCGCGAGGAGCGGGTGCTGGAGCAGCGGGTGGCCCGCGAGCTGGAGGACCTCGGCCCGGAGCCCTCCGACCCGTCCTGAGGCGTCGGGTGGGCCGGGCCCGGTGAGCTAGTGCTGGCCCTCGGGACCGTTGAGGCCGCCACCGGCCCCGAGCGCCACGGTGCTGGTGGGCAGCAGCAGGCAGACCAGCGCCAGCAGCGACAGCCCACCCAGCACGACCGTCACCCAGGTGGTCGACCCGCCGAGGAAGCCCCAGGCCACCGGCAGCTGGATCAGCTGGGTGGCCACCGCCGGGCCGCGGGACCAGCGCGCGGCACGGCGCAGCCCGTTGGCGACGGCCAGCAGGAAGACGCCGTAACCGGCCATCAGCACGGTGGTGCCGACCGCGACCACCCAGCGGTGGGCGCGCAGGTTGACCAGCTCGACCACGGCGAAGCCGAGGGCGCCGACCGCGACCACGACCAGCACCGCGGCAGCGAGCAACAACGGCAGCGGTGGACGCGTTCTGGCGGTGCTCACCGGGCTGATCCTAGTGCGGGCGGCGGGCTCGCACGGTCGTCTGCGCGACAGCTGAGTGTGACCCAGCCGACGTGGGTATGCCCTTGTGCAGCACCGTTCCAATTGTCACAGTTGTCACGCGAACCAGTTACACGTCTGACACATCGGCGTGCCGCCCGCGTGAACACACCAGTTCGTGAACCGTTGAGATGAAGGAGTTCGCATGGATTGGCGCCACAAGGCGGCCTGTCTGGACGAGGACCCGGAGCTGTTCTTCCCGATCGGGAACACCGGCCCCGCCCTGCTGCAGATCGAGGAGGCCAAGCAGGTCTGCCGTCGCTGCGACGTCCGCGAGGAGTGCCTCCAGTGGGCGATCGAGGCCGGTCAGGACCACGGTGTCTGGGGTGGCATGAGTGAGGACGAGCGCCGCGCCCTCAAGCGCCGCGCCGCCCGGTCGAGGCTGCGTACCGCCTGAGCCCGACCCGCGTCCAAGGCGCCGGAACCCGGAAGGGTCCGGCGCTTTTCGCGTCCTCGGTGCGCCGCCGCCCGGCCGCCCGGCTCAGGACAGCGAGCTGTGGTCGGGCACGTCGTCCATCGGCAGCCACACCCGCGCCGTCGCCCCACGACCGGCGGGGTTGGGGCCGAGGGTGAACTCCCCGCCGAGGTCGGCGACCAGGGTGGAGACGATGCTCAGCCCCAGGCTCTTGCTCTGCCCCAGCGAGAAGCCCTCGGGCAGCCCCTTCCCCTCGTCGCTCACCAGCAGCTCCAGCGCGTGGTCGACCCGGCGCGGTTCCACCAGCACCTGGCCCGAGGCGCTCCCCAGCCCGTGCTCGACGGCGTTCTGGCAGAGCTCGGTCATCACCAGCGACAGCCCGGTGGCCATCGCGGCCGGGATCAGGCCGAATGACCCCTGGCGGGTCGCCTGCACCTGGCCCTGCGCGGCCGACACGTCGCCGACGATCCGCAGCACCCGGTCGGCCACGTCGTCGAAGGCCACCTCCTCGTCGTAGCTCTGGCTCAGCGTCTCGTGCACCGAGGCGATCGCCGCCACCCGGGACATCGCCTCGTTCAGGGCGTCGCGGCCCTCGGCGGACTGGATCCGGCGGGCCTGCATCCGCAGCAGTGCCGCCACCGTCTGCAGGTTGTTCTTCACCCGGTGGTGGATCTCACGGATGGTGGCGTCCTTGCCGATCAGCCGGCGCTCCCGCTCCCGCAGCTCGGTGACGTCGCGGCAGAGCACCAGCAGCCCGTCGGGCTCCCCGTCGGCCACCAGCGGCAGGATCCGCGCGCGCAGGTCCGAGGCGCCGGTGTGCAGGTCGAACTCGGCCACCTCGGTGCCGTACAGCGCCTCGCCCACCGACGGGTTGGCCCGGGAGTCGCGGCGGGCGAGCTCGTCGGTCAGCTCGAAGAAGTCCTCGTCGACCAGGTCGCCGTCGAAGCCCATCCGGCGGTACACGCTCACCGCGTTCGGGCTGGCGTAGGTGATGTCGCCCTCGGCGTTGACCCGGATCAGCCCGTCGCCCACCCGCGGGCTGCTGCTGGGGTCGGCGGGGTGCCCCGGCAGCGGGAACAGCCCCTGCTCGACCATCTGGCACAGCACGTCGGCGATCTCGAGGTAGGCGTCCTCCAGCGTGCTGGTCGCCCGCAGCCCCAGCCGGTTGGTCGAGCGCTCCAGCACCGCCACGGTGCGCCCGTCGACGGTGACCGGGACGGCCGTGACGTCGACCGGGACGCCGGCCTGCAGCTTGTTCTCACTGGTCCGGGTGGTGGTGCCGGAGAGGTAGGCGTCGCTGACGAGGTTCTCCGGCTGGTAGGCGATGAGGTCGCCGACCATGTCGTCGAACAGCGCGGTGGGGCCGGTCACCGGACGCACCTGCGCCGCGGCCCACAGCATGTTCGGGTCGCGGTCGGGCACCCACAGCACGAGGTCGGAGAAGGCCAGGTCGGCGATCAGGTGCCACTCCTGGGTCAGCCGGCGCAGCGCCTCGGCCTCCTCCGGGGTGAGCGCGGTGTGCTCGGCGAGGATCTCCGCCATCATCGGCATGGCGCCACCCTAGTGATCCCGCGGGCCCGGACCGCCCTGGTGTGCGCCGTTTCACAGAGCCGCGGCGCTCTGGCAGAATGGCTCCTCGTGCCCCGACACCCCGGTGTCGGCGCGCGTTCGACGTCCGGTTCCCCGCAGGGTGCCGGCAGCACGTACCGAGGAGGCTCAGATGGGCAAGACAGGCCGCAAGCGCCGCGCCCGCAGGAAGAAGGGCGCGAACCACGGCAAGCGCCCCAACGCCTGAGGTCGGCCAGACGACGCACGAGGGCGGCTCCCCTGTCGGGGAGCCGCCCTCGTCGCACGTCCGGGACGCCGTCGCGCGCTCAGCGGCGCAGCGGGTCCTCGCCGGTCTCGGCGACCACCTGCAGCACCCGCAGCCGCAGGGTGGCCGGGGCCTGCTCACCGACGCAGCAGCGCCGCACCAGCCGCTTGACCGCGTCGGCGACGTCGAACTGGTCCAGGCAGGGCTCGCAGGCGGCCAGGTGCTCGCGGATCGTGTCGCTGTCGGCGTCGGCCAGCTCGTGGTCGATGAAAACGTTGACCCGCTCCAGCACCTCCGCGCAGTGCACCTCACCGTCCTCGCCCACCAGGGCGTGGAAGTGGTGCTCGTGCTCGACGTGCTCCTCCGCACTCATCGGTGCTCACCTCCCGGGGTGCCGGTCGCGCTCATCCCCAGCTCGCGGGCGTGCTCGGTCAGCAGCCCACGCAGCTGCTTGCGGGCCCGGTTCAGCCGGCTCATCACCGTCCCGATCGGCGTCTGCATGATCTCGGCGATCTCCTTGTAGGCGAAGCCCTCGACGTCGGCCAGGTAGACCGCCATCCGGAAGTCCGGGGAGAGCTGCTGCAGGGCGTCCTTGACCACCGAGTCCGGCAGCCGGTCCATCGCCTCGGCCTCGGCCGAGCGCAGCCCGCTGGAGGTGTGCTCGGCGGCACGGGCCAGCTGCCAGTCCGCCACCTCGCCGCTGTCGGAGGTCTGCGGCTGGCGCTGACGCTTGCGGTAGCTGTTGATGTAGGTGTTGGTGAGGATCCGGTACAGCCAGGCCTTGAGGTTCGTGCCCGGCGTGTACTGGTGGAAGGAGGCCCACGCCTTGGCGTAGGTCTCCTGCACCACGTCCTCGGCGTCGGCGGCGTTGCGGGCCATCCGCAGGGCCGCCCCGTAGAGCTGGTCCAGGTACGGCAGCGCGTCGGCCTCGAACCGGGCGCGGCGCTCGGCCTCGGTCTCGGTGGCGAGGTCGACCTCGACGCCGGCCCGCTCCGCCTGCTCGTCCGGCGTCCCCGCCGGTGTCTGTGGGAGTGTCATCACGTACGACAGTACTGGGCTCGGCGCAGTCCGCTGCGAGCCCTCGGTCGCTGTCATCACCATCACGTCGGGCAGAACGCCGCGCCGGCGCGGGGGTATTCCCCGTCGGTCGGCGGCTGACACACTGACCCCGTGCGTCCGACCGTCACCGTGCTCAACGGCCCCAACCTCAACCTGCTGGGCACCCGGGAGCCCGCCGTCTACGGCACCGACACCCTGGAGGACGTGCGGCGGCTGTGCGTCTCGACCAGCGAGGGGTTGGGGCTGGACTGCGAGTTCCACCAGTCCAACGCCGAGGGCGAGCTGGTCGACCTGGTGCAGGCCGCCCGCGGGCGCTCGATCGGGCTGGTGCTCAACGCCGCCGGCTACACCCACACCTCGGTGGCGCTGCGTGACGCCGTGGTGGCCAGCGAGGTGCCGATGGTGGAGGTGCACCTGTCGAACGTGCACGCCCGCGAGGACTTCCGGCACCGCTCCTTCCTCTCCGACGTGGCGAGCGGGGTGATCGTCGGCTGCGGGGTGCTGGGCTACCAGTTCGCCATCCAGCGGCTGGCCGCCCTCCACCGGTCCTGAGCGCACCGCTCCTGGCCGGCTCAGCCGGCCGCGGCCGCCAGCGCCCGACGGGCCGCGCCCAGCAGCAGCTCCCGCCAGTCGTCCGGGCTGATCCCGGCCCGCTTCGCCGGACGCAGGTCGTGCCCGGCGTCGGGGACGTCGAGCACGGTGACGTCGGCTGCGGGGTCGGCGCCGGCGAGGGCCGTCCGCAGCTCGTCGGTGCCGCCGAAGGGGTCACGGGCGCCCTGGAGCACCACCCGGGGCACCGCGGGGGCGAGCAGCTCCTCCAGCCGGGAGGTGGTGCGTCCGGGCAGGTGCAGCGGGAAGGACAGGCAGAGCACGGCCGCGGCGCCGACCGCGTCCGCGGTGCGGCAGGCCACCCGGGCACCGGCGCTGCGTCCGCCGGTGACCAGCGGTGCTTCTGGCCAGCGCCCGCGCAAGGTCGGCACCGCCGCCAGCCAGGCCTCGTCCAGCTGCGGTGGACGAACCGCGACCTTGCGTCCGGCGACCAGCCAGGGCTGGGCGAACCGGGCCACCGCCACCCCCTCGGCCGGCAGCCGGCGGGCCAGGGTGGTGAGGTCGCGGGACTCCAGCCCACCGCCGGCCCCGTGGCCCAGCAGCAGCAGCGCGCCGGGACGTCCCGGCGCGTCGACCAGCCACCGGCCGGGGCCCTGCGGGGTGTCGACCGGGACGTCCTCGCTCACAGCAGCCGGTCCTGCCCCGCCCCGCCCTCGCCTGTGTCGCCGGGCCCGGCGCCGTCGGGGGTCTGCTCGTCAGCCGGCGGTTCCTCCGCCAGCGGCGTCAGCAGCTCGGGCCCGTCGTTGCGCACGTTGCTGACCAACCCGACCACGGCGTAGGCCTCGAGCTGGGCGGCCTCGGTCACCTCGAGCAGCTCCAGCGCCCGCTGCGGGTCGGTGCAGGTCGGGTCGAGCCAGGCGTCGCGGGCAGCGGCCGGCACCACCATCGGCATGCGGTCGTGGATGTGGCCGACCGCGTCGGTGGCGGTGGTGGTGATGACCGAGCAGGAGACCACCCAGGCGTCGGGTGAGTCCGGGTCGGCGGCCGGGTCCTTCCAGAACTCGTAGATGCCCGCCATCGCCAGCAGGCCGCCGTCAGCGCGGTGGATGAAGAACGGCTGCTTGCGCGGACGTCCGCCGCGGCCGGGCTGCTCGGTGTCGTACCACTCGTAGTAGCCGTCGGCGGGCAGCAGGCAGCGTCGGGCGGCGAAGGCGCGGCGGAAGGCGGGCTTCTCGGCCACCGTCTCGACCCGGGCGTTGATCATCCGCGCCCCGCCCTTGACGTCCTTGCTCCAGCTCGGCACCAGCCCCCAGCGCAGCGGGGTGAGCCGCCGACGGACCTCGCCGCTCTCCTTGTCGGCCCGCTCCAGCACGGCCGGGACGGCGTCGGTCGGGGCGACGTTCCAGCTCGGTCCGCCCCACTCCCCGACCACGTCGTCCACCTCGAACTCCCGGCTCAGGTCGTCCGAGCTCGCGGAGCTCGCGTATCGCCCACACATGCCCGACACGCTAGTCCCCGCCACCGACGGTGAGCCCGGTGTGGGCCGCGTCGGAGGGAGCCGGTAGAAAGGACCCATGAGCCTGCCTCGATTCGCCGCCCGCGCCATGCTGGCCAGCCTCTTCGTGTCCCGTGGCATCAAGGCCGCGCGCCAGCCCGACGAGCTCGTGCCGGTGGTCGAGCCGTTGACCGACCGCCTGGTCCCGCTCGTGCAGAAGAACGCGCCCAGCGGCGTCGGCTCCTACATCCCCTCCGACACCGCCACCCTGGTGCGGATCGGCGGGGTGGCCCAGGTGCTCGCCGCGCTCGCGCTGGCCACCGGCCGGCTCCGTCGACCCGGGGCGGTGCTGCTGAGCATCTCGATGGTGCCGCAGCTGCTCGCCTCGGCCCCCTTCGGCAGCAACAAGGCCTCCGACGACGGCGAGCAGAAGCGCAGCTTCCTCACCAACCTGGCCGTGCTCGGCGGGGTGCTGCTGGCCTCCCTCGACACCGAGGGCAAGCCCGGCCTCGTCTGGCGCGCCCAGGCCGGCGGCGACAAGGTCGCGGCCAAGACCCGCAAGGCGCGCAACCGGCTGGCCAAGGAGGCCAAGCAGGCCCGCAAGGACGCGCGGCGGGCCGTCAAGAAGGTCGAGAAGAAGTTCGACTGAGGCCAGCACGACGTGACGGCAGAACCTCCCGAGAACCCTCCCGCCGGTCCCGCCCGGCCCCGGCGAGCCGTGGCCGGAGGTGAGTGGTTCGCCCCCCGGGCCGAGGAGCGCGTGCACGCGCGCGTCCGCGTCCCCGGGTCGAAGTCGGAGACGAACCGGGCGCTGCTGCTGGCCGCCATCGCCGACGGGCCGTCCACCATCACCGGCGGCCTGGACGCCCGCGACACCCAGCTGATGCGCGACGCGCTGCGGGCGCTCGGCACGACGATCGACGACGGCACCGACGTGTGGCGGGTGACCCCGGCGGCGGACGACCACCGGATGAGCGGCACCATCGACTGCGGTCTGGCGGGCACGGTGATGCGCTTCGTGCCGCCGCTGGCCGCCACCGTGCCCGGCACCGTGACCTTCGACGGCGACGAGCACGCCCGCTCCCGTCCGATGCTGCCGCTGCTGGACGCGCTGGCCGACATCGGCGCCGACCTGGACGACTCCGAGGCGCTGCCGTTCACGCTCACCGGACGCCCCGACCTGCCGGGCGGGCCGGTCAACATCGACGCCTCCACCTCCAGCCAGTACGTCTCCGCGCTGCTGCTGGCGGCCCCGCGGTTCGCGCGTGGGATCGACCTGCGCCACGTCGGCCCGACGCTGCCCTCGCTCCCCCACATCGCGATGACGGTGGCGATGCTGCGCGAGCGCGGCGTGCGGGTGGACGAGCCCGAGGAGCACCGCTGGGTGGTCGCGCCCGGGCCGGTGCAGGCACGCGACGTCACCATCGAGCCCGACCTCAGCAACGCCGCCCCGTTCCTCGCGGCCGCCCTGGTCACCGAGGGCCGGGTGACCATCCACGACTGGCCGGCCGACACCGACCAGCCCGGGGCGATGCTGGTCGACCTGTTCACCGCGATGGGTGCCCGCGCCGAGCTGACCGAGGACGGGCTGACGCTCACCGGCACCAGGCACGTGAAGGCGCTGGACGCCGACCTGTCCGCCGCCAGCGAGCTCACCCCGGTGCTGGCCGCGGTCTGCGCGCTGGCGCACGGCACCAGCCACCTGACCGGGATCGGCCACATCCGCGGCCACGAGACCGACCGGCTCGCCGCGCTCGAGGCCGAGCTGCACGGGCTGGGGGCGTCGGTCAGCCAGCACGAGGACGGGCTCACCATCCACCCGCGGCTGCTGCACGGCGGGATGTGGCGCACCTACGCCGACCACCGGATGGCTCAGGCAGGGGCGGTGCTCGGGCTGGTGGTCGACGACATCACCCTCGACGACATCGGCTGCACCAGCAAGACGATGCCGCAGTTCCCCGAGCTGTGGGACGACATGCTCGCCCAGAGCGACCGGTGGCTGGCCCGTGACGTCGCCGAGCACGCCGGGGACGAGGCAGGGCAGGACGCCCCTTGAGCCGACGCGGAGGCATCCACAGCGACGAGCACGCGGGCTTCGACCGTCCCGGCCGCCGCTCCCGTCCCCGCACCAAGGACCGGCCCGACTTCTCCGACGCCGCCCTGGCGACGGTGATCACCGTGGACCGTGGCCGGTACCGGCTGCGGCTGGAGGGGGCGTCCGACGACCCCGGTCAGGGACTGGTGTCGGCGACGAAGGCCCGCTCGCTGAGCCGGACCCGCGTGGTGGTCGGTGACCGGGTGCGCGTGGTGGGCGACCTCAGCGGCGAGGAGGGCACGCTGGCCCGGCTGGTGGAGGTCGAGGAGCGGCGGACGGTGCTGCGCCGGACCGCCGACGACGACGACCCCTACGAGCGTCCGGTGGTGGCGAACGCCGACCAGCTGGCCATCGTCACCGCGCTGGCCGACCCGCCACCGCGGCCGGGGATGATCGACCGGATCCTGGTGGCGGGGTTCGACGCCGGTCTGGACGCGCTGCTGGTGCTGACCAAGGCCGACCTGGCCTCCCCGGACGAGATCGTCGCCGCCTACCGCCCGCTCGATGTCACGGTGCTGACGACGCAGCCCGGTGCCGACCTCAGCGACCTGCGGGAGCGGCTGGCCGGGCGGACGACGGTGTTCGTCGGGCACTCCGGGGTGGGCAAGTCGACGCTGGTGAACGCGCTGATCCCCGGGCTGGACCGGGCGGTGGGGGCGGTCAACGCGACGACCGGCCGGGGCCGGCACACGTCGACGTCGGCGATCGCGCTGCAGCTGCCGGCGCTGCCGGACGGCGGGGACGGCGGCTGGGTGATCGACACCCCGGGCGTGCGCTCCTTCGGGCTCAGCCACGTCACCCCGGACGGCATCGTGTCGGCCTTCGGCGACCTGGCCGCCGAGACCGGCAGCTGCCCGCGCGGGTGCCGCCACGACAGCACGGCCGTCGACTGCGGACTGGACCAGGCGGTCGCCGAGGGCCGGCTCGCACCGGAGCGGCTGCAGTCCTTCCGCCGCATCCTCGACGCCCGGCTCAGCGCGGATACGTACTGAGCCCGGTCGGTCGCGCGAGCCGGGTCGGGTCAGCCGGCCGGCGGTGCGGCGTCCGGGCGCTGGAAGTGCCAGAGGACGGTGGACGGGGTCGTCCAGGCCGCGGCGCTCGCCTCCGGGGCCAGGTCGAGCAGCGACCACGGCCACAGCGACCAGGGTCCGAGGTCGTCGGCGTCGGCGGCCTGGCGTGCGGGTCGCTCGGGCGCGGCACCGTCGTCGACCGCCCCGACCTCCTCGCAGCGGCGGACCCGCAACCCGGCCGCCAGCGCCGCCCGCAGGTAGGCGCCGGTCGGGTGGCGGTAGGTGGGGACCAGCCCCGGTCCGCCGTCGGCGCCGAGGGAGGTCACCACCGAGCCGCGCAGCACCAGCTCGGCGTGGACGTCGGAGATCACCAGGTGGCCGCCCGGCCGGAGCACCCGGGCGAGCTCGGCCAGCGCTCCCCCGAGCCCGGGCAGGTGGGACAGGGCGAGCGCGCACACCGCGATGTCGACCGACGCGTCCGGCAGCGGGAGGCGCTCCAGGTGGCCCTGCACGAACCGTGCGGAGGGCACGCGGCTGCGGGCACGGGCCAGCATCTCGGCTGAGGCGTCGACGCCGACCACCCGGTGCCCGGCGGCCTCCAGGCGTTCGGCCAGCCGCCCGGTGCCGCAGGCCGCGTCCAGCGCGGTGCCGGCGGGCAGGCCCTGCAGGACCTCGTCGACGAAGGGCTCGTCGAGGTCGAACAGGCCGTTGGGCTCGTCGTAGCTCGGAGCCCACTGCCGGTACCCGTCGGCGGCGCTGCCCCGGGCGACCCGCACCCCGGGGTGCTCGGCGAGCACCGGGTCGTCGAGCAGCCGGCGCACCTCGGCGAGCCGCTCGCGGGTGAAGCGCTCGTCGAGGTCGCCCGCCCACCCGCGCAGCAGCGCGAGGCCCTCCATCCCGAGCAGGTAGGCCAACGGGTGCTGGTAGATGGTCACGCCCGCCGAGCGTAGGCACGGGTCGGCCGGACGGCCACCGGATTGCCGCGGTGGGCCGGGCGGGATGCCGTGCGGTGACGTCCGTGGCCGCGGGACCCCGATAGCCTCTCCCCATGGCCCCGTCCCCTGCGCAGAACCTCACCGACGACCTGCGGCTCGCGCACCTGATGGCCGACAACGCCGACTCCATCACCACCAGCCGGTTCCGGGCCCGCGACCTCACCGTCAGCAGCAAGCCCGACATGACCGAGGTGACCGACGCCGACCTCGCCGTCGAGGAGGCCGTCCGGCGCACCCTGGCCAAGGCGCGACCGCGGGACGCGGTGCACGGCGAGGAGGGTGAGGACACCGGGTGGGGCCCGCGCCGGTGGGTGGTCGACCCGATCGACGGCACCCGCAACTTCGTCCGCGGGGTGCCGGTCTGGGCGACCCTGATCGCGTTGATGATCGACGACCAGGTGGTGGCGGGCGTGGTCAGCGCGCCGATGCTCAACCGGCGCTGGTGGGCTCACCGCGGTGGTGGTGCGTTCGCCGGGAAGTCGCTGATGTCGGCCGCCCCGATCCGGGTCTCGAAGGTGGCGACGGTGGCGGACGCCTCGCTGTCGTACAGCTCGATCGGCGGCTGGGTGACCTCGGGCCACGGCCAGCCGTTCGTCGACCTGATGCGCGACTGCTGGCGGACCCGTGCCTACGGTGACTTCTGGAGCTACATGCTGCTGGCCGAGGGTGCGGTCGACATCGCCTGCGAGCCCGAGCTGGCCCTGCACGACATGGCCGCGCTGGCGGTGGTCGTGGAGGAGGCCGGGGGTCGGTTCGGCAACGTGGCCGGCGAGCGCGGGCCGGTGGGTCCGGGCGCGCTGGCGACCAACGGCGTCCTGCACGACGAGGTGGTGCGCCGGCTCAACACCCCGGTCGAGCTGGGCGAGGACGACCTCGAGCCGTCGGTGGAGATCCCGCGGGTGACCCCGGAGGTCTGACCTCTTCCTTCGGCGTGGCGTCAAGCCCCGGGTCGCCTTGCGCTGCGCACCAGCCGGCCGCTGACGCCGCCTGAGCTCGACGCCCCGGACGTGGGCATGCCGCGGTCCCGCGCTGACCTGGTCAGGCGCGGCTGTGGCACGGCGAAGCCGGACTCCGACCGGGCGCGGTCAGAACGGTGGCGGGTCGTGCTGCCCGGTGGCGTCCGCGACGGCGGCCGGTGGTCGGCGCACGCGGAGCGGTGGTGAACCGCTCCGGCCGTTCGGTCTCGGTGCAGCGGGTGGCGGGGAGCCTCCGAGCGGTCGTCGTCCGGTCAGGCCGGTCGCCGTCCTCGGCGTCGGGTCAGCGGACCGCGGTGGTGACTGCTGGGAGCGGCTGCTGGTGTCGCGCCGGCCCGTCGGTGGGCCGGTGAGGGCGGTGGTGCCGTCACGGTCGCGGAGGAAGCGGTGGCCGTGGGGGCTCGTCCACAGGTGGACGCCGGGCGCGAGCCGCCGGTAGCGCCAGCGGTGGTGGGTCTTGTCGTTGTGGTGGCGCGGGCACAGCGGCACCAGGTTGTCCGCCGAGGTGGGACCGCCCTGCTCGTAGGGGATCTGGTGGTCGAGCTGCACCGTCGGCTGGCGCGGCGCCTCGTCGGCCGCCGTCACCGCGACGCGTCCGCGCCCGCCCGCCCGGATCGGGCGGGGGTGCGCAGGGCGGTGGCAGAAGGGGAACAAGCACGTGCGGTCGCGCAGGGTGACCCGCTCGCGGAGCCAGTCGGGGATCGCATAGCCCTCGACCGAGACGTTCTCGTTCAGGTCGATAACCGGCTTCACCTCGACCCGGGCGTCGGATCGGCCGCACCAGTCGCGGATCTGGCCGGCGGTCACCGGTGTGCGGGTGTTGCCCACCCAGCCGACCTGCGCCCGGTCCGGCGCAGCGGTGGGCGTGCGACCGAGCGCGTCGGCGGACAGGTGGAGGTACAGCAGCACCCGCGACCCCGCCGCAGGCGACCCGGCGGGCCTGGGCTGGTCGGACGTCGTCACCGAGCGGGTCGGCCCCGTCGCGGCGTCGTGATCGGCGGTCGGGCCGAGGTCGAGGGCGGGCTGGCGACGGGCGAGCTCGCCGACGGCCAACGAGCGGCGGACGTCCAGCGGCTGATCGCACCCGGCCTGCGCCAGGGCGACGGCACCGTCGCTGATCGCGGCGTCGAGGTCGAGCGCGTCCACCAGGTCGAGGGTGCCTTCGACGTAGGAGAGACCGCCGCCGTGGCCGTCATCGGGGTGGCGCATGGTGAAGTGGCGGCAGTCGGCGGACTCGAGGCGGCGTCGCTCGGCCTCCTCGGGCATGAACTCCAGCACCGCCGCGTCGACCAGCCGGTCGAGCTGACGCGGCCCGACCTGTCCGGCGACGGCCGCCACCTGACGGTCGACGAAGGCGACCGCCTCGAGGGTGAGGGTGCTGGTGGACTGGGCGATCCCGCGCGCCCGCCAGGCCGGCACGCGACCCGCCTGCACGAGCGCCCACACCGCGGGCAGCCGGTGGCGCAGCTCCAGGGCGTCGCCGATCAGCCGCTGACCGGACTCCGACGGCAGCCCGACGGCGGCGGCGAACTCCGAGATGCAGGCCCGGTCGACCTGCGGGGTGCCCTCCCCGGCCAGCGGGACACCGCACTCGCGGCCCTGCCAGGTGGAGACGGCCGCCTCGTCGGCGTCCACCGCCGGGTGCAGGTCGGCCCAGGACGCGGCATGCCACAGCAGCCCGGCGCTCGCGCTCAGCTCCTGCTCGTGCAGCTCACGCGCGCCGGCGAGCACCGTGCTCGCGTCCAGTCCTCGTCCTGTTTCCACGACCCCAACGCTACGGAGGGGCTCTGACAGTTTTCGAACGTGTGATCGAGCATCCTCTCGGTCGACCCTCACCATGCCAGGGGATGCGGGCTGGGATGGTGGTGCGGCGCGCAAACCGAGGCCCAGACGGCGGTCAGGCTCGGGACAGAGGCAGTCGGTTGCTCGCCCTTCGACAGGCTCAGGGCGCTTCGAGCCGGGTCAGGCGCAACCGCTCAGCTCGGCCGCGGCAACGACCCGGTCGTCCGTGCTCGCCCTTCGACAGGCTCAGGGCGCTTGGACCCGGGTCGGGCGCAACCGCTCAGCTCGGCCGGCGGCGCTGACCCGGTCGGCGTCCGCGCTCGCCCTCCGACGAGCTCAGGGCGTCGGGGCGGCGCGGGTCAGCAGCCGATGGTGGTGAGGCGGACCGTCTCGGGGAGGGCGACGAGCTCCTCGATCATCGGGGCCGGCAGCGGGCTGGCGACGTCGGTGACGACGTAGCCGAGCTCGCCGCGGGTGGAGAGCACCTGGCGGTCGATGTTGACCTGGTGGTTGCCCAGGACCGTGTTGAGGCGGGCCAGCACACCGGGGACGTTGCGGTGCAGGTGCAGGATCCGGGCGTGCGGCACCTGGTCGTCGATCTGCACCGACGGCAGGTTGACGCTCATCACGGTGGCCCCCGTGGCGGCGTAGTCGCGCAGCTTCCCGGCGACGAACCGGCCGATGTCGATCTGCGCCTCCTCGGTCGAGCCGCCCACGTGCGGGGTCAGGATCACGTTGGGGATGCCCTGCAGGCTGGAGACGAACGGGTCGCCGGCCGACTTCGGCTCGGTCGGGAAGACGTCGACCGCGGCACCGGCGATGTGGCCACTGAGCAGCCGCTCGCGCAGCGCCTCGTGGTCGACGACGATCCCGCGGCACAGGTTGAGGAACAGGCTGCGCGGACGCATCTGGTCGAACTGCTCCGCGCCGAACAGCCCCGCGTTGCCGGGACGCCCGTCCACGTGCAGCGAGACCGTCTCCACCTTCGACAGCAGCTCCTCGAGGCTGTCGCAGCGCCGGGCGTTGCCCAGCGCGAGCTTGTCGACGACGTCGTAGAAGTAGACCTGCATGCCCAGCGCCTCGGCCACCACCGACAGCTGGCTGCCGATGTTGCCGTAGCCGACGATGCCCAGCGTGCGACCCCGCACCTCGTGCGAGCCCTTCGCCGACTTGTCCCACACGCCGGCGTGCAGCGAGGCGTTCTTGTCGGTGAGGTGGCGGGCCATCGCGATGATCTCGGCGATCGCCAGCTCGACCACGCTGCGGGTGTTGGAGAACGGCGCGTTGAAGACCGGGGTGCCCGCGCGGCTGGCGGCGTCCAGGTCGATCTGGTTGGTGCCGATGCAGAAGGCACCGACGGCGGTCAGCCGCGTCTCGGCGAACACCCGCGCGGTCAGCTGGGTCTTGGACCGGATGCCGAGCAGGTCGACCCCCTGCAGCGCCTCGATCAGCTCGTCCTCGTCCATCGCCCCACGGGCGGTGCTCACCTCGATGGAGCGTTCCTCCAGCAGACGGTTCGCCTCGGGGTGGATGTTCTCCAGCAGCAGCGCGCGCACGGCCGCCAGTGTAGGAACCAGACCCAGGGCCTGCGGCCGCCGTCCAGCGACTGGCCCTCGGGGCCGCTCAGGCCAGCGAGTCCAGCGTCCGGCGGGCCAGCCCGAACGACAACGTCATGCCGATCCCCGACGTCACGCCGACCACCCGGACGCCCGGCGCGGTCTCGAGGTCCAGCAGCGGCGCCACCGGTGAGTAGGCGTAGACGCCCTGCCACCGCTCGATGACGTCGAACCGCGCCCCCAGCAGCCGACCGGCCGCCCCCACCAGCAGCACCGAGGTCGCCTCTGACAGGAAGGGCCGCACGGTCGGGCCGTAGGCGTGGGAGTCGCCGAGCACGAAGCTGCCGTCGGGGAGCTGGGTCGTCATGACGTTCGCCCCGACAGCGAGCAGCTCCGGCGTCGCCGACTCCACCTCCGCACGCAGGGCCGCGCTGGAGGGCTGGGCGGTGAAGGCGTCGTAGCGCAGCATCGAGGTGGCGCTCAGCACCGCCGGGCCGATGGTGGGCTGCCCACCCGACCAGAGCCCCCGGGCCATCTCCAGGCTGCACCGGGTGATCTGGTGCTCCTCGGCCAGCGCCGGCAGCAGCTGGTCGACGTCGTGGCCCACGCAGACGAGCACCTGCCGCGCCCGCACCGGCCCCCGCGTGGTGTGCACGACGCCGGGCTCCACCCCGGTCACCGCGGTCCGCCAGCGCACCTCACCGTCGGGCTGGTCGTCCACCCAGGACGCCAGCGCGGCCACCGTGACCCGCGGGTCCACCCGCAGGTCGGCGGCGAGGAAGGCCCCGCCGACCAGGTCGTCCGCACCGCAGCCGTCCAGGCGACGGCGGGTCTCGGCCGCTGACAGCACGGTCACCGAGGCGTCGTCGCGGGAGGCCGCCAGCTCCTCCAGCACGGCGAGCTCGGTCGGCGTCCGGGCCACCGCCACCGCCCCCACCTCGCCGGCCCAGAAGCCCACCGCCTCGGACGCCTCCAGCCAGCCCTCACGCGAGCGCAGCCCCAGCTCGCGCAGCTCACCGCTCTGGGCGGTGATGCAGATGTGGCCGAAGTTGCGCACGGAGGCCCCGACCGCCTCGGCGTCCCGGTCGAGCACCGTCACCGACATGCCCCGCCGCAGAGCCGTCACCGCGTGCGCCATCCCGACCACACCGGCGCCCACCACCACCAGGTCGCGCTGCTCCTCCGTCACGCGACGCATCCTGCTGGCGACGCCCGCGGACGGCAAGCCTCAGATTCCGGACGCCACGGCCGCCGCCGCCCGGCCGGGCGACGGCACAATGACGCCATGAGCCGTCACCCCGCCCTCCGGGTCGTCCTGCGGGCCTACGACGCCAGCGAGCGCACCGCACGACGCGGTACCGCCAGCCTCGCCCGGCGCGCCCGACGGCTGCGCTACCGCTCGTTCCTCATCGCCCAGTGCGCCGTCACCGCGGGCCTGGCCTACCTGGTGGCCAACCGGCTGCTCGGCCACCCGCTGCCGATCTTCGCCCCGGTGGCGGCCATCGTCTGCCTCGGCTTCTCCTTCGGGCAGCGGTTCAGCCGGGCCATCGAGATGGCGGTCGGGGTGGCGCTGGGGGTGGCGATGGGCGACGTGTTCGTCCTCGTGTTCGGCACCGGGCCGGTGCAGATCACGGTGGTGGCGGCGCTGGCGATGGCGGTGGCGACCCTGGTCGGCGCCCGCAACCTCATGATCACCCAGGCCGGTGTGCAGTCCTCGATCGTCGTGGTGCTGGCGGCCGGCGCGGAGCCGGGCGTGGACCGCTGGCTGGACGCCGTGGTCGGCTGCGCACTCGCCCTCGTCGTCACCACGGTGGCGCCGTCGGCCCCGCTCATCCGGCCGCGGCTGCTGGTGGCCGAGGCTCTGCAGGAGGTGGCCGGGACGCTCAGCGCGGCCCGCACCGCGCTGACCAGCACCGACCTGCAGCTGGCCGAGGAGGTGCTCGACCGGGCCCGGCGCAGCGAGCAGCACCTGTCGGCGATCGAGGAGGCCAACCGGGAGGGGATGGCGGTGGTGCGCTACTCCCCCTTCTTCGGCCGGCGCCGCAACGAGGTGCAGAACATCGCCGCGCTCTACCAGCCGCTGGACCGGCTGATGCGCAACCTCCGCGTGCTCACCCGACGCACCGCGGTGGCGGTCTTCCACGGCCAGCGACCGCCCGAGGCCTATCTCGCGCTGCTCGACGAGCTGGTCGAGGTGGTGGAGTGGATGGCCGGTGAGCTCTACGAGCGCCGGCTGCCGACCGCCGCTCAGAAGCGGCTCGTGCGGCTCGGCCAGCACACCGGCGACGCCGGGCTCAACACCAGCCTCTCCAACATCGTGGTGCTGGCCCAGATCCGCTCGATGACGGTCGACCTGCTGGAGCTGACCGGGCTGTCCTACGCCGACGCCCGCGACCTCATCCCCGAACCCGCGTGAGGATCAGCGGTAGCGCACCGTCGCCTTGCCCGACTTCCAGGTGATGGTGCCGCCCTCGAACCGGCTCACCCGCGAACCCCCGGGGCCGGCCTCCTCGGTGCCCAGCGGCAGCCCCAGCCGGGACTTCTCCGCGCCGAGCTGGCGGTAGCGCTCGTCGATCTTGCCGTAGGTCTCGCGCACCCGGTGGTCGACCCAGAACCAGGTGCCGGTGGTGAAGCGCTGCACCGGGACGCCCTTGGTCGCGCTGCGGGTCTCGGGGCCGGTGGGCACCCCACGGTGGCGCTGCTCGGACGCCGAGAGCCGGTTCCAGTGCCCGCCGAAGCCGCCGATCAGCGGCACCGCCCGGCCGCCCTGCCAGAACGCCCACCCCTTGCTGAACCGCTGCACCGGCGTCCGCAGCGTCGCGTGGGCGACCTCCTCCCCGGCCGGGACACCGAGGGTGTCACGCAGCCGGGCGTCGTCGCGGTAGGAGCGCCAGAACCCGTCGCGGACGACCCGGGCGCCGGTCGGGCCGGTGAAGATGATGGCGCCGTTCTCGAACCGGCTGATCCGCGAACCGTGCGGGCCCGCCTCCTCGTCGCTGACCGGGAACCGCAGCCGCGACTCGGCGGTGCCGAGCGCCCGGTAGCGGTCGCGGATCCGGCCGACGGTCCAGTAGGCGTCGGTGCGCGGGGAGGAGAACAGGGTGTGCCGGGAGAACTCGCGCATCCGCCCGTCGGCGACGTCGCGCTCGGCCGCGGTGGGGCGTCCGAGTGGGCCGTCCGCGCCGCCGGTCTGCTGCCAGCGCCGGTCGATCGCGGTGGCGGTCGGCACCACCCGCAGCAGGTCCGAGCGCAACCCGAACCGGCCGCGGAAGGTGGCACCGGAGACGGTGACGCTGCTCTTGCTGCCGACCACCCGGAGCGAGCGGACCCGGCCGCCCCAGCTGCCGGCACCATCCCGGGCGGTGACCTGCAGCTCGCGCACCGTGCCGACCTGCGGCCAGGCCGCGGCGAGCTGGCGGGCGGTCAGGGTGACCTTCCAGGCCTGGGACTGCACCACGCCGTCGTAGGGGTCCTTGCGGGCGGTCAGGTAGGGGTGGTCGCCGCGAGCGGTGTGCCCACCGTTGGAGGCCGAGAACTGGGTCAGCGCCACCTCGCCGCGGTAGCTGACGACGTAGCGGGAGGTGCCCTGGACGGCCGCGGTGCCGCCGCTGGTCTCGTGGCTGGTCCTCCGGCCCGAGACGGTGGTGGCGACGCCCTTGTAGACCTGGCAGGCGGTGGTGTCGCAGACGTCGTAGCCGCTGGTGCTGCTGTGCTCGCGCAGCCGTACCGCGTAGCTGCGGGCGGCGACGGCCTGCGCCCGGACGGCCTCACCGTGCCAGGACGTCGGCATCTCCGCCGGGACGACGCCGCGCAGGTAGAGCTCGAGGTCGACGGTGTTGACGGTGCGGGCGCCACTGCCGGAGGCGATCAGCCCGACCCGGCCGCGGTACTCGGTGGTGCGTCCGCCGGGCAGCACCACCGAGACCACGTCGTCGGAGGTGTCGAACTGCCAGGGCCGGGACGCCGACAGCCCGGGGGCGTGCCGCTTCCAGGCGCCGCCCCTGGCCCGCCGCTCCAGCACGAAGGACGACCCGCTGCGGCGCACCCGCCACTCGGCGTAGGACGACCCGGTGGGCAGCGTGGCGTACTTCCTGGCCTTCGGCTCGTAGAGCCGCAGCCCCTTCTCGGCCAGCACCTGCAGGCTCGCGTCGGTGTCGGCGGTCAGCCAGACGCGGATGCTGGAGGCGTCCAGCCGGGTGATGGTGGTGCCCGGGTAGTAGAAGCCGAGGATCTCCCGCCAGTGCAGACCCTGGCGGGCCGCGCCGTAGGCGCCCCACTGCGACATGCCCCAGCCGTGGCCGTAGCCGCTGCCCTCGATCTGGAAGCTGCCGTCGCGGACGGCGACGGCGTCGTCGGCGCGGGCGGGTGACCACCCGGTCAGCAGCAGCGCGAGGCCGACCGCGGTGGTGGTCAGGGCACGCACCCACGCAGCTGCACGTCTGGCGGTCATCGTCTTCTCCCGGCTCGTCCCCCGAACCGGGAGAAGCGTCCACCGGCCCGACCGCCGGCGCAAGAGCCGGCGACGAACCCTCAGGGACAGGTCGAGACCAGCATCCACCGGCCCCGCTCGCAGGCCGACCGGGGCGCCAGCGAGGATGGGAGGTCCACGGCCCAGACGGACCCGACCGAGGAGGAACGATGTCCGCATCCGGTGAGGTCGGCGACCTGCACGTCGCCACCGTCGTCATCAACGTCTCCGACATGGTCCGGGCCGTCGCCTTCTGGCGTGCGGCGCTGGGCTACGTGCCACGTGAGTCCGAGCTCGACCCGGAGTTCATGATGCTGGTCGACCCGCACTCGCGCCGGATCCCGGTGTCGCTGCAGCGCACCGACGACCGGCCGAGCCAGCCGGTGCGGGTGCACATCGACCTCTACACCTCGGAGCAGCAGCGCCACGTGGACCGGCTGCTCGCCCTCGGCGCGACCCCGGTGGAGGACTGGCCCTACCCGCCGGAGGCCGATTTCGTCGTCCTGCGCGACCCCGACGGCAACGAGTTCTGCGTGATCGACCAGCCCGAGCTGAGCGTGATCACCCCGCACGAGTGAGGTCGTCTCCCCCGCTCCGCCCGGTCACTCCCAGCCCACCCGGACCAGGGAGGTGACGTCGAAGGGGTCGCTGCCGTGCTGGGCGGTGAGGAGCCCGGCCCCCTCGGGGGAGCCGGTCCACAGCGTCCGTCCCGGGCCGACCCAGCGGTCCCAGGCCCGGGCATAACCCTCGACCAGCCCGGCGTTGCGCCCGAGCACCGTCGGCACCGCGTGCCAGGCCTCCGCGGTGGACACCGCGCCGCCGGCCCCGACCCGCAGCAGCGCACGCCGGTCGGTGACGGCACCCGGTACGCGGCGGCTGATGAGGTAGCGCGGGTCGAGCACCGGCCCGAGCGCCTCCTCCAGCGCGGCGGCGAACCGGGCCGAGTCCGCCGCACCGACGCCGGTGAGCCGACAGCGGTACTCCCCCGCCGAGTCGACCTCCACCACGACGCCGTCCGCGCCTTCCGGGCTCAGCCCGGCGGCGTGCAGGCCGTCGGCCACCGCGGCGGCGACCTGGTGCACCGTGGTCGGCCGGCTGGCCGCCTCCAGGGTCAGCCGGCCCCGCCGCAGCAGCCGGGACGCCTGCAGCCCACCGGCCCC
>NZ_QPKK01000100.1 GCF_003344635.1 Desertihabitans aurantiacus
TCGGGCCCGGCCTCCGGCACCGCGCCGTCGTCGACGAGGGCGTCGCGCAGGTCCTGCCCGCGCAGCATGATGAGGCTGCTCTCGGGGTCGTCGTCGGCCTCGAGGATGTCCTCGACGACCCGGTCCATGACGGCGCGGTCGGCGGCCGCGGCGGCCTCGCGCCGGCGCCGGAGACGGGACGCCTCGGGGTCGCCCAGCCGCAGCCGGGCGGCGTCCAGCAGCGGCAGGTCGGGCACGGTCCAGGCCTGCGGGTCGGCGCGCTGCAGCCGTCGGACGTCCTCCTCGCCCAGCCAGGGCGCGCAGCGGCGGAGGTAGGCCGGCACGGTCCACAGGTCGCCGACCAGGTCGGCGGCCTCGACCAGGGTCCAGGCCCGGGCGAAGGCCTGGGTCAGCCCGGGGTCGCGGGCGAGCGAGCGCCGGAGCAGAGGCAGCGGCACCTCCTCGTCGTCCTGGTCGACCTGCTCGAGCAGCAGGTCCACCAGGGCCTCCCAGACCTCGTCGCGGGCCTCGTTGTGCGGGGTGCCCGGGTCGGGGGCGGCGAAGGCCTCCGCCCAGTCCGCGGGGGTCACCCGGAGGTCGACCCACTCGGTCTCGACCAGCAGCGGACGGGTCGGCGGCTCCTCGTACAGCCCGACCGCGGGTTCCACCGCCCGGACCATCTCCACCGACGACTTGAGCCGGGCCACCTCGGGGTCGGGTTCGGCCCCCGCGGTGGCGCCCTCGCGGACGAGGTCGCGCAGGGTGCAGGTCTGCACGCCCTCCTCGCCGAGGTTGGGCAGCACGTCGGCGATGTAGGCGAGGTAGGGACGGTGCGGCCCGACCACGAGCACCCCGCCGCGCCCCTCGGCCAGCCGGGGGTCGGCGTGCAGCAGGTAGGCGGCCCGGTGCAGCGCCACCACCGTCTTGCCGGTGCCGGGGCCGCCGTCGACGACCAGCGCTCCGGCCGACCCGGCCCGGATGATGGCGTCCTGGTCGGCCTGGATGGTGCTGAGCACGTCGCGCATCCGCGGTGAGCGGCTGGCGCCGAGGCTGGCGATGAACGCCGACTGGTCGTCCAGCGCGGCGTGCCCCTCCAGCCCGTCGGGGCTGAACACCTCGTCCCAGTAGTCGGTGATCCGCCCCTGCGACCAGCGGTAGCGGCGCCGGCTCACCAGCCCCAGCGGCCGGGCGTGGGTGGCGGCGAAGAACGGCTCGGCCGCCGGCGCGCGCCAGTCGACCAGCAGCCGCCGGCCGTCGGCGTCGGTCAGCCCCAGCCGGCCGACGTAGACCGGCTCGGCGCCGTCGGCACCCACCATCCGACCCAGGCAGAGGTCGACGCCGAAGCGCCGCAGCAGCCGGAGCCGGCCGCTGAGCCGGTGGATCTCGCGGTCGCGGTCGGCGGCCGCCCGACCCCTGCCGCCGGGGGAGCGGCGCAGCTCGTCCAGCCGCTCCGCCAGCCCGGCCACCTGCTGGTCCAGGCTGGCGGCCACGGCCGCGAGGTGCTGCTGGTCGGCGGCGATCAGGGCGGGCTCGGCCTTGGCGGCCAGGCGGGCGGGCAGGGCGAACACGTCGGCAGGGCTCATGGGGTCTCCGGTCCACAGGTGGCTGCGCGGGGTGCGCGGGCGGGGTCGCCGGTGCGCTCGGCACTGCCTCCTGATCGCCGTCCGGGCACCTGGCGAGGAGCGATTCTGCTGGCTCACCGGGGTCTTGCGGCAAGACCCCTGCTCCGCTATACGTTGGGAACGGCGGAGGGTTTCCGGGGCCGGGTGCAGCGCCCCGACGTCACCCCGCCACCTCGTCCGCCGCCCGTCGGAGCCCGTCGCCCGGGACCGTCCCCGCCCGGCCCTTGAGCCTGCCCCTGGGGCATGGTCTTCCATGGGTGCCCGACGACGGACGACGCAGGAGGAGCCCATGGCGTGGAGCACGCGTGAGCTGGCCGAGCTCGCGGGCACGACCGTCAAGGCGGTCCGGCACTACCACGAGGTCGGTCTGCTCGAGGAGCCCGAGCGGGCCAGCAACGGCTACAAGCAGTACCGCATCCAGCACCTGGTCCGGCTGCTGCGGATCAAGCGGCTCGCCGAGCTCGGGCTGCCGCTGTCGCAGATCGCCGACCTGGGCGACGCCGAGCAGCGTCCGCAGGAGGCGCTGCAGGTCCTCGACGCCGAGCTCGCCGCCACCGTCGAGCGGCTGCAGCGCGTCCGAGCCGAGCTGCAGGTCATCCTGCGGCACGGGACGCCGGTCGACCTGCCCGAGGGTTTCGGCACCGTCGGCGCCCACCTCACCGACGCCGACCGCGCGCTGGTGCTCATCTACTCCCGCGTGTTCGACGACGCGGGGATGGACACGGTGCGCGAGATGCTGCGCACCGCCGACCGGACGCCGGAGGACGAGGAGTTCGAGGCGCTGCCGGCCGACGCCGATGAGGAGACCCGGCGCGACCTCGCCGAGCGCTACACCCCGCAGATCCAGCGGCTGCTCCGCGACAACCCCGCGGTCGCCGCCCTGGGGGCCCAGCTGGTCGGCGGCCCCGGGTCGGCCGGGCGCACCCTCGGCCGGGCGCTGAACGAGCTGTACAACCCCGCACAGGTCGACGTCTTCCGGCGCGTCAACGCCCTGCTCTCCGAGGACGGCGCCGCAGCCAGGCAGGACGGCTGACGGGGAGGACGCCCCGGCGGGGCGCCCGGAAAACCGGGTGACGAGTCGGCACCACCGACCCTACGGTCGCGCCATGCCGATGTTCATGATGGTGCGTCGTGCCCGGCCGGCAGCGACCGGGACGCCCGTCCGGATCCCGTCGGGCCTGGGGATGGCACCCGCTCACCGCTGACTGGGCGGAGCGGGTGGTCGAGGCGACCCCGGTCCGTCCGGGCGACCTCGTCCTCGACCTCGGCGCCGGCACCGGCGCGCTCACCGCGCCGCTGACCCGCCTCGGTGCGGAGGTGCTGGCCGTCGAGCTGCACCCGGGACGGGCGGCCCGGCTGGCCGAGCGGTTCGACGGAACGGTCCGCGTGCTGACGGTCGACCTGCGGGAGCTGCGCTGGCCGCGGCGGCCGTTCCGGGTGGTCGCCAGCCCGCCGTACCAGCTCTCCACCGACCTCGTCCGCGGGCTGCTCGGCACCGACCGGCTGCTCTCGGCCGACCTCGTGCTGCAGCGCGCGGCGGTGCGCCGGCTGGCCGACGGCGGTGTCCGGGCCCGGCACGCCCGGCGCTACCGGCTCAGCGAGGGCGAGCGGCTGCCCCGGTCGGCGTTCCGCCCGCCGCCGCAGGTGGACTCCTCCGTGCTGCGGGTCCGCCGTCGATAACTGGTCACGGTGGCACCGCGTCGTCGTGGCGTCCGCCCTTCGACAGGCTCAGGGCGTTGTGGTCGGGCTCGGGGCGTTGTGGTCGGGCTCGGGGCGTTGTGGTCGGGCTCGGGGCGCTGTGGTCGGGCTCGGGGCGTTGTGGCCGGGCTCAGCCGACCTGCATCTCGCCCATCTCCTCCCAGCCCTCGGCCTCGATCTGGCGGCTGATGATCTTCGGGGTGGACGCCAGCGCCTGCGGCAGCTCCCGCATCGCCTGCTGGAAGTGCTCGCTGCTGACGTGCGGCCCGGCGCCGTCGTCGGTGAAGGCCTCCACCAGGACGAACTCGTTCGGGTCCTCCACGCTGCGCGACCACTCGAACCACAGGTTCCCGGGCTCGGCACGGGTGGCGCGCGTGAAGTCGTCGACCAGACCGAGCCACCGGTCCGACCACTCGGGCCTGGTCTGGAACTTGACCACGATGAAGTACATCCGGGTTGTCCTCTCTGCGACGTCGCTGACGCCGGCCATCGTGCTGAGCGCGGCCCGCGCCCGTCAATCCGGCGGCTACAGCCGCAGCAGGGCCTGCACCGGGGCGTGGTCGCTGGGTCGGCGTCCGAGGAAGGCGGTGGTGTTGATCCCCGCCCGCAGCACCCGCACCGCCGGGCTGGTCAGCACCCAGTCCACCCGCGGGGCGTCGGGCTGTGGCTCGTCGTAGCCGTGCCGGGTGCCCACCAGCGGGGTGACCCGTTGGGTGGCCGAGCTCCAGGAGTCGGTCAGGTGGGCGGTGCGGACGAGCTCCCAGGTGCTGCCGGCGTCCCCGGGTCCGGCGACGTCGCCGGTGACGACCGTCGGCAGCCCGCACTCGCGGAGGCGGCGCACCAGCATCGTGGTCGCCTGCCGGCGGGCCTCGGGGGCCACCGGGTCGAGCCGGGTGTTGAGCAGGCAGAACGCGCGCTCGGTGGCCAGCTCGATGAACCGCGCGTGCAGGGCGACCCGCGGACGCTCGGCGTCCCAGCCCACCGAGCCGATCAGGTCGGGGCTGTCGGAGAGCCACCACTGCTCCCAGGCCTCCAGCCGCACCCGCAGCGGGTCGTAGAAGACCGGGCAGTGCTCGCCGTGCGAGCCGCCCTCGCTGCCGGCGCCGATCATCCGGTAGCGCTGGGGCAGCCCGTCCTCGATGGAGCGGAGCTGGTGGAACAGCGCACCCTGGGCGCCGAGCAGGGTGGGCAGCTCGAGCTCGAGCAGCCGGGACACCAGCGGCTCGCGCTGCGGCCAGTGCGCGGGGTCGGTCGGGTCGGTGCGTCCGGTGTCGAGGCCGATGTCGAAGCTCATCACGTGCAGCTCGCCGCGACGCGCCTCACCGATCAGGGTGCGCACCTCGGAGCGACGACGGCCGCGCGGCGGCGGGCTGGTCGCCGCAGGAGCGCCGCTGCCGCCGCGCGTCCTCGGAGGATGGCGGTGGCTGGTGGCGCTCAAGCGGACTCCTCGGTGGGGGGTGGCCTCACCCCACCGGTTGCAGGTGTCCGCTCGGTGAACGACACCGCAGCCGCACGTGAATGCCGTTCCACGCCTGCGACCCGGAGGCCGCGCCGGAGAGCCCGGGCTCAGGCCTCGGGGTCGGTGGACTCGTCGAGGATGTCGTCCAGCGCCTCGCGCACGGCCTGGCGCGTGGCCAGCCGCACCGAGGCGGCCCGCTGGAGCTCGTTGGTGTCGGCCTCGTCGAGCCGACGCCGCTCGGTGCGCTCGGCCTCCAGGGCCTGGTCTCGGGCGTAGCGGATGCGCTCCCAGATGTCCATACCGGCCCGGTACCCGCCCGGGTGTGCGTCACACCCGGGCGGGAGGTCGGGCTCAGCGGTGGACGACCACCCGGTCGCCGACCCGGATCTTGGCGAACAGCTGCTCGGTCCGCGACCAGTCGCGGGTGTTCACGCAGCCGTGGCTGCAGCCGTTGTAGCCGCGGGCCTTGAAGTCGTAGGAGTAGTGCACCGCCTGGCCGCCGCTGAAGTACATGCTGAACTTCATCGGGGTGTCGTAGAGGTAGCTCCAGTCGTTGCGCACCTTGCGGAAGACCTTGAAGGTGCCCTCGCGGGTCCGGTCGCTCGCGCAGCCGAAACGGGCGTCGATGGTCATCTTCAGCGAGCCGTTCTCGTAGTAGCGCAGCTTGTCGTCCTTCTTGCTGGCGCACAGCACGCGGCCCTTGACCTTGCAGGCGGCCGGCACCGACGGGCCCTTCGGCTTGGGCTTCGGGGCCGGACGGGCCGGGCCCTGCTCGGAGCGCAGCTTCTGCCACTCCTTGGTGCCCACGGTGATCCGGCCGTCGGCCTTGTAGCCGGCCGCCTTCTGCCAGCGCTTCAGACCGTCCTTGGTGGCGCCGTCGAACTTGCGCCCGGCGCTGCCGCCGGCGAGGTAGTCGGCGCGCTTGTTGCGGTCCAGAGCCACCCGGAGCTGGCTGACGTCCCCGCCCGACATGCCGTACTGCAGGTCGCGCCCGCGGGCCTGCGCCGAGGTGGCCGAGCTGAGCGAGATGCCGAGCACCAGCACCGTCGCGAGCAGCACCAGCACCGTGTTCCTGACCGACCTGAGCCCCATGGCCCCACGTCCCTTCGCTGTGGACGGGGAGCCGTCCGAACCCGCCTCGCCGGAGATGTCACCACCACGGCCGAGGGCGAGACCCGAACCGGTGCGCACAGTGAACCACTGCCACGGCTCGGAGCACCAGTCCTTCCCGGCGGGTCCGCGGCCGGCGGCTGCGACGCCGTCCGGCCGCGGGCCGGGGAGCGGTCTCAGGCGGGGTCCCAGCCGGTGGTGGCGGCGTGGTCGATGGAGAGCCCGGCCACGAGCGGGCGGTGGTCGGAGCGGAGCCCCGTGACCACGTGGTGGTCGGTGAACCGGACGACCCGGGCGGTCTCGGCCTTCCGCACCCAGAGGGCGAGGTCGTCGATGTAGGACCCGGTCTGCGGCGGCCCGGAGGTGGCCGCCACGTCGAACCCGAAGTGGCTGTAGGTGGTGCGCAGCCCGGGGAGCTTCGCCGGGGCGTCGCGCTCCTCCAGCACCACGAAGGGGAACCGGTGGTGGCCGACCCGGCGGTCGGCGCGGGCGTCGACGTTCCAGTCGCCGCCGACCAGCACCTCCGCGCGCTCGCTCTTGGCCGCGGCCAGCGCCTTGAGCTCGCGCATGTAGGTGAGGTTGCCCTCGATCCGGGCCTCGGCGTCCTCGCGCGGACGCCCGTCGCGCTCGACGGACGGGTCCATGTGGGTCTGGATCCAGACGAGGTCCTGACCGCTCTCGCGGTGGGTGAGCCGCACCCAGGTGATCCAGCGCTCGTCGATCTCGAAGGTCGGGGTGTGGGACTTCGAGCCGAAGCGGGCGCCCTGGTCGCGCAGGGCGAACACGCGCTGGTCCCACAGCACCGCGTTGGAGCCCTTGAAGCGGGTCTGGCCGGCCCGGCTGACGGGCCGGAACCAGCGCCAGTTCGGACGGGCCCTGACCCAGGCGGCGGTGGCCTCGCGCTCGACGCCCATGGACTCGTTGAGCCCGATCAGCGCGACCCGGCCGGCCAGGTCGTCCATGTCGGCGCGGGTCGCGGCGGCGCTGCCGGTGTTGAGGTTGTAGGTCGCCACCCGGACCCTCGACCGCGTGGCGGCGGAGGCGGAGGTGGCGGGGAGCAGGGAGGTGCCGGCCAGCGCGAGACCGGCGGCGCCGGTGCCGAGCAGGCGGCGGCGGGAGAGACGGGGCGTGGGGGAGGAGCCGGGAGGGGTGTCGGTGTCCATGACCGCATGCTGCTCGGGCGCAGGGTCACCGGCAGGGTCAGCCCATCCGACGCAGCCCGCCGACCACCACCACCGCCGCGCCGGCGGCGTCGCTGGCGGCCAGGTCGACCTCGGCCTCGACCGCCCAGTCCAGGTTCCCCTCGGGGTCGACCAGCACCTGGCGCAGCCGCCAGCGTCCGGGCGTCCGCTCGACCTGCAGGTGGCGGGGGCTGCGGGCGTCGGCGTCGGTCACGACCGTGTCGTGCTCGTCGTAGTAGTCGTCGAGGGCCTCGCCCCAGGCGTCGGCGTCCATGGTGACCGGGGTGGGCGGCTCGGTGAGCTCGGCGACCCGGCGCTCCACCGCGGCCAGCGCCTCCGCGTCGTCGCGGGCGACCAGCTCGACCCGGTGCCACATCGCGTTGCGCAGCAGCACCGTGAAGGCGCGCTCGTTGCCGGTGATCGGACGCGGCTGCTGCTCTCGTAGCCCGGGGCGCACCTCGGTCTCCGCGGCGGGGTTGACCAGCTGCTCCCACTCGTCGAGCAGGCTGGAGTCGGTCTGACGGATCACCTCGCCCAGCCACTCCACCAGGTCCTCCAGCTCGGTGTCGCGGCGGTGCTCGGGCACGGTGTGGCGCAGCGTCCGCCAGGCGTCGGAGAGGTAGCGCAGCACGACGCCCTCGCTGCGCGACAGCCCGTACTCGCTGACCAGCTCCCCGAAGGTCATCCCGCGCTCGTACATCTCCCGGACCACCGACTTCGGGCTGAGCGCGTCCTCGGCGATCCAGGGGTGGGTCTGGCGGTAGGCGGTCAGCGTCACCTCCAGCAGGTCGGCCAGCGGCTGGGGCCAGGTGACCTGCTCGAGCAGCTCCATCCGCTCGTCGTACTCGATCCCGTCGGCCTTCATCGCCGCCACCGCCTCCCCGCGGGCGCGGTGCTGCTGGGCCTGCAGCACCGGGCGGGGGTCCTCCAGGATCGCCTCGAAGACCGAGACGACGTCGCGGGCGTAGCTGTCGGACTCCGGGTCGAGGGTGTCGAGGACGGCCAGCGCGAACGGCGCCAGCGGGTGGTTGACCGCGAAGTCGCGCTGCAGGTCGATGGTCAGCGCGTAGCGGCGGCCGTCCTCGCGGGCGTCGGTCAGCCGTTCGACCACGCCGGAGGTGATCAGCTCCCGGGCCAGCACCAGGGCGTGGCGGCGCAGCCGGCGGCGGGCGGCGGCGTCGTGGTGGTTCTGCTCGATCAGCCGGGCGGCGTGGGCGACCGGGTTGCCGCGGCGGGCCAGCAGGTTGACCAGCACCGAGTGCGACATCCGCAGCCGGGGCTGCAGCGGCTCGGGCTCGGCGCTGATCAACCGGGTGAAGGTGTCCTCGTTCCAGGAGACGAAGCCCTCCGGGGCCTTCTTGCGCTGCACCTTGCGCTGCTTCTTGACGTCGTCGCCGGCCTTGGCGACCGCGCGGGCGTTCTCGATCACGTGCTCCGGCGCCTGCACCACCACCCAGCCGCGGGTGTCGAACCCGGCCCGGCCGGCGCGTCCGGCGATCTGGTGGAACTCCCGCGCCTTGAGCAGCCGCATCTTCGTGCCGTCGAACTTGGTCAGCCCGGTGAACAGCACGGTGCGGATCGGCACGTTGATCCCCACGCCGAGGGTGTCGGTGCCGCAGATGATCTTGAGCAGCCCGTCCTGGGCCAGCTGCTCGACCAGCCGCCGGTACTTGGGCAGCATCCCGGCGTGGTGGACGCCGATGCCGTGGCGGACCAGCCGTGACAGCGTCCGGCCGAAGCCGGCGGAGAAGCGGAAGGCGCCGATCCGCTCGGCGATGGCGTCCCGCTCGGCCCGGGTGGTGACGTTGAGCCCGACCAGCGCCTGGGCGCGCTCCAGCGCCGCGGCCTGGGTGAAGTGGACGACGTAGACAGGGGCGCGGTCGGCCTCGACCAGGGCGGTGATCTCCTCGTGCAGCGGGATCTCCGACCAGGCGAACTCCAGCGGCACCGGGCGCTCGGTGCCGGTGATCACCGCGGTCTGGCGTCCGGTGCGGGTGGTGAGGTCGTCGGCGAAGAAGGTGACATCGCCCAGGGTGGCCGACATCAGCACGAACTGGGCCTGCGGCAGCTCCAGCAGCGGCACCTGCCAGGCCCAGCCGCGGTCGGGCTCGGAGTAGAAGTGGAACTCGTCCATGATCACGCAGCCGACGTCGGCCTCCGCGCCCTCTCGCAGCGCGATGTTGGCCAGGATCTCCGCGGTGCAGCAGATGATCGGGGCGTCGGCGTTGACCGAGGCGTCGCCGGTGACCATGCCGACGTTCTCGGCGCCGAAGACGCCGACCAGGTCGAAGAACTTCTCGCTGACCAGGGCCTTGATCGGCGCGGTGTAGAAGCTGACCCGGTCCTCGGCCAGCGCGGTGAAGTGGGCGGCGAGGGCGACCATCGACTTCCCCGAGCCGGTCGGCGTCGCCATGATCACGTTCGCCCCGGAGGCGATCTCGATCAGCGCCTCCTCCTGGTGCGGGTACAGCGGTCGCCCGGTGCCCTCGGCCCAGCCGGTGAAGGCGGTGTAGAGCGCGTCGGCGTCCGCCGGGTCGGGCAGGGCGGCGATCAGGGCGGGGGCGGGCACCCGGCCAGTCTCCCACCCGGGGCCAGCGCTCAGCCGACGGCGACGGCCTCCCCGGTGGGGAGGGCGGGACGGCGACGCTGCACCCCGGCGCGGTCGGCGGCGCGGGTGACCAGCCACAGCGAGGCCGTCGTGCCCGCCAGGGAGAGCGCCAGGCCGAGCGGGCTGCCGCTGGTGGCCGCGGGGTCGGCCCAGCCGACGGCGGTCAGCACCGTGATCGTGACGTTGTTGACCACGTGCAACGCGATCGCGGCCTCCAGCCCGCCGGTGCGCCAGGCCACCCAGCCCGCCGCCAGACCTGCCACGGCGACGTCCAGCGCGCCCCACAGGTCGTAGCCGTGCCCGAGGGCGAAGACCGGTACCGGGAGCACGATCGCGAAGGCCGGGTGCCGCAGCCAGCTGCCGACCAGCTGCATCAGCAGACCGCGGAAGGCGTACTCCTCGGCCGCGGACTGGACCGGGACGAGCAGGACGGCGCCGAGCAGGGTGAACCAGGCCCAGGGCTGCAGCACCGGAGCGGGCACCTCCCCGCCGAGGAGCGGGGTGAGCACCACGATGTCGACGGTGAGGACGACCAGCTGGACGCCGAGGACGAGGGCGAGCGAGTGGAGCAGCCAGCGCCAGCGCAGCCGTCCCGTCACCGAGGAGAGCAGCCCCGTCGGACGCGCCCCGAGCAGCCGCTGCGCGACCAGCGACGCGGGCAGCATCAGGGCGACGATCCCGAACCCGCCGATGAAGCCCACCGGGTCGGTGAAGTCGGTGCTGAGGATGCGGGCGACCAGGTCGAGGCCGAGCACCCGGCGGGTGGCGGCGTCGAACGCCAGCAGGAGCAGGCATGCCCCCAACCAGAGGGCGGCGGCGAGCAGCACCACCAGCAGCGTCCGCCACCGGTGGCCGGGACGGGTGCGGGCGAGCAGGTGGTACGGCAGCGGCTCGGGCGCCCCCGCGCGCGAGCCGCGGGTGACCGGACCGGAGGCGGCCGGTCCGGTCGTCGGTGGCGTCGGGGGTGCGGGGGTGGGCAGGTCGGCGCTCATACCGGTCACGCTAGGGAGCGGAGGTGCCCCGCCGCCGGGCTGCGGGGTGGTTGTCCACAGGCCTTCCGCCCGGCCCGGCTGACGACGCGGACGGTGGCCGCGCCCTCCGAGGTCAGGCCGTCGGGCCCCGCAGCCCGCTGATGAGGGCTGCGAGCTCGCCTGGTGCCTGCAGGTGCGCCAGATGCCCCTGTCCGGGCAGCAGGTGCACGGTCGCGCGGGGGGTGCGCCGCACGACGTCCTCGAACGAGGTGCCGTAGGGCGCCTCGCCGCGGTTGGCCCCGCCGAGGACCAGGTCGACCCGTGCTGCCTCCGTCGCGAGCTCCGCCGGCGCTGGCGCCTCGTTGATCGCCCGGGTCTCGAGGTAGAGCGGTGCGCCGAGGCGACGCATCCCGGCCCAGACGGCGTCCTGCGACCGCAGCCGGTCGACGACGTCGGGAGGCATCCCGGTGACCTGCTGCAGCGCGACGGCGACGAGGGCGTCGAGGTCGTCGCCCTCGTGCGCGGCGCGCAGGTCCGGCAGGGCCTCCGCCCCGAAGGGCGCCATCACCGGTTCGTACGCGACCACGTGCGGGACCGCCACCTCGTTCGCGAGGTGCAGCGCGACCAGGCCCCCGTAGCTCCAGCCGAACAGGGTCCGCACGTCGGAGAACGAACGCAGGACCGCTGCCGCGTCCTGCACCTCCGTCCCGATCCCGTAGCCCTCGGGCAGCGGGTGCGAGGGGTGCCGTCCCCGGCGGTTGACGACCGCGACGGTCGGCCACCCCTCGAGCTGCTCGGCGACGGCGGCCCACGCCGCAGCGTCCGCCATCACCCCCGGCACCAGGACGATCGCGGCGCCGTCCGGTTCGCCGTAGACGTCGACCGTCGCCCCGCTGCCCGCGACCACCTGATTCTGTGTCGTCCGCTCCACAACACCATTATGGAGCATCCGATCTACTATTCGTCACATGGCACGACCCGTCGGTCGCCCCCGGTCCTTCGACCGCGGCGACGCGCTGCGCCGAGCGGCCCACCTCTTCTGGCAGCACGGCTTCTCGGGGACCTCGACCCGGATGCTGACCGCGGCGCTCGGGATCTCGACCTCGAGCCTCTACTCCGCGTTCGGCACCAAGGACGCGCTCTTCGACGAGGTGGTGCGGACCTACGCGTCCCGCTACAGCGCCATCTACGCCGCCGCGGTGACCGAGCCGACGGTGCACGGCGTCATCGACCGGCTGCTCACCGACTCCGCGACGGAGTTCACCCGGACCGACGAGGGGCACCCCGGATGCCTGACGAGCAGCGCCGTGATGGCGGACGCGCCGCCGACGCTCGACGTCCGCGGCTACGTCGCCGAGCTGCAGGGCCGCGACGAGGCGCGTCTGCGGGCCCGGCTCGAGCAGGCGGAGGCAGCCGGCGACCTGCCACCGGCGGTGGGGGCGACGGCGCTCACCGAGCTCGTGCAGACGGTCTGGCAGGGCCTCTCGTGCCGCGCCGAGCTCGGCGCCACCCGGGACGAGCTGGTGGGCGTGGCCAGACTGACCGCCGGCCTCATCGCTCCTGGGGCGCCCGCCTCGCGGTGATCCGTGCCGGGTGCGCCGGAGCGGGTGGCACCAGCCCCCGCGGCTCGACGCTCCGGAGGTCGAGTGGCTCAGCGGACGACGGCGGCCAGCTCCTCGGCGGCCCGGTCGAGCTGCTCGGCGGTGGTCGCGGCGCCGAAGGTGAACCGGACGGCGGTCTGGGCCGTCTCGGCGTCCAGACCCATGGCGGTGAGGACGTGCGAGGGCTCGTTGCTGCCGGCCGCGCAGGCCGAGCCGGAGGAGCAGATGACCCCGCGGGCCTCGAGGTCGACGAGCACCGACTCCCCGCTCACCCCGGGCAGCACGAACGACGCGTGCCCGGGCAGCCGCTCGGTGCGGTGACCGGTCAGCCGCGCCCGCGGCACCTCACGCAGCACCCGCTCGACGAAGGCGTCGCGGCGGGCGGCCAGCGCCGCCGTGTCGGTGGCCCGGGCCAGCTCGAGGGCCGTCGCCAGTCCCACCGCACCGGCGACGTCGTCGGTGCCCGACCGCAGCCCGCGCTGCTGCCCGCCGCCGTGCACCAGCGGCTCGACCCGCTGCCGGCGGTG
>NZ_QPKK01000101.1 GCF_003344635.1 Desertihabitans aurantiacus
CGCACCGCGGTCCGCCGGCGGAACCCGGCGATGCGGTCGACGTCGGCGGGCTCGGGGTGCTCCCGGGTGGCCAGCTCGGCGATCGCGGCGTCGGGCAGCACCCGTCCGGGCGCGCGGTCGGTCCGCTGGGCGATCTCGTCGCGGGCCAGCCACAGCTCGCGCACCACGGCCATCCCGGTCGGTGTCCGCACGCCGTGGATGCCCGAGGTGCGGCGCCACGGGTCGACCCGCACCGGCGGTGCGGTGCCGGCGGCGGCGGCCAGCGCGGCGAACTCCTGCTCGGCCCAGCCGGCCTTGCCAGCCTCCTCCAGATGGCGTCCCATCACCTCGCGCAGCTCCAGCAGCAGCTCGACGTCGAGGGCGGCGTAGTTGAGCCACTCCTCGGGGATCGGCCGGCGCGACCAGTCGGCGGCCGAGTGCTCCTTGAGCAGCCGGTGCCCGAGCTCGACCTCCACCAGCGCCCCCAGACCCACCCGGGGCCGGTTGAGCAGCCGTCCGGCGAGCTCGGTGTCGAACAGCCGCTGCGGCACCATCTGCACCGCGGCCAGGCAGGGCAGGTCCTGGGAGGCGGCGTGGATGACCCACTCGGTGTCGGCGATCGGGGCGGCCAGCGCGGACAGGTCGACCACACCGTCGACGGCGAAGGCGCGCGGGTCGACCAGGTGGGTGCCCGAGCCGGCCCGGCGTAGCTGGATCAGGTAGGCCTCGGCGCCGTAGCGGTAGCCCTGGGCCCGTTCGGCGTCGACGGCGACCGGGCCGTGGCCCGCGGCCAGCGCGGCGATGGTGGCGGCCAGCGCGTCCGGGGTGTCGACCACCGGAGGGACGCCGTCGGCCGGCGCGGTGAGCACCGGCGGGCCCTCGGCCTCGGGCGCGTCCGAGGCAGGCCGGTCGACCTCGCTCAACGCGTCGGTCCGGTGGGTCGGCGCTTCGGCATCGCGACCACGCCCTCGGGCAGTGCCGGCAGCCCGGCGGCGGTGCAGAGCAGGTCACCCCAGGCCAGGCAGTGCGCCGCCAGCCCCTGCCCGGGGCCGACCAGCGGCGTCCATGAGGCCCGGATCTCCACCTCGGCCCGGGTGCTGCTGGCGTCGGTGGCCAGCGCCCCGAAGGAGTGGCTGGCCACCGAGGTGACCGTGCCGCTGGGCTCGGTGTAGGTCGCGCCCCGCTCGGCCAGTGCCTCCACCAGCCAGCTCCAGCCGACCTCCGCGAGCACCGGGTCGGTGATCATCTCGGGGTCGACCTCGGCGCGGGCGAAGGTCACCAGCCGGAAGGTGCCCTGCCAGGCCGCGTTCCCGGCGGGGTCGTGCAGCAGCACCAGCCGTCCGGTGCCGATCTCGTCCTCGCCCTGGCTGACGTCGGCCGTGACCGCGGCCGAGTGCGGGGCGATCCGCTGCGGGGCCGGCATCTGCTCCACCGCGAGCTCGGGACGCCAACGGACCGACATGAGCTCGCGGACCGCCTCGGTGAACTCAACCGGCGCCGGAGCGGGATCAGTGCGTGCAGCCACCGGACCAACGTAATCGAGCCGCCCGCGGGCTGCCGCGCAGACTCGCCGGTTCGGGGGCCGTCCGGCCTCTCACGCCGGTCCTGCGGCAGCGGAGCGCCTAGCATGCTGCTATGGCAGGCACCGGCGGGAGGCCGCGGCGCAGCGGGGTCGTCAGCAGCGGTCCCCGGGAGGAGATCCTCACCGTCGCGGCCGCGCTCTTCGCCGAGAAGGGCTTCAGCGCTACGCGGATGTCCGAGATCGCCGAGGCATCGGGGCTCCGGCAGTCCTCCATCTACTACTGGTTCTCCTCCAAGGACCAGCTGCTGCGCGCCATCATGGAGCAGAACCGCGTGTCGCTGTCGGCGGCTCGGGTGCTCGTCGACCGGGCGGAACCGGCCGCCGCGAGGCTGTACGTGGTGCTCTACCACGACGTCGTCCAGATGTGCCTGGCACCGCTCAACTTCTACGCCCTCGAGCAGACCGCGCACGAGCAGCCCGAGGAGTTCGCCGACTTCGGGCTCGACTACGCCGAGCTGGTCCGGCTGCTGCGGGACGTGGTGGCGCAGGGCGTCGCCGCGGGGGAGTTCGTGGACGTCGACGACGAGGACGTGGTGCGCACCGCGCTCAGCCTGACCGAGGGCACCCAGCACCGGTTCCACGCCGGCCGTGGCGACGTGGCCGACGTGGCGCGGCGCGCCGATGCGGCCGCCACGATGGCGGTCAGCTCGCTCCTCCGGGAACCGGGGTCGCTGCCCGCGGTGGTGGCGGCGGCGCGGGCGGGTATCGCCGGCTTCGCCGCGACCGGGCCCTGAGCACGCCGAAGGGCCCCGACCGGCGGTGCCGTCCGGGGCCTTCGGGATCCGACGCCTCCTCGGGTCAGCTCGTGGCGAACAGCGCCTCGAGGTCGTCGGGCACGGTCTGGATGATGCCGTACTCGGCGGAGGCGTCGGCGTAGCGCCGCAACGCGTCGAGACCGTCGTCGTTGGGGAAGCCGGGCACGTTGACCCGGGCCATCGTCTCGGCGTCGTAGCCCATCTCCTCGACCGCCACCTCGCGCAGCCGCTCGGGCTCGGCCTCGGCGAGCTCGTTGACCTCGGTCATGGCCGCGGAGAAGGCCGAGACCACCTCGGGGTTGGCAGCGGCGAAGCTGTCGGAGGTGGAGTAGTAGCCGCTGACCTCGCCCGAGAACGACTGCACGCCGGGGGACAGGACGCGCTCGAAACCGGCGTCCAGTCCCGGGGTGAGGAACGGCTCGGAGACCCAGATGGCATCGACGTCCCCGCGCTCGAGGGCAGCGGTCATGTCGGAGAACGGCAGCTGGGTCCAGGTGAGGGTCGAGTCGTCGAGGCCGAGGTCGGCGAAGGCGAGGCGGATGTGCACCTCGCCGATGTTGTGCAGCGTGTTCACGGCGATGTTGGCGCCCTCGAGGTCAGCAGGCTCGGTGATCCCGCTGTCGGGCCGCACGAGCACGCCGTGGTCGTCCTCGTCGAAGGAGCAGCACGGCGCCCAGGCGCTGTGCACGAAGGTCAGTGGCAGTCCGCCGTCGATGGCGGCGAGCTGGCTGACGGTGTTGGAGTAGCCGAACTCGTTGTCCCCGCTCAGCACGCTCGGGATGACAGCGGCCCCGCCGTCGGCGAAGTTCACCTCGAGGTCGAGGCCGTGCTCGGCGAAGACGCCCTCCTCGATGCCGAGGAAGAGCGGTGCGCTGAGGATGGCGTTGATGGTGCCGACACTGACCGGGGTCAGTCCGTCGGGCCCTTCGGCGGCGGCGTCGGGTTCGGTGCTCTGGCACCCCGGGAGCAGGGCGAGGGTCAGCGCCGCGGCGCTGGCGATGGCGAGACGGGTGGCGCGGCTGGGCATGGGCGGTTCTCCTGTCGGTCGTGCGGCGGAAGGTCGGGAGCTCCCGGAGGTGGTCTCAGGCGTCGGCCAGCGCGGCGTCGTGCACCATCTCGCGGATCCGCCCGAACACCTGCGCGCGCAGCTCGGCGAACTCGGGCAGCGACTTGGTGACGATCTGGTCGCGCGGGTGCGGCAGCGGGATCGAGACGATGCGGTCGATCCGGCTGGGCGAGCGGGTGACGATGGCGACGCGGTCGCTGAGGTAGACCGACTCGTCGACGTCGTGGGTGACGAAGACGATGGTGGTGCCCGTCTCCTCGCGCACCTTGAGCAGCAGGTCCTCCAGGTCGGCGCGGGTCTGGGCGTCGACGGAGGCGAAGGGCTCGTCCATGATGAGCACCTTCGGCCGGTAGGCGATGGCCCGGGCGATCGCGACCCGCTGCTGCATGCCGCCGGAGAGCTGGAACGGCTTCTTGTGGGCGGCATCGGCCAGGCCCACCTCGGCCAGCGCCTGCTCCACCGCACGCCTGCGCGACCGAGCGTCGCTGCCGTGCTTGACCAGGGGCAGCTCGACGTTCCTGGCCACGCTCATCCAGGGCATCAGCGAGCGGGCGTAGTCCTGGAAGACCACCGCGAACTCGCGCGGCGGGCCGTCGATCGGCACGCCGTCGATGCTGATGGTCCCGGCGGTCGGCGCGCTGAGCCCGGCGATGCAGCGCAGCAGGGTCGTCTTGCCCGCGCCGGAGGGGCCGACGATGGTGAACATCTCGCCGTCCTGGACGGCGAACGACATCCCGCGTACCGCGGTGAAGCCGCCGTTCGGGCCCGGGTAGGTCTTCTCGAGATCGGTGATGAGGAGCACGTGGTTCTCCCGCTGGAGGTCGGTTGCGTCGCAGTATCGAGTCGGTATTGAAACGGTACGGAGAAGGCGTCTCGGACGGGTGTCGTCCCTATTACCGCTGCGTTTCTTCGGGCGGTTCAGGACGAGACGCGCTTGGGGTCGCACCAGCGCAGCAGCAGGCGCTCGAGCGCGGAGTAGGCGGTCGTGAGCAGGAAGCCGAGCACGCCGAGGACGACGATCCCCGACCACATCGTCAGCAGCTGGAAGGTGGCCTGGGCCTGGGTGATGACGTACCCGAGACCCCGCTGCGCCCCGACCATCTCGCTGGTGACCATCAGGATGAGGCTGAGCGGCACCGCGATCCGCACCCCGACGAGGACCCGCGGGAGGACAGCCGGCACCACCACGCCCAGCGCGCGCCGCAGGCCGGTGACGTGGAAGACCCGGGCGGTGTCGAGCAGGGTGGCGTCCAGCCCGCGGGCCCCGTCGGCGGTGTTGAGCAGGATGGGCCACACGCACCCCAGCGCGATGAGGAAGACCTTCATCTCGTCGCCGACGCCGAACAGCATCATCGCGAACGGGACCAGGGCGGTGGCGGGGATCGCGCGGACGAACTCCAGCGCCGGCGAGACCGTCTGCGCCACCACCGGCACCTGCCCGATCAGGAGGCCCGCGGCCACCCCGACCAGGACGGCCAGGCCCAGTCCGGCACCGAGCGTGCGCAGGCTCGCGGTGAGGTTGTCGACGCCCTCCGGCGTCGGCCAGTAGGCGGCGGTGCGTTCGAGGATCTCCAGCAGCGACGGGAAGTAGATGTTCTCGCTGCTCCCCGAGACCGCCGACCAGGCGAGGACGGCCACGAGGGCACCCAGGACGCCGAGCGCCACGCGCCCCCGCCCGCCGTCGGCCAGCCGCCGCAGCTCCGTCGTCCGTGTCACGCTCATGCCTGTGCTCCGATCCCGTGGCTGACGAACAGGGCGCGCTCCAGGCGCTTGACGACGGCGTTGACGACGATCCCGGCGACCCCGCTGACGACGATGTAGGCGTACATGCGGGCCGCGTTGCCGACGCTGCGCGACATCGTGATCTCGTGGCCGAGCCCGGGGATGCCGATGATGATCTCGGCGGTCACGACGAGGATCAGCGAGGTGGAGGTGGCCAGCCGGGTCGCCGTCGCGAGGTGCGGCAGCATCGCCGCCAGCTGCACCCAGCGCAGCCGCTGCCACAGCGTGAAGCTGTAGGAGCGGGCGGTGTCCAGCGCGATCGGGTGCGCCGACCGCACGCCCGCGATCGCGGGCACCAGCACCTGCCAGAACGAGGCGAACACGGCCAGGAACAGGGCCGACCGCGCGCTGGTGCCGATGGTCAGCACCACGAGCGGGATGAGCGCGACCGACGGGATCGGACGGAGGAACTCCACGACCGGCCGCAGGAACGCCTCCACGGGTCGGACGAGACCGAGCACCGTGCCCACCGCGGTGCCGAGCGGGACCGCGATCAGCAGGGCGAGCAACCAGGTGGAGACCGTGCTGCCGAGGGTCTGCCAGAACGTGGCGCCGCCCAGCTCGACCAGCAGGGCCGCGGCGGTCTGGCTGGCGGGCGGGAAGTAGGACCCCGGCAGCACACCGGTGCGGGTCAGCGCCTCCTGCAGGGCGACGGCGACGGCGAGGGCTAACAGCGGGAGGAGGACCGCGCCGCCCCGGGGTCGGCCGGGGGCGGGGCGTCGGCGGGGCACCCGCGGGGCGGGCCGGGCGAGGGTGGGCAGGACCATCATTCGAACTCCAGGTAGCGCTGGATCTGCAGGTTGCCCCGGCCCGCGGCGTACTCCTCGCGGGTGCGGGTGTAGTCGAAGTGCAGGCGCGAGTAGTCGACCATCTTGTTCGCGACCGGGAGCCGCTCGCGTTCGAAGGCGGTCACCGCGGTCGGCACGTCGGGGTGCTCGCGCAGGCACCGCGCCAGGGTCTGGCCGTCGATCAGGGCCTGGTTGGCGCCCTGGGCCATGCCCGGGAACATCGGGTGCGCGGAGTCGCCCACCAGCAGCGCGCGCCCGTCCGACCACCGCGGCAGGTGGCTGCGGTAGTGGGTGATCTCCCGCCCGATCAGGCTGGCGGGCTCGCTCGCGGCGATGATGGCGGGGACGGGCGTGCCGCTCCAGGAGGAGTACACCTCCGAGACCTGCTCGAGCGTCGTCAGTCCGTCGAGGGTGCCGTACCAGTAGGCGTGCGTCGCGTCGATCGGGATCCACCCGAAGTGCCCGGTCGGTCCGAAGACGTCGGCCTGCACGTCGGTGGGCACGCCCGCCTCGGCACAGGCGAACACCCCCCGCCAGCGGTAGAGCCCCGGGTCGGTGAAGGCGGGCCGCGCCCCGAGCACCCGGGTGCGGATGCGCGAGCCGATGCCGTCGGTGCCCAGCAGCAGGTCTCCGGTGGCGCGCCGACCGTCGGCGAGGTGCAGGGTGATCTGCTCGCCGTCCTGCTGGTAGGTCTCCGCGGTCGCGCCGAAGACGATCTCCTCGGTGTCGAGCCCGGCGGCCAGCATGGCGTTGAGCCGTCGGCGACGGGCACCGGTGATGGGAGCGCCGAGCTCATCGGGCCAGGACGACACGTCGGTGTCGCTGGTCCGCGTGCCGTCGCTGTCGAGGGTCCACCAGCGGTTCATCGACGCCGCCTCGGCGAGGAAGCACTCGCCCAGGCCGAGCCCCTGCAGCACCCGCACGCCGTTCGGCCAGATGTTCAACCCGACCCCGGCGGTGCGCAGCTCGGTGTCCTTCTCGAACAGCCTCACCCGCCAGCCGTCGCGCTTGAGGTGCAGGGCGCTGGAGAGGCCGGCGACCCCGCCGCCGCAGATCAGTGCGGTGGGCATCTCAACCCCTTCCCGGCGTGCCGTGCGGGGCACCCGACGGCCCGACGGCCCCGCCCGTGACGGGGAGACCGCTCAGCCGCTCGATCGCGCGGACCAGAGCCGCGTGGTCCAGGGACCCGTCGCCGGCGGCGCGCAGCCCCTGCACCAGCTGGGTCACCGTGCCGGTCAGCGGCAGTCCGACACCGGCGCGTTCGGCCGCTCCCAGCGCGATCTTGAGGTCCTTGTGGTGCAGGTCGAGCCGGAACCCGGGGGCCAGGTCGCCTGCCAGCATCTTGGGCGCCTTGAGCTCGAGCACCCGGCTCGCTGCCAGCCCGCCGCCGAGGACGGCGAGAGCGGCGTCGAGGTCGACACCGGTGCGGCGCAGCAGCGAGAGCGCCTCGGCCAGCACCGCGATGTTGCCGGCGACGAGGACCTGGTTGGCTGCCTTCACCAGCTGTCCCGAGCCGACCGGCCCGACGTGTGCCGTCGAGCCGGCGAAGGGAGCCACCACCTCCTCCGCTGCGGCGACGTCGTCCGCGGTGCCGCCCATCATCACCGCGAGGGTGCCTGCCACCGCGCCGGACTCGCCGCCGCTGACCGGGGCGTCGACGTAGCGCACCCCGCGCCGGCCCAACCGCGCGGCTGCCGACCGGGCGGTCTCGGGTGCGATGGTGCTGCAGTCGACGACGAGCGTGCCGGGCCGCAGGTGGTCTGCCACACCGTCCGCCGCCGTACCTCCCGGGTCGACCGAGCCGTCGCCGAAGAGGACGGCCTCCACGTCGGGGCCGTCGGGCAGCACGAGGACGAGGGCGTCGCTGGTGGCGGCGAGCTCGTCCGGGGCGGCGGCCAGGCCTCCGGCGGCGACGAGCTCCTCGACGGCGGGCGCCGACCGGTTGTGCCCGACGACCTCGTGCCCGGCTGCGACGAGATGGCGGGCCATGGGGGCGCCCATGATGCCCAGTCCGATGAATCCGATCCGCACGATGGACCTCCTCAGTATCCGCGGGACAGGTCGACGAGGTTGCGCAGCGGCCGTCCCTGCGACAACCGGCTGAGGTTGTCGACGAACAGGTCGACCTGCCGGTCGCCGAGCAGCTGCGAGGCGTGCGAGTCGTGCGGGAGCACCGTCGCTCCCGGAGCGGCCCACAGCGGGTCGTCGGCCGGCAGCGGCTCGGTCACGTGGCAGTCGATGAGGGCGCCGCGCAGGTGGCCGTCGTGCAGGGCGGCGGCGAGCGCGTCCGCGTCGTGGATGGCCCCGCGGGCGACGTTGGCCACCCAGCCGCCGGGCTTCATCGCCGCCAGGGCCGTCGCGTCGACCAGCCCCCGGGTGGCCGGCGTCAGGGGCGCCGCGATGACGAAGTGGTCCGCCCGGGCGAGGGCGTCGTGCAGGTGCTCGGTGGTGGTCGTCTCGTCGAACCCGTCGACGGGCTGACCGGTCCGGTTGACCCCGATCGTCCGGATGCCGAGGACCCGGGCGATCCGGGCGGTGCTGGCGCCGATGTTGCCCGTGCCGAGGACCACCAGCACCGTGCCGGAGAGCTCGCGTGCGGGCAGCTCGACCCATTCCCGGGCGGCCTGGTGCCGCCACCGTTCCCGGAGCATCTTCGCGTCGGCGAGCAGCCCCGCGATGACGGTCTCGGCGATCGCGGGCGCCGAGACGCCCGAGGCGTTCGCGAAGGCGACGCCGTCGGGCACGACGCCGACGAGGTGCTCGGCCCCGGCGCTCATCGACTGGAGGAGCCGGAGCTCAGGACCCAGCAGCACGTCGAGGCCGGAGCGGGTCAGGATGCCCTGCTCGACGTCCAGCGACGGCTTGGAGCCGCTGGTCTCGACCATGATCGCGTGCGGCGCGCGCTCGGGGCCGCGGCCCGCGTTGAGCTGGGAGACGGGCAGGTGCTCCAGCCGGACGTCCGGCGCGGCACCCAGCACGCGGGCGCGTTGCTCGTCGGTCAGCCACAGGCCCTCGTCGGGGTCCTGCGCGTGCTGGACGGCCTTGGGCAGTCCAGCGACGACGACGTTCAGTGCCACGGGTGGGTTCCTCTCGTTGGGTCGGTACGGGTCAGGCGGTGCGGGCCTGGTGGGCTCAGGAGGGAGGGTCGTCGAGGAGGTCGCGGAGGGCCCGGTCGACGACCTGCTGCTCGGCGGCGCGGACGCCGGGACGTCCCGCGACGTGCCCGAGGGGGGACTCGAGCACCCGCAGCTCGCCACGACGCAGGGCGCCGACCTCGCGCTCGTTCTCGCCGACGGTGAAGTACTGGTCGGTGGAGGCGGGCATCAGCAGGGTGCGGGCGGTGATGGTGGCCAGGGCGGCCAGGGTGCCGCCGCGGCCGCGGCCGACGTCGGCCCGCAGCCACATCCGCAGGCTCGCCAGCAGGTCGTCGGCGTGGTGCTCCTCGTGGTCGCGGCCCCAGGAGGACAGCACGTCTGCGGGATCCCGGTAGCCGAACTCGCGGTAGAGCCCCTCGGCGAAGAACTCCTCGCTGTAGGCCCAGCCGGCGTAGACCCGGCCGAAGGCGTTGCGCCCGACCCGCGCCCCGGGTTCCGGGTCGGCTCCGAGGGCGGCCGCCACCGACCCGAGGAACACCTCGTTCACCTCGCTGCAGCGCGCGGCCGAGCACAGGGCGAGGACCGCCTCGACCGACGACGGGTGGCGTACCGCCAGCTCCAACGCCTGCATCCCGCCGAGCGACCACCCCGCTGCCAGCCGCAGCCGTCGCACGCCGAGGCTGGCGAGCACCAGCCTCGCTGCCTCCACGCAGTCGCCGGTGGTGAGCTCGGGGACGACGTCGAGGCCGTGCGAGGGCGAGGTCGAGACGCCTCCGCCCAGGTGGTCGACCACGACGACGAGGTGGCGGTCGGGGTCGAGCGGGCGGCCGGGGCCGATCCAGGGGTCATAGCTGTCGTGGTTGCCGGTGTAGTAGCTGAACAGCAGCACCGCGTTGTCGCCGGTCTCGGCGAGCCGGCCGTAGGTGCGGTACCCGATGACCGCCCCCTGCAGCAGCTCCCCGGACTCGAGCCTGAGCTCGTCGACGTGCAGCAGCACGGTGTGCTCCCTCCGGTGTGTGGCGATGCGGGTCAGAAGAACTTCAGGTAGCGGTTGGTCTCCCAGTCGCTGACCGCGGTGGCGTAGGAGCCCCACTCCTCGCGCTTGTAGTCGACGAAGGCCCGCCAGGCCGTCTCGCCGAGCACCTCGCGGACGAAGGGGTCGGCCTCGAAGGCGTCGACGGCCTCCTCCAGCGTCCGGGGGAGCAGCGTCAGCCCGCGCGCGGCGTACTCCGAGGGCGCGACGTCGTAGAGGTTCTCGGTGTGGAAGTGCTCCAGTGGCAGCTCCTCGCGGATGCCCTCCAGACCCGCCGCCAGCAGCAGGGCGGCCGCCAGGTGGGGGTTGCAGGCGGCGTCCACCGCCCGGCACTCGACCCGGCCGCCGCCGAGCGGGATGCGCAGCATGTTGGTGCGGTTGTTGTTGCCGCAGCTGGCGAAGATCGGGGCCCACGTCGAACCGGACATCGCACCGCCACGGACGAGGCGCTTGTAGCTGTTCACGGTGGGGGCGATCACCGCGCAGATGGCGGCGGCGTGCCGGACGATGCCGGCGGCGAAGTGGTAGCCGATCTCGCTGAGCCCCGCGCCGCGCGGGTCGGCGTCCGCCGCGAAGAGGTTGCGACCGGAGACGGGGTCGGCCAGGGACATGTTGTAGTGCGCGCCCGACCCGGTGCGGTCGGCGAACGGCTTGGGCATGAAGGAGGCGAACAAGCCGTGCTTGCGGGCGATCTCGCCGGCCATCAGGCGGAAGAAGACGACCCGGTCGGCCATCGTGAGGCCGTCGGCGTAGGCGAAGTCGATCTCGAACTGACCCTGCGCGTCCTCGTGGTCGAAGGAGTAGACGTCCCAGCCGAGGTCGTTCATCGACTCGACCAGCTCGGGGAGCCAGCCGAAGTTGTCCAGCAGGGCCGGGACCGTGTAGCAGGCCTTCTCGAGCACGTCGCGGTCGCTGACGTTCTGCGGGCCGTCGGGCCCGTCCCTGAGCACGAAGAACTCCGTCTCCACGCCGAGGTTGAAGCGGTAGCCGAGCTTCTCCGCCGCGCAGATCTGGCGGCCCAGGATGTTGCGCGAGGCGGCGTCGAAGGGCTGTCCGCCCACGTACAGGTCGGACTGGAAGAGGGCGGTGTCCGGTCGCCACGGAAGGACGATCCCGCGCTCCAGGTCGGGGTGGGCCGACAGCTCCTCGTCGCTCACGTCCTGCGGCAGCCCGTCGACCGCAGCCCCGGTGAAGAGCTCCGAGCCGCCGGCCATGTCGACCAGGTGGTCGATGGGCACGACCTTGCCCTTGAGGTTGCCGTGCAGGTCGGTGTAACCGGCGATCGCGTACCGGACGCCCTCGCTCTCGAGCCGCTGCTTGATCTGTGCTGCCACCGCCACCATCGCGATGCCCTCCCTCTGTTCCGATGCTGTATCGAAACCCTAGGGAGCGCTGATGTCGCTCCTCCTGCGAACGCGTTACGGTCGTGTTCCGTCGCCGCGGACGTGGTGCCCGCCCTCGCGCTGCCGGTGGCGGGCGGGCCGGGCGTGCTCGCCCGACTAGGGTGACCGGGTGACGCACCGCGCAGAGCCCCCGACCGGCGACGAGCCCCCGCTGCTGGCAGCGGCACGGGGGGTGGCGCCCAGCCGGGTGCCGGTGTGGTTCATGCGCCAGGCCGGACGCTCGCTGCCGGAGTACCGGAAGGTGCGCGAGGGCATCTCCATGCTCGACAGCTGCGCCCGCCCCGACCTGGTCACCGAGATCACGCTGCAGCCGGTGCGCCGATACGACGTCGACGCCGCCATCTTCTACTCCGACATCATGGTGCCGCTGAAGGCGATCGGGGTGGACCTCGACATCGTCCCCGGCACCGGGCCGGTGATCGCCTCCGCGATCCGCTCCGAGTCCGACCTGGCCCAGCTGCGCGACCCCGAGCCCGGTGAGCTCGACCACGTCGCCGAGGCGGTGCGGCTGCTGGTGGCCGAGCTCGGCGACGTCCCGCTGATCGGCTTCTGCGGGGCCCCGTTCACGCTGGCCAGCTACCTGGTCGAGGGTGGGCCGAGCAAGGACTACAGCCGCACCAAGGCGATGATGGTCGGCGCGCCGGAGCTGTGGCGGGAGCTGATGGAGCGGCTGGCGCGGATCTCGGCCGCCTTCCTCACCACCCAGGTGCGGGCCGGCGCCCGGCTGGTGCAGGTCTTCGACTCCTGGGCCGGCGCACTCGCCCCGGCCGACTACCGCGCCTCGGTGCAGCCGCACACCGCGACGGTGCTGGCGGCGGTGGGTGAGCTCGGGGTGCCGCGGATCCACTTCGGGGTCGGCACCGGGGAGCTGCTCGGTGACCTGGTCGCGGCCGGAGCCGACGTGCTCGGGGTCGACTGGCGGGTGCCGCTGGACGAGGCCTGGCGCCGGGTCGGCGGCGGCGTGGCGGTGCAGGGCAACCTCGACCCGGCACTGCTCGGCGCCCCCTGGCCGGTGCTGGCCGAGCGGGTCCGCGAGGTGCTGCGGGCCGGGGGACGGGTCCCGGGCCACATCTTCAACCTGGGCCACGGCGTGCCGCCCACGGCCGATCCCGACGTGCTGGCGCGCGTCGTCGAGCTGGTGCACGCCGAGGGGCTGGCCCTGCGCGAGGCGGGTGCGCAGCGGGTGGTCGCCGGAACCGCCCCGGTGCGGTGAGCGCGACGCCGGACGTCCCGGCCGGGACGGTGGCCGGGCTGCGGGCCGCG
>NZ_QPKK01000102.1 GCF_003344635.1 Desertihabitans aurantiacus
GCCCGCCCCGGCCGCCAGATAGGCCCTGGCCCGCGAGACCGTCTCGGCGAAGGCCCCCTCCCCCCTCCCGCCGAGCAGGTAGACGTCGGTGCGCGCGTTCACCCACAGCCCCGTGCCGGCGGCGGCCGCCACCGCCTCGGCGGCCCGTCCTGCCTCGACCAGGGCGCCGTCGCGGGCGTCCTCGAGGTTGATCCCGACCACCCCGGCGTCGGCGAAGCGGCGCGCCGAGGCCGCCACCTGCTCGGGTCCGTCGGCGTAGCCGGACTCGATGTCGGCGCTCACCGGCACCCGCACCGCCGCCACCACCCGGGCCGCGGCCGCCAGCGCGAGGTCGGGGTCGAGGTGGTTGCCGTCGGGGACGCCGTGCGCCCACGACACCGCCGAGGAGCTGGTGGCGATCGCGGGGGCGCCGGCCCGCTCGAAGAGCCGGGCCGAGACGGCGTCCCACGCGTTGGGCAGCACCAGCAGGTCGTCGTGCAGCGCACGGAAGGCCTCGAGCGGGGACGTCATGGCGGCAGTCAAGCAGCCACCTCCGTCGGGCGCGGCCACGTCCGGACGACGGTAGAAAATTCAACTAGGGTCGCAGGGTGACCGTGCCCGCCCCCTCCGCGCTCCCGGCGGTCCCGTCGCCGGGGCGGACGCGTCGCCGCCGGCACCGCGACGCGCCGGTGGCCTGGGTGCTGCTCGCCCCCGCCCTGGCCGGCATCGTCGCCTTCCTGGCGCTGCCGATCCTCGTGGTGGCCTGGCTGAGCCTCACCCGGTGGAACCTGCTCGCCCCGCCGACGTTCGTCGGCCCGGACAACTGGGTGCGGGTGCTGACCGAGCCCACCTTCGGCCACTCGATGCTCGTCACCGTGCTGTTCGTGGCGATGGTCATCCCCACCCAGACCGGGCTCGGGCTGCTGATGGCGGTGCTGCTGTCGCGCGGACTGCCGGGTTCGGCCTTCTTCCGGGTGGTCTACGTGGTGCCGTGGATCTGCGCGCCGCTGGCCCTCGGTGTCGTCTGGAAGTGGATCTTCGCCCCCTACGGCGGGGCGCTCAACGCGCTGCTCGGCACCTCGGTGGAGTGGCTGACCTCGCCCGCCCTGGCGCTGCCGGCGGTGGCGGCGGTGAGCATCTGGTCCCAGGTCGGCTACGTCACCCTGTTCTTCCTGGCCGGCCTGGCCGCCATCCCCGGCCAGCTGCTCGAGGCCGCAGCGCTGGACGGCGCCGGCGCCTGGCAGACGTTCTGGCGGATCAAGCTGCCGCTGCTCGGGCCGACCACCTTCTTCGTCCTCGTCACCGGTGTCATCGCGAGCTTCCAGGCCTTCGACCACATCTACGCCCTCACCCCCGACGGCGGGCCGCAGGGCGCCACCGACGTGATCGCGGCCCGGATCTACCTCGACGCCTTCGGCAGCGGCGCCTTCGACCTCGGGCGGGCGGCGGTGATGGCGCTCTGCCTGTTCGCGGTGCTGGTGGTGGTGACGGTGCTGCAGCAGCGCTTCTTCGCCCGGCGGGTGACCTATGACCTCTCCTGACACCCGCGGCCGGCGCCGGCGCGAGGCCCTGCGACCGGCGTCCCTGCTGGCCTACCTGGTGCTGGCGGTCGGGGCGGTGCTCACCCTGGCGCCCTTCCTGCTGAGCTTCCTCACCGCGCTCAAGACGCCGCGCCAGTTCGCCTCGCAGTCGCCGCTGGCCTGGCCCGACCCGGTGACGGGGGAGAACTTCGCCGAGCTCTTCGGCGGCGGGGGCTTCGTCTCGCCGGTCGTCGTCACCGCCCAGGTCGTGGTGGTGGTCGTGGTCGGCCAGCTGGTCTTCTCGATCATGGCGGCCTACGCCTTCGCCTGGCTGCGCTTCCCGGGCCGGGACGGGCTGTTCTGGCTGTTCCTGGCCACCCTGATGGTGCCGCAGGTGGTGACCGTGGTGCCGCTGTACACGATGTTCTCCGCGGTCGGGCTGAGCAACACCTTCTGGGCCCTGGTGCTGCCGTTCGTGCTCGGCTCGCCGTACGCGGTGTTCCTGCTGCGGGAGTACTTCCGGGGCATCCCGGCCGATCTCCTGGACGCCGCCCGGATCGACGGCGCCGGCACCTGGACGATCCTGTGGCGGGTGGTCGTCCCGCTGGCCCGTCCGATCGTCGCCACCCTGGTGATCATCACCGTGGTGACGCACTGGAACAACTTCCTCTGGCCGCTGATCATCACCACCGGCCCCACCTGGCAGACCGTCACCGTCGCCACCGCCGCCCTGCAGGGCCAGCACGACAGCAACTGGACGCTGGTGATGGCCGCCACCACGGTGGCCATCGCACCCCTGCTCGTCGTCTTCGCCGTCTTCCAGCGCCACATCGTCAGCTCGATCTCGCTCACCGGGTTCCGCTGAAGCCCGTCGCCCGACCGTCCCCCGACCGACCCCTTGGAGGCAGCATGACCCCGCCCGTCCCCCACCCGCTGACCCGACGCACCCTGCTCGGCTCCGCCCTCGGGCTCGGGGCCGCGGCCGCCGCCGGCTGCTCACCGGCCGCCCAGCAGCAGCGGCCCGGCGACAGCGGCGCCCAGCGCACCGTCACCGTCCGGCTGTGGGACGAGCAGGTCGAGGCGGCCTACCGCACCAGCTTCGACGCCTTCACCGCCGCCAACCCCGACATCGCCGTGCGCACCACGCTGGTGCCGTTCGCCGACTACTTCACCAAGCTGACCGCCGACGTCCAGGCCGGCAACGCCGACGACCTGTTCTGGCTCAACGGCTCCTACATCCAGCCCTACATCGACAACGACCTGCTGATGGAGATCGGCGCCGACTTCGACGCCCAGCGCCCGGGCTGGATCGAGCCGGCGGTGCAGCAGTACACCCGCGACGGCGCACTGTGGGGCGTCCCGCAGCTCACCGACGGCGGCATCGCGATGTACTACAACACCCAGCTGCTCGAGGCGGCCGGCGTCAGCCCGGCCGAGCTGGCCGACCTAACCTGGGTGCCCGGCGGCGGCGAGGGCGACACCTTCCTGCCGGTGATGCAGCGGCTCACCGTGGACGCGCTCGGGGTGCGGGCCAACGAGGACGGCTTCGACGGCGACAACCCGGGCACCTGGGGCTACTCCGCGGCCCAGGACCTGCAGGGCATCTACTACAACTTCCTCGGCTCGGCCGGCGGGGCGTTCCAGGACGCCGAGGGCCGCTTCGTCTTCGACTCCCCCGAGGGCCGCGACGCCTTCGGCTACCTGGTCGACCTCATCAACACCCACCGGGTCTCCCCCGACGCCGCCAACACCAACGACAACGGCGACTTCACCCGCGACCAGTTCCTGCAGGGCAAGATCGCGGTCTTCCAGTCCGGCATCTACAACCTCAAGAACGTCGCCGACGGCGCGGACTTCTCCTGGGGCATCGTGCCGATCCCGGCCGGGCCGCGGGGGCGGGTGTCGGTGGTGAACAACGTGGTGGTCTGCGGCAACGCTGCCGCCGAGGACGCCGACGCCGTCACCCGGGTGCTGCAGTGGCTCGGCTCGCCGGAGGGCGCCACCCCGATCGGGGCCAGCGGGGCCGCGCTGCCGGCGGTCACCGACGCCCAGCCCGCCTTCGAGGAGTACTGGTCGGGCCAGGACGTCGACCCGTCGCTGTTCGCCGAGCAGGGTCGCCAGCCCTCCATCGGTGCGCCCACCGGGGAGCGCTACGGGGCGGCCCTGACCGCGTGGAAGCCCTTCTTCAACGAGATGTTCCTGGGCCGGCTGCCCGTGGAGGAGGCGTTGGCGCAGGCCCAGCAGGCGGCCAACGAGGCGATCGAGGGCTGAGCCGGGACCGCCGTCCAGGACGTCTCGGCGCTGATCCGCGCGGAGGATCCCGCCGTGGTGGTTCGCGACGACGCCTGAGCGCTTGACCGTGTCCCGACCACACGGTCTTCACTACCGGCAGCGCCCCCGCCGCCCGGCCCGGTCGAGCGTGAGAGCGCGGGACCCGAGCACACCGCATTCCCCGGGTCCGTCGACACGAGGGGATCACCATGCCGAGCAGCTCAGGGGCCGGAACCGGACGACCCGAGGCCCACGACGGCGACCTGAGAAGCCGCGGGAGCGGCTCCTCCGCAGGGCGCGTGCGCGCGACGCCGGTAGCGACGTTCGACGACCTCGTGGTGGACCAGCCCGCCTACGCGCTGGTGGGGAACACCGACCTGGTGGTGCTGCGTCACGCCGATGACGAGGTCTCGGTGATGTACGGACGCTGCCGGCACCGTGGCGCGCTCCTGGCGGACGGCCACGTGAGCGGCGGCCAGCTGGTCTGCGGTCTGCACGGCTCCACCTACGCGACCCGCACCGGCGTCAACGTCGCCTACCGGGGGGCGGATCTGCAGAAGTTCGCCCACTGGACCGACGGTGGACGCGTGTGGGTCGACGCCGACACGATCGCGGACTGGGAGCAGCAGAACCCCCAGCCGTACCAGCGCGACGCCTACCAGGGGCTCTACGCCGACCACGACGGGACCGAGGACGAGCCGGCCAACGCTGCGATCCAGGCGCTGGCGACCCACGGCCTGACCCGGACCGGGCACCACGGACCGGTCGAGGCGATGGGGGTGCCCGGCCCGGCGCTGCCGAGCTGGGACGACATCCAGCTGCTGACCGCCCAGCTGCACCGCGCGCCGCTGCTCGACGACGAACCCGTCGGCACCGCCGTCACGATCGGTCCCGGCGCGCGGCGTCCGGTGCGGCTCGCCATCCCGCTGCTGGTGTCCGACATGAGCTTCGGAGCGCTGTCGGCGGAGGCGAAGACGGCACTGGCGCGAGGTGCGGAACGAGCCGGCACCGCGATCTGCTCCGGTGAGGGTGGTGTCCTCCCCGAGGAGCACGCGGAGAGCTCCCGGTACTTCTACGAGCTGGCCTCGGCGCGTTTCGGCTATTCGATCGAGCGGGTGGCGCAGTGCCAGGCGTTCCACTTCAAGCTCGGTCAGGCGGCCAAGACCGGGACGGGGGGCCACCTGCCCGGCCAGAAGGTCAGCGGGCAGATCGCGCACGTCCGTGGACTGGCGGAGGGCCAGGACGCGATCTCACCGTCCCGCTTCCCGGACCTGACGACACCGGCCGACTTCCGGCGGGTCGCCGAGGAGGTCCGCGCGGCCACCGGTGGCGTCCCGATCGGCGTGAAGCTCTCCGCCCAGCACATCGAGGCCGACCTCGATGCGGCGCTGGAGATCGGCGTCGACTACGTCATCCTCGACGGCCGGGGCGGCGGCACGGGGGCTGCGCCGCTGCTCTTCCGGGACAACATCTCGGTGCCCACGATCCCCGCCCTGGCGCGAGCCCGGAAGCACCTGGACCGGCGGGGTGCGGAGCAGGTCTCCCTGATCATCACCGGTGGGCTCCGCACGCCGGTGGACTTCCTCAAGGCGCTCGCCCTCGGGGCCGACGCGGTGGCGGTCTCGAACGCGGCGATGCAGGCCATCGGATGCCTGGCGATGCGGGCCTGCCACACCGGCAACTGCCCGGTGGGCATCGCGACCCAGAAGCCGCACCTGCGCCAACGGCTCCCCGTCGAGGAGGCCGCGCAGCGGCTGGCACGGTTCTTCGACTCCTCCGTGGAGCTGATGAAGGTCGTGGCGCGGGCGTGCGCCCACCGCAGCCTCGACCGCTTCCACCCGGGGGACCTGACCGCCTGGAAGCGCGACGTCGCCGATCTGGCCGGGATCCACTTCGCCGGAGACGGTGCGGGCCCATCCGGCGGGCCGGCCGATCAGGCGGTCAGCCGGTCAGCGGGTGCACGGTGACGCCTCGGACCACCCGGTTGACCTCACCGGTCGGGAACGGGTTGTCCGGCACCAGCCCGAGGTCGAGCGAGCAGGCCTGGCCGACCAGCTGGGCCACCAGCACCCCGGCCAGCCCCCAGCAGGGGTCGGGCAGCCCGGCCGTGCCGACCAGCCCGATCCGGGTGCCCTCGGGGGCGTCGGAGCCGCGGTCGTCAGCATCCACCACGAGCACCTGCTCGGGCCCGAGCTGGGCCACCAGCTCGGTGACGATGTCGAGGTCGTAGCGGCGGGTGTAGGGGTCGTTGGACAGGTAGACCACCACCAGCGTCCGCGGGGTGAGGATCGCCTTCGGGCCGTGCCGGAACCCCAGCGAGGACTCCGCCCAGGCCACCACCTGGCCGGCGGTGAGCTCGAGCAGCTTGAGCGCGGACTCCTCGGCCAGCCCGAGCAGGGCGCCGCTGCCCAGGTAGACCACCCGCTCGGGACGGGTGGCCACCACGGCCTCGATCTCGGACCGGCGCGCCAGCAGGTCGTCGGCGGCGGCGGCCAGGGTCTCGACGTCCTGCGGCCCGCCCAGGGCGACCAGCGCGGCCAGCGTCATCGAGGTGAAGCTGGACGTCATCGCGAAGCTCTGGTCGTTGCTGCCCTCCGGCATCACCAGCACGAACGAGGCGTCGGCCTGCTCGTGCGCCCGGGCCAGGTGCCCGTCGGGGTTGCAGGTGACGATGAGGTGGCCGACCCGGGTCAGCACCTGCTCGGCGAGCTCGGTGGCCGCCACGCTCTCCGGGCTCTGCCCGGACCGGGCGAAGGAGACCAGCAGCGTCGGCACGTCGGGGCTGAGGTGCTCGTGCGGGGCGGCGACCAGGTCGGTGGTGGCGATCGCCTCCACCCGTCGCTGCAGCCGGCGCGACAGCCAGGGGGCGAGCACCTGACCGGCGTAGGCGCTGGTACCGGCGCCGGTGAGCACGATGCGGGCGGTGGCGTCCTCCAGCCAGGGGCGCAGGAAGTCCGCCAGCTCCTCCCGCCGGGTGTCGAGGGTGACCGCCAGCTCGCGCCACAGCCGCGGCTGCTGGCGGATCTCACGGTCGGTGTGCAGCTCCGAGGGCACCTGGTCGGTCATCCGCTCCTCCTCCGTCGTCCGGACGTCGTCAGGCTAGAGGTCTGCTACCGGTCTGGCAATGTGCCTGATTGGTATGGTTCTGGTATGCCTACCGAGCTGCCGCGGAGTCTGCTGAGCGAGGACGCGCTGCCGCTGTACGGCCGCATCGCGCGCCGGCTGTGGGCCGACGTCGAGGCCGAGCGGGCCGGGGCGGGCGACCGGCTGCCACCCGAGCGGGCGCTGGCCGAGCGCTACGCGGTGTCCCGGGTGACGGTGCGGGCGGCGCTGGCCGAGCTGCAGGCCCGCGGGCTGGTGGAGCCGGTGCAGGGCCGGGGCTGGACGGTGCGGGGGGCGGACGCACCGGCCACCCCGAACGTGCTCGGGTTCGCCGACTACGCGCAGCGGCTCGGGCTGCAGGTCGGCACCCGGGTGCTGCAGGTGCGGACCCGTCCGGCCGGCCACGACGAGGCCGAGCGGCTCCGGATGCTGCCCGGCGCCGACCTGTTCGAGCTGCGCCGGCTGCGCTACCTCGACGCCCAGGTGGTGGCGCTGGAGCACAACCGGGTGCCGCTGGCGCTGTGCCCCGGGCTGACCGCGGTCGACTTCGGCACCGCCTCGCTCTACGCCACCCTGCGCGCTGCGGACCCGCCCCAGCTGCCGGGCACCGCCGGCTACTCGGTGGAGGCCCGGACGCCGGACGAGGAGGAGCGCCGGTTGCTGGAGATCACCGGCGACGTGCCGCTGCTGGTGGCCACCCAGCTCACCGCCAACCAGCACGACCGGCCGCTGGAGCTCACCGTGCAGGCCTACCGGGGCGACCGCTACCGCTTCCAGGGTCGGATCACCAGCTGAGGGCGCCGGTGGTCAGCCGCGGACGCCGCCGCGCGGGTCGAGCGACTCGCCCCCGGCCAGCGACTCCAGTCCCCCGGCCCCCTCGACCGCCTCCGCGACGTGCCCCTCTCCAGGCTCGGCCGCCATCGAGGCGTCGGCCTCGTCGAGCAGCCGCCGGGCGGTGGCGAAGACGACCAGCCCGGCCAGCACGGTGCCGGCGGCCACCCAGAACGGGACCGCGTCACCGAAGGAGGCGGCCAGCATCCCACCGGCCAGCGGGGCCAGCCCACCGCCGAGGAAGCGGACGAAGCCGTAGGTGGCCGAGGCGACCGGGCGCTCGACCGGGGCCACCATCATCACCGCCTGGGTGACCAGGGTGTTGTTGACGCCGATCAGCGCGCCGGCCAGCACCACCGCGGTGATGACCACCGCCGGGGAGGCGGCGCCGAAGCCGATGACGGCGAGGTCGGCGGCGAGCAGGGCGAAGACGGCGAGCAGGGTGCGGGAGGTGCCCAAGCGGGCCTGCAGCCGGGGCGCGGCGAAGACCGAGAAGACCGCCACCATCAGCCCCCAGCCGAAGAAGACCAGCCCGAGCTGGAGCTCTCCCAGCCCGCCCATCAGGTAGGGCGAGTAGGCCAGCAGGGTGAAGAAGCCCCAGTTGTAGAGCAGCCCGGTGACGCCGAGGGTGGCCAGCCCGCGGTGGCGCAGCGCCTTGAGGGGTGCGGTGATCGAGCTGTGCCCGGCGGGCCGCGGGGTCGCCGGCAGGAGGACCACGGTGGCCACCAGGGCGATGGTCATCAGCACCGCGACGCCGACGAAGGGCCCGCGCCAGCTGATGCCGCCGAGCAGGCCCCCGACCAGCGGTCCGGTCGCGATGCCGACCCCGAGCGCGGTCTCGTAGAGGATGATCGCGCCGGCGAAGCCGCCGGAGGAGGAGGCCACGATCACCGCCAGCGAGGTGGCGATGAACAGGGCGTTGCCGAGCCCCCAGCCGGCCCGGAAGCCGACGATCTGGCCGATGGTGTCGGAGGCGCCGGCGGCCAGGGCGAAGACGACGATGAGGGCCAGCCCCGCGATCAGCGTGCGCTTGGGCCCGATCCGGCTGGACACCCAGCCGGTGACGAGCATGGCCACCGCGGTCACCACCAGGTAGCTGGTGAACAGCAGCGAGACCTGGCCCTTGGTGGCGTCGAGCTGTTCGGCCAGGGCGGGCAGGATCGGGTCGACCAGGCCGATGCCCATGAAGGACACCACGCAGGCGAAGGCGACGGCCCACACCGCACGGGGCTGGCGGAACGGGCTGGTGGGAACGGGTACGGACACGCGGGGACGTCCTCTCAGGCGGTGGTCTGGCGGGTGAGCGAGCGCAGCGCCGGCAGCGCGGCCAGCACCGCCTCCCGGTCGCCGGGCTCGAGCCGGGCGAGCTGGACGGCCAGCACCTCGGCCCGCTGCTGCTGGCGTCGGGCGACCAGCTCGCGGCCGGCCGCGGTCAGCACGACACGGGACGCCCGGGCGTCGGCCGGGTCGTCCTCACGGGCGACGTGGCCGAGTGCGGCGAGCCGGTTGACCAGGCCGGTCATGGCCGGCTGGGTGACGCCCTCCTGGGTCGCCAGGTCGCCGATCCGGGTGGGGCCCTGCTCGGCCAGCCGGGCCAGCGTGGTGCGGGCGGTCGTGCTCAGCTCGCTGGGCGGGCCGTGCCGCCGGATCCAGGTGGCGATCTCGTCCAGGGCGGTGGCGAGCTCGAGCAGGCCGGGGTCGGGGGTTGCGCTCACCCCTCCGTTATATCACGTTCCTATATAAGCACCTGATGTTTCGCTGCGACGACGCCACCGGTCGCCCGGGCTGCACCGTGCCGGCACGCCGGGCTGACACCGTCCTGGTGGTCGCCGCGCTGCTCGGCGCGGGGATGGCGCTCCCGCCGCGGCGCACCGCCGACCGGACGGGCCACTAGCCCTCCTGCCGGTCCGCCCCGCCCGTCCCGGTGGGCCCACCGGTGGGGCCGCGCAGGGCGACGAGCACGACGAGGGCCGCCATCCCGGCCGCCGCGACCCAGATCGCCTGCTGCCAGCCGAGGACGAAGGCCTCCTGCGCGGCGGTGAGGACCTGCTCGGCGTGGCTGCCTGCGTGCCGGCTCGCGGCGGCGGCGTTGGCGATGCCCTCCCTCGCGGCGGCGGCGAGGTCGGCCGGGACGCCGTCGAGGCGGCTGCTGATGGCGCGCTGGTAGCCGGCGACCAGCAGCCCGCCGAGCAGGGCGATCCCCAGTGCGGCGCCGAGCTCGCGGGTGAGGTCATTGAGCGCGGAGGCGACACCCTGCTGCTCCCGGGGCAGCGAGGAGGTGATGGCCTCGGTCGAGGGCGTCATGGCCAGGCCGGCGCCGAGACCCATGGCGACCAGCCCGGGGAGCACGGAGAGGTAGCCACCGGAGACCGAGACCAGGGACGCCATCAGGGCGAGCCCGCCGGTCGCGATGATGAGGCCGAGGACCATCGCTGCACGGGTGCCGACCCGGCCCGCCAGCCACGGGGCCAGAGCCGAGGCGACCATCATCAGCAGCGCCATCGGCATCAACCCGAGCGTGGCCAGCAGCCCGCTCCAGCCCAGCACCACCTGGAAGAAGGGGTATAGCACCAGGGCGATGCCGCCCTGGACCCCGAACAGCACGAGCAGCAGGGTGGTGCCGGAGGAGAGTCCGCGGGCGCGGAACCGCCGGACGTCCAGCAGCGGCGACGGTGCCCGCAGCTCCCGGGCGATGAACGCGGCGGTGGCGAGCACGGCGACCGCGAGGGTGACCAGGATGACGGGATCGCCCCAGCCGAGCGTGGGCGCCTCGTGCAGGGCGTAGGTCAACCCGACGGCGGCGACGACCGAGGTGAGCGCGCCGGGCAGGTCGAAGCGTCCCGGCGCGGGCTGACGGGAGTTCGGGACCGCGAGGAGGCCGATCACCGCCGAGAGGAGCGTCAGCACGGTCGGGAGCGCGAACAGCCACCGCCAGCTGGCGAGGTCGACCAGCAGGGCCGAGAGGAACATGCCGAGGATGCCGCCGCCGCCGGCGACCGCGGTCCACAGCCCGATCGCCCTCGAGCGGTCTCGGTCGGGGAACGACGCGGTGATCACCGACAGGGTGACGGGCATGATCATCGCCGCGCCGATGCCGCTGAGCAGACGGGCGCCGAGCATGGTCTCGCTGGTGGGGGCCAGGGCCGCGGCGACGTTCGCGACGCCGAAGAAGGCCAGGCCTGCGAGCAGGACGGGCTTGCGGCCGAGCCGGTCCCCCGCCCCACCCAGCGGCAGCAGGAGGGCCGCGAGGGTGAGGGTGTAGGTGTTGATGATCCACAGCACCTCCCCCTGGGAGGCGTCGAAGGTGGCGGCCAGCTGCGGCTGGGCGACGTTGAGCCCCGAGACGGAGGCGACGACCGCCATCAGCGCGAGGCAGACGGCCCAGAGGACTGCCCGCTGGCGTCGCGGGTCGTCGATGATCGGCGCGGCCGCGGGCGCGCCGTCGGGTGCGGTGGTGGTCATGTCCGAGGTCCTTCCGGGTCGTCGCGCCGGGCCGAGCCGGAGCGAGGGCAGGGTGGGGCGGCGTCGCGGCGGGACCGCGACGCAGGTCGAGGAGATGGCGGGTGGGATCAGGCGGTGCGGCGGGCGCGGACGACCACGTCGTGCAGCGGTACCGCCCGGCCGCCGGCGTGGACCGTCCGGGTGTTCTCGTAGCGGGCCTCGATGCGCCAGTCCGAGGTGGCGAGGACGTCGGTGATGCCGGTCGCGGTCGCCGTGGCGCCCTCGGGGTGGGCGTGGCCGTGGTGCTGGCCGGGCAGGTGCCCGACGACCAGGAGGGTGCCGCCCGCGTCGACCCAGGAGGCGATCCGGCGGTAGAAGCCGAGCTGGTCGGTGTCGGGGTGGGCATAGCTGGTGACCACGAGGTCCCACCGGCGTCCCGGCTCCCAGCGGGCCAGATCCGTCTGCACCCACTCGACCCGGTCGGTGAGCCCGGCAGCGCGGGCGCGCTCGGCGGCGACCGCCAGGGCGGTCGCGGAGATGTCGGCGGCGGTGACCTGCCAGCCGTGCTCGACCAGCCACAGCGCCTCGCTCCCGGTGCCGCAGCCCGCGTCCAGCGCGGTGCCGGCGGGCAGGTGCTGGGTCTCGGCCTGCAGGTACGGGTGGACCGGGAGGCTCCCGCCCGGAGCGGCCCGCCTCCAGTGCTCCTCCCAGTAGGACCCGTCGAACCGGTGCGTCATCCGCTCCGCCTCCTCTTTGTCGTTCGTGCTTCCTCGACGAGGGTGCTGCCACTGACGCAGGTTGGCAACGTTTGTTGCCAGATGGAAAACTGCGGGATGTGGATGCCACCACCGACCAGACGCTGGACGCCGTGGGCGCCCGGCTCAAGCACCTACGCCTGCGCCGTGACGTCACGCTGACCACGCTCGCCGCCGCGACCGGGATCTCCGTCAGCACGCTGTCCCGGCTGGAAGCAGGGCTGCGCCGGCCCACCCTGGAGCAGCTGCTGCCGCTGGCCCGCTACCACGGGGTCACCCTCGACTCCCTCGTCGACGCACCCCGCACCGCGGACCCCCGCATCGACCTGCGCCCGCTGAGGTGCCGCGACGGGTCCGTCATCATCCCGCTCACCCGCCGTCCCGGCGGCATCCAGGCCTACAAGTTCGTGCTGCCGGCCGGCGACAACGCGGCGGTGCCCGACCTGCGCTCCCACGAGGGGTTCGACTGGGCCTACGTGCTGAACGGCACCCTGCGCCTGGTCCTCGGCGACCACGACCTGCGTCTCCGGCCCGGGGAGGCCGCGGAGTTCGACACCCGGACCCCGCACTGGTTCGGCGCCACCGGCTCCGGCCCGGTGGAGTTCCTCAGCCTCGTCGGGCGCCAGGGTGAACGGGCCCACGTCCGGGCGACGACGGACGGGCGGACGGGGCCAGCAGGACCACCGTGACCCCGCCCGGCAGGGGGCGTCTCACCGTTCTCCCTCCGGCGCGGGGCGCGACCGGCTCGGCCGGCGCCGGCGCAGCCGCCGGAGCAGCTGGGTGGCCAGCCGGACGCCGGCGCGCAGCGGCGCGCTCGGGCCGGGCAGCGGGCGGATCGGCAC
>NZ_QPKK01000103.1 GCF_003344635.1 Desertihabitans aurantiacus
GTGCTCGGGTGCGGGGATTCGCCCTTCGACGGGGTCAGGGGGGTGGGGGGAGGGCGGCAGCGAGGTCGGCGGCGAGCTGGTCGGCCTCGCCGTCGGCGTAGGACGTCCGGGGCCAGAAGAAGCCGCGCAGACCGTCCTTGCGGCGGCGGGGGACGACGTGCAGGTGCAGGTGGGGGACGGACTGGCTGACGACGTTGTTGATCGCGACGAAGGTGCCGTGGGCGCCGAGCACCTCGGCCTGGGCCCGCGCGACCCGCTGGGCCAGCGTGAGCAGTGGCGCCATCAGCGGGGCGGGCAGCTCGAGCATCGTGTCCACGTGCTCGACCGGACTGACCAGGACGTGGCCCTTGAACACCGGGCGGTGGTCGAGGAAGGCCACCAGATCCTCGGTCCGGGTCACCACCGCGGCCGGCAGGTCGCCGGCCACCAGCTGGCAGACGATGTCGGCGGGCGGGACGGGCACGCCCCGATCGTAGGGCCAGGACGCCGCCGGTGGTGCCCGGGACGTCTGCGTGGATTAGCCCTTCCCGACCGAGATCGCCCGCCACTAGCGTCCCGATCATGCACACCACACCGCTGCGCGCCCGCCTCGGCGCGGAATTCCTCGGCACCTTCGGCCTCGTCTTCGGAGGCTGCGGCAGTGCCGTCCTGGCCGCCACCTTCCTCAACGACGACGGCGTCCAGCTCGGCATCGGGTTCCTGGGCGTCGCCCTGGCCTTCGGCCTCACCGTCCTCACCGGCGCGTACGCGTTCGGCCACGTCTCCGGCGGGCACTTCAACCCCGCCGTGTCGGTCGGTCTGGCCCTGGCCGGACGCTTCGAGTGGCGCCAGCTGCCGGCCTACGTCATCACCCAGGTGGTGGCCGCCTCGGCCGCCGGGGCCGTCCTGTTCATCATCGCCGTCTCGCGGGAGGGCAGCTCGGTCTCCTCGGTGATGGAGTCCGGGTTCGCCTCCAACGGCTACGGCGAGCACTCCCCGGGCGGCTACGGCCTGGGCGCGGCCCTGCTGATCGAGATCGTGCTCACCGCGGCCTTCCTCTACGTGATCCTGGGCGCCACCGACGACCGCGCCCCGAAGGGGTTCGCCCCGATCGCGATCGGGCTGGCGCTCACCCTGATCCACCTCATCAGCATCCCCGTCACCAACACCTCGGTGAACCCGGCGCGTTCGCTGGGCGTGGCCTGGTTCGCCGGTGGGGACGCGCTGAGCCAGGTCTGGCTGTTCATCGTCGCGCCGGTGGTGGGCGCGGCCATCGCCGGCCTCAGCTACGCCTGGCTGACCGGGGCCCGGGGCAAGGTCGTGGACGAGGGTGTGGCGAACAACCCCGAGGTCGGGACGGCTCGGCCGGCGAGCTGAGCAGGAGCTGCCTTCCGGGGGGCGGACGGTCCGCGCAGCGACACCCGAGACACGGCCCGGCCGGGGACTCCCGGCCGGGCCGTGGCACGTCCGCCACCGGTGGCCCGCGCCGCCCGCGCGTCGCGCTCGCGGTGCTGGTCGTCCCGGCCGTGGCCCTCTAGGGTCGCGACCAGCGCCACACCGACGCGCCGACCAGATGGAGGAGCTCCGATGTCGCACCTGGCCCAGGACCGACCGTCCACCCTCGCCCCGTCGATGCGCCTGAGGCTGTCGGCGATGATGTTCCTGGAGTTCTTCGTCTGGGGCGCCTGGTTCGTCACCCTCGGCACCTACCTGGCCGCCGAGCTCGGCGCCAGCGGCAGTCAGATCAGCCTGGCCGCGCTCACCCAGTCGCTCGGCGCCATCATCGCCCCGCTCGTCGTCGGACTGATCGCCGACCGCTACTTCCCGGCCCAGAAGGTGCTCGGGGTGCTGCACCTGCTGGCGGCGGTGCTGATCTTCCTCGCCGGGCAAACCGGCACCTTCGGCCCGTTCTTCGGCGCCGCACTGGGCTACATGATCCTCTTCATGCCGACGCTGGCGCTGGTCAACTCCATCTCGTTCAACCAGCTGCGCGACCCCGAGAAGCAGTTCCCGGCGATCCGCGTCTTCGGCACCATCGGCTGGATCGTGGCCGGGCTCATCATCGGCTGGCTGGGCTGGGAGCAGGGCGGGCAGCTCGAGCTCACCTTCGTCATGGCGGCGGTCGGCTCGGCGCTGCTCGGCGTGCTGGCCTTCTTCCTGCCCGAAACCCCGCCGCGCGGCAAGGGGCAGCGCGGCTCGCTCGGTCAGCTCTTCGGCCTCGACGCGCTGGGGCTGCTGAAGAGCCGTTCCTACCTGGTCTTCTTCATCTCCTCGGTGCTCATCTGCATCCCGCTGGCGTTCTACTACAACTTCACCAACCTCTACCTCAACGAGAGCGGCGTGCAGGCCGCGGCGGCGCTGCAGTCGCTGGGGCAGGTGTCGGAGGCGCTGTTCCTGCTCGCGATGCCGTTCCTGCTCAGCCGGTTCGGGTTCAAGAAGACGCTGCTGATCGGGATGCTGGCCTGGGGCCTGCGCTACGTGCTGTTCGGCTTCGGCGACACCGGGTCGCTGTTCTGGATGATCATCGTCGGCCTCGTCCTGCACGGGGTCTGCTACGACTTCTTCTTCGTCGCCGGGCAGATCTACACCGACAAGTTCGCCCCGCCGCAGGTGCGCAGCGCCGCGCAGGGGCTGATCTCGATGGCCACCTACGGTGTCGGCCTGCTGATCGGCTCGCTGATCTCGGGCCCGATCGTGGACGCCTTCGTCACCGAGGAGGGCGGCCACAGCTGGACCGCGATCTGGCTCATCCCGGCCGGGCTGGCTGTCCTCGTCGCGGTGTTCTTCGCCGTGCTGTTCCGCGAGAAGGCCTCGGTGCGTCCCGAGCAGCCGGTGCGGGTCTGAGCCCTCACATCCGGGGCACGAAGAACCGACCGCGCAGCGCCTCCTCGACCAGCAGCACCGCACGCCGGGTGCGCACCAGCCGGGCGGTCTCGCGCTGCCAGCTCTCCACCGCCGCCTGCACCACCTCGACCGCCACCTGGTCGGCCAGGCGCACCCGCACCCGCGCCAGCCCGTCCCGGCTGGCGGCCAGCTGGCCCTCGACGTACTGGACGGCGAAGGCGGCCAGCACGACCGGGTGCCGGCGCAGCACCGGGTACCCCCGGTAGTCGGCCGGACAGGCGTCCAGCAGGAACGCGGTGGCCGTCGTCTCCCACCCCGGGACGCCCGGCGGCCGGACCTGCTCCGGCCAGCCCGGGGGCGCGTATCCGGCTGTCCCCATGCCCGCCTCTCGTTCGAACACGTGTGCGATATCCAGTATGCGTCCGCAGGCGGACCGACGCCACCGCGAGGTCGGACCGGGGTGCCTGGACCGGCGGTCCCGGCCACCTAGACTCGACCCCATGTCGTACCTGGAGACCATCCGCGAGCCCGCTGACGTGCGTCGTCTGAACCGGACGCAGCTGCAGCAGCTCGCGGAGGAGATCCGGGAGTTCCTCATCACCAGCGTCAGCCGGACCGGCGGGCACCTCGGGCCCAACCTCGGCGTGGTCGAGCTGACGCTGGCCCTGCACCGGGTGTTCGACTCGCCCCGCGACCCGGTCGTCTTCGACACCGGGCACCAGTCCTACGTGCACAAGCTGCTCACCGGACGGGCCGACCGCTTCGACACGCTGCGCCAGTCCGGCGGGCTGTCGGGCTACCCGAGCCGGGAGGAGTCCGAGCACGACTGGGTGGAGAACAGCCACGCCTCCACCTCGCTGTCCTGGGCCGACGGGATGGCCAAGGCGCTCAAGCTGCGCGGCAGCGACGGCACCGTGGTGGCCGTGGTCGGCGACGGCGCGCTCACCGGCGGGATGGCCTGGGAGGCGCTCAACAACATCGCCTACCAGCCCGACCTGCCGGTGGTCGTCGTCGTCAACGACAACGGCCGCTCCTACACCCCGACGGTCGGCGGGATCGCCAACCAGCTGGCCAGCCTGCGTACCGACCGGCGCTACGAGCAGGTGCTCGACCTGATCCGGCGCAGCGTCAGCTCGACGCCCCTGGTCGGGCGCACCGCCTACGACCTGCTGCACGGCATCAAGATCGGCCTCAAGGACGTGCTCGCCCCCCAGGGCATGTTCGCCGACCTCGGGCTGAAGTACGTCGGGCCGATCGACGGCCACGACGTCGAGGCCGTCGAGCGGGCGCTCCGCCAGGCCAAGCGGTTCGGTGGCCCGGTGCTGGTGCACTGCCTGACGGTCAAGGGCAAGGGGTTCTCCGCCGCGGAGGCCCACGAGGAGGACCGCTTCCACGCGGTGGGCCAGATCGACGCCCACACCGGCGAGCCGCTGTCCAGCGTCGTCCCGCACACCTGGACCAACGTCTTCGCCGACGCGATGGTCCAGCTGGGTGAGGAGCGGGAGGACGTGGTGGCGATCACCGCGGCGATGCTCCACCCGACGGGGCTCAACCGGTTCGCCGCGGCCCACCCCGGGCGGACCTTCGACGTCGGCATCGCCGAGCAGCACGCGCTGACCTCGGCGGCCGGTCTGGCCAGCCAGGGCCTGCACCCCGTGGTCGCGGTCTACTCCACCTTCCTCAACCGCGCCTTCGACCAGCTGCTGATGGACGTCGCCCTGCACCGCCAGGGCGTCACGGTCGTCCTGGACCGGGCCGGGGTGACCGGCACCGACGGGGCCAGCCACAACGGCATGTGGGACCACTCCGTGTGCGGCATGGTGCCGGGGCTGCAGCTGGCCGCCCCGCGGGACGCCCCCCGGCTGCGCGACGCGCTGGCCCGGGCCGTCACCGTGGACGACGCGCCGACGGTGATCCGCTTCTCCAAGGAGAAGGTGCCCGACGACATCGACGCGGTGACGCACCGCGACGGCCTGGACGTGCTGCACGCCGACCCGGACGCCAGGGTGCTGGTGGTCGGATACGGCGAGATGGCCGGCACCGCGCTCGACGTGGCCGCTCGGCTCGGCCAGCAGGGGATCGGCGCGCTGGTGGTGGACCCGCTGTGGGCGCTGCCGGTCAACCCCGCCCTGGTCGCGGCCGCCGCCGAGCACGACCTGGTGATCAGCATCGAGGACTGCGGCGTGGTCGGTGGGCTCGGGTCGCGGCTGCTGCAGGAGATGTCGGTCGCCGGCGTCGGCACCCCGGTGCAGGTCGTCGGTATCCCGCAGGAGTTCCTCGCCCATGCCACCCGCAAGGAGGTGCTGGAGCAGGTCGGCCTGACCGGGCACGCGATCGCCCGCAGCGCGGTGGAGGCGGTCGCCCGGCTCGACGGCAACGTCCCCGAGACCGTCACCGCCCCCCGCGGCTGACCTCGGCGGCCAGGCCCGTCAGGCGCTCGGGTCCGCGGCGACGGACGCGGCACCGCGCCGTGGCGGTGATGGACATCGCCGACCCACTGGCCTTGGATGGGCGCGGTAGGTCGGCGTCACCCCGTCGCCGACGGAAGGGCTCCCATGCGTTCGCAGAACCTCCGCCGGTGGCTCGTGGCCGGTGCGGTCGCGCTGGTCGTCGTCGCCGTCGTGGTCGTCGGCGTGGTGCTCGGGCAGGACCGGCTCGGCTCCGGCGAGGTCGCCAGCACCCCGCCCCCGACGACCGCCGCCGCACCGACGCCGAGCCCGACCCCGACGCCCACGCCCACCCCGACCCCGAGCGCGGACCCGGTCGACCACCTCACCGGTGGCGAGCCCGACGACGGCGAGGTGTTCGCGGTGAAGATCGACAACGTCGCCGCGGCCCGGCCGCAGGTCGGCCTGGGCTCGGCCGACATCGTGGTGGTGGAGGAGGTGGAGGCCTCGCTGACCCGGCTGGTGGCGATCTTCCACACCGAGTTCCCCGAACGGGTCGGCCCGGTCCGCAGCGCCCGCAACACCGACGTCGAGCTGCTGCCGATGCTCGGTGAGCCCGGGCTGGTCTACAGCGGCGCGAACCGGCTGGTGCAGGAGAACGTCCGCGGTTCGGAGCACCTCACGCCGATCGAGCGCAGCGACCGCGACAGCAGCCGGCCGGCCCCGCACAATGTGGTCGTCGACCTCGGCCAGATCGCCGACGACCAGGAGGTCGGCACCGCGCAGGACATCGGCTGGCGCTTCGGCGACCGGGACGCGGTCTGGGACGACGCCGAGGAGTACAGCGACCTCGAGGCCGAGGTGGGCCAGGACGAGTACACCTTCACCCGCAGGGACGAGCGCTACCAGCCGGCCGTGAACGGCGACCCCTACGTCGACGCCGACAGCGGCGAGGCGGTGCTGGCCGACAACGTGGTGCGGCTGGAGGTCGAGAACCGCAAGGACACCCAGAGCACCGACAGCAAGTCGATCGTCTCCGAGACCACCGGCACCGGGCGGGCCTGGTTCAGCCGGGAGGGCAAGACCATCCGCGGCACCTGGCAGCGCGACGGCATCACCGAGCCGATGACCTTCACCGACGAGGACGGCGAGCCGGTGCTGCTGCGGCCCGGCCGCACCTGGGTGCTGCTGCAGGGCTGAGCGGCTCGGCCGTCCGGCGGCGGTCGGTCTCAGGTGGTGGCCGCGACTGGTGCCCCGACGGTGGCGGCCTCGAGCCGGCGGACCAGCTCGGTCAGGCTCTCCCCGAGCGGTGCCCACACGTGCAGCGTCGCCTCGCCGTCGCCGCGGGTGCGGCCCTGGTTGACGATGACGACGGGGTAGCCGTGCTTGGCGGCGTGGCGGACGAAGCGGTAGCCCGACATCACCGTCAGCGATGAGCCGAGCACCAGCAGCGCCCCCGCCTCGTCGAGCCGGCGGTAGCACTCGGCCACCCGCGGCCGGGGCACGCTCTCGCCGAAGAAGACGACGTCGGGTTTGAGCCGGCCGGTGGTGCACGCCCGGCAGCCCACCAGCTCGAACCCGGCCACCACGTCGTCGTCGAGGTCGACGTCACCGTCGGGATTGACCCGACCGACCTGGCTGACGAGCGCGTCGAAGCCGGGGTTGGCGGCCTGCAGCCGGATCTCCAGATCGCTGCGGGAGCACCGCCGGCCGCAGTCGAGGCAGACGACCACGTCGAGCGTCCCGTGCAGGTCGAGGACGTCGGTGGCCCCGCCGGCCTGGTGCAGCCGGTCGACGTTCTGGGTGACGACCGGGCCGACCACGCCGAGCTGCTGCAGCGCCGCGACCGCCCGGTGGCCGGCGTTCGGGGCGGCGGCCGCGATCCGACGCCAGCCCAGGTGGCTGCGGGCCCAGTAGCGGCGCCGCCCCTCCGCCGACCGGGAGAACTCGGCGAAGGTCATCGGGTCCTGCGAGCGGCGGATGCCGTCGGGACCGCGGTAGTCCGGGATGCCGGACTCGGTGCTGATACCAGCACCGCTCAGCACCATCCAGCCCGAGCGGGCGCCGACGGTGGCGACCAGCTCGTCGACGGGGGAGGGGTCCACGTCCCGACCCTAGTCAGCGCCGCCAACCCGGCGGTCGACACCCGGGCCCCGCACAGCCGCGATGTCTCGACGTCAAGATAGGTTGGTCGGGTGGAGGAGCGCCGACGACCCGCCCGCGAGGTGCTGCGGGGTCTGGTGCTGCCGGTCTTCGTCCCCAGCTTCCTGTTCAGCCTCGGCACCGGTGCCTCCACGCCGGTCATCCTCGTCGCCGCACTCACGCTCGGCTACGGGCAGGCCGCCGCGGCCGCGTTGGTGGCCTCCCTCGCCCTGGCCGCGGTGCTGGGGTCCGGACCGTCCGGTCTGATCATCGCCCGCACGGGTGAGGTGCGCAGCATGCTGGGCGCCACCGCGCTGGCCGTGGTCGGGCTGGTCACCTGCCTGGTCACCCTGACCGTCGGCGGCGACCACCCCGCCAGCCGGCCCGCCTTCGCCGTGGCGGTGGTGCTCATCGCGCTCGCGGAGATCTTCTTCGGCCTGGCCCGGCAGACCCTGGTGGCCGAGCACGTCCCTCCGCACGTGCGGGCCCGGGCGATGAGCACCTTCGGCGGCGTGCACCGGGCCGGGCGCCTGGTGGGGCCGGTGGTCGGCTCCGGGGTCATCGCGCTCACCTCGGTGGCCGGCGGCTTCTGGGTGCAGCTGGTCGCGGTGCTGCTCGCCGCCGCGGTGGTGGTCGCCGTCGGCCGGAGCCCGGGCCGGCGGCTGGCCCCGCACACGACGACGGGGGACGCCGCGGCGGTGCAGCAGGTGGCCTACCGCTCGGTCGCGCTGGTGCTGGTCGGCGTCCTCGCCCTCGCGCTGGCCCGCGCCAACCGGGACGTGCTGCTGCCGCTGTGGGGCACCGAGCTGGGGCTGGACGCCTCGCTCATCTCGCTGGTGTTCGCCGCCGTCACCGCGGTGGAGCTGGTGATGTTCGTGCCCGCCGGGACGATCATGGACCGCTTCGGACGGGCCGCGGTGGCGGTGCCCTGCCTGCTCGGGATGGCCGTCGGGTTCTGGGTGCTGCCGCTGGCCGGGACGCCGGGCTACCTGGTCGGTTCGCTGCTGGTCGGGCTGGGCAACGGGCTGGGCGCCGGCATCGTCATGACGCTCGGCGCCGATCTCTCACCCGAGGGTGGCCGGGCCCGGTTCCTCGGCTGGTGGACCGGTCTGGTCCAGCTCGGCCGGGTGGCCGGCCCCGGCATGGTCAGCCTCGGCACCCTGCTCGGCGGTCTCGCGGCCACCGTCCAGCTGACCGGTGCCATCGCCCTGGTCGGGGCGGTCTGGTTCGTCGGGCTGCGGCTGCGCCGCGTGATCCGCTGACGCTGGCGACAGCGCCCTCCGACGGGCTCAGGCGATGCCCCGAACCCGCCGGAGGACCGGCTCAGGCGAGCAGCGAGGCGACGCCCGGAGGCAGGAAGCGGCGGCCGTTGACCCGCTCGGAGACGCCGTTGCGGTCCAGGTAGGGCGTGATCCCGCCGTCGTGGAAGGGCCAGCCGGCACCGAGCACGAGGCACAGGTCGACGTCCATCGGCGCGGCCACCACGCCCTCGGCCAGCATCAGCCCGATCTCCTCGGCCAGCGCGTCCTCCACCCGGCGCCGCAGCTCCTCGGCGTCGCTGGGGGAGTCGCCGGTGACGAGCAGCGCCTTCGTCTCCTCCGAGACGTAGGGCTTGCCGTCGGGGCCCCAGTCGTAGAGGCCGGGACGTCCGGCCTCGACGAGGTTGCGCAGGCTCTGCGAGACGTGGAAGCGCTCGCCGAACTCGGCGTTGAGCACCTCGGCCACGTGCAGGGCGACCGCCGGGCCGACCAGCTGCAGCAGCACGAACGGCGACATCGGCAGCCCGAGCGGGGCGACCGCGCCGTCGGCCACCTCGGCCGGTGTGCCCTCGTCCAGCGCCCGGGTGATCTCGCCCATCATCCGCAGCAGCACCCGGTTGACGACGAACCCGCGGGTGTCGGTCACCAGCACGGAGTTCTTCCTCAGCTGCTTGGAGGTCGCGAAGGCGGTCGCCAGCGTCGCGTCGTCGGTGCGCTCGCCGCGGATGATCTCCAGCAGCGGCAGCACCGCCACCGGGTTGAAGAAGTGGAAGCCCACCACCCGCTCGGGGTGCTGCAGGTCGGCGGCCATCGCGGTCACCGACAGCGAGGAGGTGTTGGTGGCCAGCACGGTCTCGGGCGCGACGTGCTGCTCGAGCTCGGCGAACACCTTCTTCTTGACCTCGAGCTCCTCGAAGACGGCCTCGATGACGAAGGAGCAGTCGGCGAAGTCGGCGACGTCGGTCGTGCCGCGCACCAGCGCCCGGTAGCGGTTGAGCTGGTCGGCGCTGATCCGGCCCTTGCCGTGCAGCTTCTCCAGCTCGGCGTGCACGCCGGCGACGCCGCGCTGGACCCGCTCGGCGTCCAGGTCCGACATCGTCACCGGCACCTCCAGGCGGCGCACGAAGAGCAGCGCGAGCTGGGAGGCCATCAGACCGGCCCCGACCACGCCGACCGCGGTGACCGGCCGCGCCAGGTCCTTCGACGGCGCGCCGGCGGGCCTGCGGGCCCGCTTCTGGACGAGCTCGAAGGCGTACAGGCTGGCCCGGAGCTCCTCGCTCATGATGAGGTCGGTGAGCGCGGCGTCCTCGGCGGCGAACGCCTCGTCGCGGCTGCGGTGCCGGGCGGCGTCCATCAGGTCGAGGGCCCGGTAGGGCGCGGGGGCGGTGCCGTGCACCCGCTGGTCGGCGACCGCACGGCCGCGCGCGACGGCGGCGTCCCAGGCCTCTCCGGTGTCGGGCTCGGGCCGCTCCACCTTGACCTCGCCGGTGACGACGCGGGCGGCCCAGTCCAGCGAGCGCTCGAGGAAGTCGGCGGCCTCGAAGGTGGCGTCGACGACGCCCAGCGGCTCCAGGTCGGCGCCCTTGAGCATCCGGTTCTGGTTCATCGCGTTCTCGATGATGACCTTGACCGCCCGGTCGGCCCCGATCAGCCGGGGCAGCAGGTAGGCCCCGCCCCAGCCGGGCACGAGCCCGAGGAAGACCTCGGGGAAGGCGATCGCCGGCGCGCTGGCGCTGACGGTGCGGTACTGGCAGTTGAGCGCGATCTCCAGCCCGCCGCCCAGGGTCAGCCCGTTCATGAAGCAGAACGTCGGGATGCGTGCGTCGGCGAGCTTGGCGAAGACGCCGTGCCCGATCCGGGCGATCGCGGTCGCCTGCTCCGGCGCGGTCAGCTTGGCCACCCCGCTGAGGTCGGCACCGGCGGCGAGGATGAACGGCTTGCCGGTGATCGCCACCATGGCGACGTCGGGACGGGCCAGCGCGGCGTCGACCGCCCGGTTCAGCTCGCCCAGGCTCTGCGGCCCGAGCGTGTTGGGACGCTCGTGGTCCAGCCCGTTGTCCAGCGTGATGAGCACGCCGGTGCCGGCCCGGTGCGGTAGCGCGATGTCGCGGCTGAGCGCCCGGGTGACCACCTCGTCGTCGGCGGTCAGCGCGGAGGCGGTGGCGATCAGCTGCTCGAGCTCGGCGTCGTCGAGGTAGGTGGTCACTTGGCGTCTCCTTCGGTCGCGCCGGCGAAGTGCGGGTTCTCCCAGATGACGGTGCCGCCCATGCCGAGGCCGATGCACATCGTGGTGATGCCGTACCGGACGTCAGTACGGTCGCGGAAGGTGCGGGCCAGGTGGATCATCAGCCGCACCCCGGAGCTGGCCAGCGGGTGGCCCAGCGCGATGGCGCCGCCGTAGGGGTTGACCTTGGTGTCCTCGGCGTCGATTCCGAAGTGGTCGAGGTAGGCCAGCACCTGCACCGCGAAGGCCTCGTTGATCTCGAAGGCGCCGATGTCGTCGATGGTCAGCCCGGCCCGGGCCAGCGCCTTCTCGGTCGACGGGATCGGCCCGACGCCCATCGTCTCGGGGTCGACGCCGGCGAAACCGAACCCGACCATCCGCATCGCGGTCGGCAGGCCCAGCTCGGCGGCGGTGCCGGCATCGGCCAGCAGGCAGGCGGTGGCGCCGTCGTTGAGCCCGGCGGCGTTGCCGGCGGTGACCCGTCCGTGCGGGCGGAACGGGGTGCGCAGCCCGGCCAGCGTCTCGACCGTGGTGCCGGGACGGGGGTGCTCGTCGGCGGTGGCCAGGCCGTAGCCGTGCTCGACCGAGCGCGTGGCCACCGGCACCAGCGACTCCTGGATGATGCCGTCGGCGTAGGCCTGCTGCACCCGCTGCTGGCTCAGCGCCGCGTAGGCGTCGGCCCGCTCGCGGGTGATGCCGGGGAAGCGGTCGTGCAGGTTCTCCGCGGTGGAGCCCATCACCAGCGCCGACGGGTCGACCAGCTTCTCGGCCAGGAACCGCGGGTTCGGGTCGGTGCCCGACCCCATCGGGTGGTGGGTCATGTGCTCCACGCCACCGGCGATCGCGACGTCGTAGCCGCCGAAGGCGATGCCCGAGGCGGTGGTGGTGACCGCGGTCATCGCCCCGGCGCACATCCGGTCGATCGCGAACCCGGGCACCGACTTCGGCAGCCCGGCCAGCAGCGCGGTGGTCCGCCCGATGGTCAGGCCCTGGTCGCCGGTCTGGGTGGTTGCGGCGATGGCGACCTCGTCGACCCGCTCCGGTGGCAGCTCGGGGTGGCGGCGCAGCAGGTCGCGGACGCAGTTGACGACGAGGTCGTCGGCGCGGGTCTCGGCGTACAGCGACTTCGCCTTGCCGAACGGGGTGCGCACGCCGTCGACGAAGACGACCTCTCGGGATTCACCAGGCATGGGCACATATTACTCACCGGTAACTTGCGGCTGGCAAGGGTGGGTCCGATCCCGCTGGTTCAGTCGCGACGACGCCGCGAGCGGCCACCCGGCTCGGCGGGCCGCTCCAGCACCTCCGGGTCGGTCAGCGCGTCGTCGAGCAGCGGCGTCACGACCGGCACCACCAGCTCGCGCTGCCACGGCCGTGCCCCGCCCTCGGCGAGCAGCCCGTCGACGGCCGCCGCGTCCAGAGGGGACGGCGGACGCCAAGCCAGCTCGCGGAGCAGGGCCGGGGTGAGCAGGTTCTCCACCGGCAGCTCGTGGCTCTCGGCCAGCGCCAGCACGGCCGGCCGGACCCGTTCCCAGCGGGCGGCGGCGGCCGGGTCGCGGCGGTCCCAGCTACGTGGCGGCGGGGGAGCGTCACTGGGCAGGTGCAGCGGCGGCAGCTGGCGCCGGGTCAGCCCGCGGGCCCGTTCCAGCGCCTCCACCCAGGTGCTGCGGTGGCGCACCGCGGTCCGCCGGCGGAACCCGGCGATGCGGTCGACGTCGGCGGGCTCGGGGTGCTCCCGGGTGGCCAGCTCGGCGATCGCGGCGTCGGGCAGCACCCGTCCGGGCGCGCGGTCGGTCCGCTGGGCGATCTCGTCGCG
>NZ_QPKK01000104.1 GCF_003344635.1 Desertihabitans aurantiacus
GGGCAGCGCCAGGCCCGCCAGCGCCGCGGCGGCCGAGCCGCCCAGCAGGCGCCGTCGGCTCAGCAGGGGCAGCCGGAGCGTGCCGGGGGAGGGGTGGGTGGGATCGGCTGACGTCATCGTCGTCTCCTCGGGACCGTTCGGGGGAGCCCTCGGGGCGGGCATCGGTCTAGACCAAACCTAGGGCGTCGGGAACGGGGTCGGCAAGGGGTCGGCGGCCTTGTCGTTAACCACGTTAATGATTAACATGGTTAACGATGTCGACCGCCGAACGTCCCCCCGCCTCCACCCGCCTCGCCCAGGACCTCCGTCGCAGCGTGATGCGGCTCGGCCGACGGCTGCGCCAGATGCACGAGGAGAACCTCGGCCTGACCGCCAACCAGCTCTCCCTGCTCGGCGTGCTGGTCAAGCTCGGCCCCAGCACCGTCGGCGACCTGGCCGAGGTGGAGAAGGTCCAGCCGCCCGCGATCACCCGCACCGTGAAGGCGCTGGAGTCCCTCGGGCTGGCCGAGCGGACCGCCGACCCGGAGGACGGCCGGCGCAGCGTGGTCGCCACCACCGGACGTGGCCGCGAGATCGTGCTGGCCGACCGGCGGCGCCGGGACCGCTGGCTGGTCAAGCGGCTGGCCGAGCTGAGCCCCGAGGAGCGCCGGGTGCTCGCCGCGGCCGCACCCGTGCTGCTGAAGCTGGCCGACGCGTGAGCATGTTCGCCGCGCTCCACGAGCGCAACTACCGCGTCTACCAGTCCGGCGCGCTCGTCTCCAACGTCGGCACCTGGATGCAGCGGGTCGCCCAGGACTGGCTGGTCCTCGAGCTCTCCGGCGGCTCCGCACTGGCCGTCGGCGTCACCACCGCCCTGCAGTTCCTGCCCACCCTGCTGGTCACCCCCTACGGCGGCGTCATCGCCGACCGCTTCGACAAGCGGACGGTGCTGCGCTTCTCCCAGACCTGGATGGCGCTGTGCGCGCTGACGCTCGGGCTGCTGGCCATCACCGGGGTGGCCCGCACCGAGATGGTCTACGCGCTCGCCCTGCTGTTCGGGATCGGCTCGGCGGTCGACATGCCCGCCCGGCAGTCCTTCGTCAGCGAGATGGTCCCGAACGACCTCATCCCCAACGCCATCGGCCTCAACGCCGCCAGCTTCCACACCGCCCGCATCGTCGGCCCGGCGCTGGCCGGCATCGTCATCCACGCCTTCGGCTCGGGCTGGGCGATCCTGTCCAACGCCGTCACCTACATCGCCTTCCTCGTCGCGCTGTCGGCGATGGACGGTGCGCTGCTCCGGCCGATGGAGCGCAGCACGCGGGTGCGCGGCCAGCTCCGCGAGGGGCTGGCCTACCTGCGCGGACGTCCCGACCTGGTGCTGGTGCTGTCCACCGTCTTCTGCGTCGGCACCTTCGGGCTGAACTTCCAGATGACCTCGGCGCTGATGGCCCAGCAGGAGTTCCACAAGGGCGCGGAGGAGTACGGCATCCTCGGCTCCTGCATGGCGGTCGGCTCGCTCCTCGGGGCGCTGCTGGCGGCCCGCCGCACCAGCGCGCCGCGGCTGCGGACGGTGCTCGGGTTCTCCGTCCTGTTCGGCGTCATCGAGGTGGCCTCCGGGCTGATGCCGGGCTACCTCAGCTTCGCCGCCTTCCTGCCGCTGGTCGGTCTGAGCTCCCTGCTCACCCTGACCGCCGCCAACGCCACGGTCCAGATGGGCAGCGACCCCCGCGTGCGGGGGCGGGTGATGGCCCTGTACTCGATGGTGCTGATGGGTGGCACGCCGGTCGGCGCCCCGGTGCTCGGCTGGGTGGGTGAGCTGTTCGGTCCGCGCTGGACGCTCATCGGCGGCGGGCTGGGCGTCGTGGTCGGGGTGCTGGTCAGCGTCGCGGTCTACGCCCGCCTGCGGCACGTCGAGCTGCCCCGGCTGACCGACCCGGCCGGGTGGCTGGGCCGGCCGCGTCCGCGCACCCACCCTGACTGATCCCTGGTCGTCGCCCGCACCGGGTGCGCGTCGGCCTGCCTGACCGTAGCGTCGTGACGTGCCCACAGCCGACCCGTCCCGGGTGTTCGTCCCGCCGCGCTGGTTCGTCCGGCTGGCCTGGCGCGTGCACCGGCGGATCTACGCCGGCAGCGGGGGACGACGCGGGCTCCGGCGCGCCCGACCCGGTCGGGAGGGCTACCTCTGCCTCGTCTCGACCGGACGGCGCAGCGGGCAGGAGCGGCGGGTGCTGCTGGCCTACCTCGAGGACGGGCCGGATCTCGTCACCCTGGCCATGAACGGCTGGTCGGAGGGGGAGCCTGCGTGGTGGCTCAACCTGCTGGCCACGCCGGACGCGGTCGTCGAGCTCGTCGACGGTGCGCGGCCGGTGCGGGCGCACGCGGCCACCGGTGCCGAGCGGGAGCGGTTGTGGGCCCGCTGGCGCGAGCTCGACGAGAAGCTCGACGACTACGCGGCGCGCCGTCCGGGCGAGACCGCGGTGGTCGTCCTCGCACCACGCGCGGACACGGACGGCTGAGCCACGGGCCGCCGGGGCGGCGGGCTCAGCGCGTCCGGCTCGCGGCGTCCAGGTGCACCACGACCCGGTTGAACAGCCGGGACGCCGCCTCGGGCGCCACGATGCTGGGCCGGGGCTGCTCGGCCAGGTGGTAGAGCCAGAAGCCGGCCTCGGGGTGCCCGGCGGCCGCGGCCTGCAGGGCGCAGGCCCGGGAGGCCGCGCGCACCACGTCGGGCTCGGTGGTCCACAGCGCCTCGAACAGCCGGCGCTCCTCGGCCACCGGCGACTGCCCCGGCAGCTCGCGCGCCAGCAGGGCGGCGGGCAGCTCGGCGGAGTCGCAGACCACGATCCACTCCCGGGTCATCGGGCTGCCGGCGGACACGTCCACCCGCGCCAGCCCGGCGGCCTGCTCCTCGGCATCGGCCGGGGCGCCGCTGAAGTCGGCCAGCGCGGCGGCGTGCTCGGCCACCCGGGCCAGCTCGACCCAGCGCGCCCGGGAGGCCTCGTAGTAGCGGGTGGCCTGGAAGGACCCGAACAGCACCGGCCGCTCGGCGCGGGCGGCGAACTCGTCCTCGATCGCCCAGGACAGCCCGAGCAGGGTGGGCTTGCCGAGGCGGTGCACCTCCTCGGCGGGGAACATCTCGGTCACGTGCGCGAACACCGAGTCGACCCGTTCGGAGGTCTGCGCTGCGGTCGTCGTCGTCATGCTGGCTCTACCTCATTCAACGGACGGGTCTGGTCCCGGTGACACTACTGCCCGCAGCGCCTCCGGTCAGCCCGGCCGTACCGGCTGGGCGATCGCGGCCTCCACCCAGCTGTCGGGGATGCCGAACCCGTCGACCAGGGTCGCCAGGTGCGGCCGGAGCTCCTCGCACAGCGCGTCGACGGCCCGGGTGACCTCCTTGGCGCGGGCGGCGCTGATCCGGTTGTGCTCCAGGTACCAGCCGCGGTCGGCCTCCACGCGGGACAGCACGTGCAGGTCGCAGACGCTCTCCAGCAGCGCGGCGCAGGCCGGATCGGTGCACCCGTCGATGGCGGCCAGGAAGGCCTCCAGCAGCACCCGGTCCACGTGGGCGCGGGCGGCCTCCAGCAGGTGCGGCTGGACGTCGTTGAACGCGGCGAACGCGCCACGGCCGTCCGCCCGTCCGCGGCGCAGCCGGACCGCTGCGGTCTCCACCAGGTGGCGCTCGCGGTCCTCCAGCAGCTCCAGCTGCCAGCGCCGGTCGCGGACGCCGCCCTCGCGCCGGCCGCGGGCGCCCAGCCGCTCGAACACGCTGCGGGCGACGGTCCGCTCGATCGCCACGCCGACCGCGTTCTCGGCGGCGAAGCGCGCCATCCCCCGCCAGTCCAGGCCCTCGAACTGGGCGGAGTAGCGGGTCAGCAGGCCCTTGCCGACCAGCTGCAGCAGCACCGTGTTGTCGCCCTCGAAGGTGGTGAACACGTCGGTGTCGGCCTTGAGCTGGGGCAGCGTGTTCTCGGCCAGGTAGCCCGCACCCCCGCACGCCTCGCGGCAGGCCTGGATGGTGGCCGTGGCGTGCCAGGTGGAGACCGCCTTGAGCCCGGCGGCCCGCGACTCCAGCTCGCGCTGGGCCCGTGGGTCCGGCTCGCCGTCGCCGGTGAGCAGGTCGTGCATGGTGCTGGTCAGCTCGTTCTGGGCGAACGAGAGCGCGTAGGTGGTGGCCAGCGCGGGCAGCAGCCGGCGCTGGTGGGCGCGGTAGTCGGCCAGCAGCACCTCCTCGCCGTCGTCGGGGCCGGTGAACTGGCGGCGCTGCAGCGCGTGGCGCACCGCGATCGTCAGCGCGTGCTTGGTGGCGTTCTGGGCGGCCCCGCTGACGCTGACCCGTCCCCGCACGAGCGTGCCGAGCATGGTGAAGAAGCGGCGGGCCGGGCTCTCCACCGGGCTGGTGTAGGTGCCGTCGGCGGCGACCTGGCCGTAGCGGTCGAGCAGCGCCTCCCGCGGCACCCGCACGTGGTCGAAGGTGAGCCGGCCGTTGTCGACGCCGTTCAGCCCGGCCTTGCGGCCGCAGTCGCCGATGGTCACCCCCGGTGCGGTGCGGCCGTCGGGGGTGCGGATCGGCACCAGCAGCGCGTGCACCCCGTGCGCCCGGCCGCCGGTGTGCAGCTGGGCGAAGACGACGGCCAGCTCGCCGTCGCGGGCGGCGTTGCCGATGTACTCCTTGCGGGCGGTCGGGGTGGGGGAGTGGATGTCGAAGGTCTGGGTCCGCGGGTCGTAGGTCGCGGTGGTCTCGATCGACTGGACGTCGGAGCCGTGGCCGACCTCGGTCATCGCGAAGCAGCCCATCAGGTCGAGCTCGATGGCGCGCCGCAGGTAGGTGCGGTGGTGGTGCTCGGTGCCGAGGGCGGTGATCGCGCCGGCGAACAGGCCCCACTGCACGCCCGCCTTGACCATCAGCGACAGGTCGCGGTAACCGAGCATCTCCATGGTGATCTGGCCCGCCCCGATGTCGCCCCGCCCGCCGACCGAGGGCGGGAAGGAGGCCTGCGGCATCCCGGAGGCGGCGAACTCGTGCAGCCGCGCGGTGACCCGGGCCCGGTGCTCCTCGGTGCCCAGGTCGTAGGAGGGCGGCTCGTCGCGCGGCAGCTCGAAGGCGCGCGAGCGCTCCCGGACGGCGGCCCAGCGGCCGTCGAGGACGGCCGTCAGCGTCCGCGGGTCCACCCCGGCAGGGGCCTCGGGCGTGGGGACCGAGAGCTGCGGGACGTCGATGACCTCACTCATGCCCCTATGCTACTCACCAGTAACTTAGCGCTGGCAAGAGCCGCCGGCGGAATCAGTCGAGGGTGACCACCGTGCCGGTGCGGGCCGACTCCTGGGCGGCGGCGACCACCCGCAGCGAGCGCAGCCCGGCCTCCCCGTCCGGCTGCGGGGCGCGCCCGGTGCGGATGCCGTCGAGGAACTCCGCCAGCAGCGCGGCGTCGGAGTCGCTGCCGTAGGGCAGCCACAGCGGACGTCCGGTCCGCTCGGAGAAGCCGTCCACCCGCTGGCCGAAGGCATCCATCGAGACGGTGCCCCGGCTGCCGACCAGGTCGAGGGTGAGCCCGCCCCAGGTCGGGTAGCTCGGCGGCTTGGACCAGCTGCAGTCGATGGTGGCGACCACCGGCCCGGGGTACTCCAGCGAGACCAGCCCGGCCGTCTCCACCGGGTCCTGGTCGGGGTGCAGCAGCGTGTTGGTGCGGGCGTAGACGCTGCGCACCGGGGCGCCGTCCAGCAGGGCGTCCAGCAGGTCGGCCACGTGCACGGTGTGGTCGACCAGCGCGCCACCGCCGGAGAGCTCGGGGTCGGTGAACCAGGCCCGGTTGCCGGTCGGCAGCTTGCCGTTGTTGGTGCCGGTGACCGCGCAGACCTCACCCACCGAGCCCGAGGCGAGCGTGTCGCGGAGCGCGGCGAAGGCGGTGGAGAAGCGGACCGGGTAGGCGACCATCAGGTGCACCCCGGCGCTGCGGCAGGCCGCCACCATCGCCTCGCCGTCGGCCACGCTGGTGGCCAGCGGCTTCTCGCAGAGCACGTGGACGCCGGCGGCCGCGGCCTTCTCGACCAGCTCACGGTGCCGGGCGTTCTCCGAGCAGACGACCACGCCGTCCACCCCGCTGGCGAGCACCGCGTCGTAGTCGTCGAGGTAGTCGACGCCGAGCTCGGCCGCCATCGTCGGACCACCGGGCTCACCGGCCGGACGCCGGGTGTGCTCGGGATCGCTGGCCACCACCTGGTCCACCTCGGGGTGGGCCAGCAGGGCGGCGGCGTAGGAGACGGCGTGCAGGTGGGCGAAGGACAGGATGCCGATCTTCATGCGGTGACCTCCAGCAGATCCTCGGGCAGCGGCTCGACGGCGACCGGGGCACCGGTGCGCAGGGACTCGTTGGCGGCGGTCGCCACCTGGACGGCGACCAGCCCGTCCTCGGCGCGGACCCGGGGCGCCGGACCGCCGGCGAAGGCGGCGGCGATCTCGCGGATCTCGGTCAGGTAGGGGCTCTCACCCGAGACGGTGGCCGGCAGCAGGCCGGTGCCGGCCGCGCCACCGCCACCGTCCACCCGCACCGGCGGGGCGGCGGCGGAGTCGTGGGTGAGCAGGCCCTCGGTGCCGACCACCTCGAAGCTGGTGCGGAAGGTGGTGCCGGGAGCGGCCCAGGTGCCGGTGACGTAGCTGAGCGCGCCGGAGCGGTGGGTGAGCACCACCTGGGCGCTGACCACCCCGCGGCGCCCGTCCGTGTCGGGGGTGCTGGCCCGGCGGGCGAAGACGTCGCGGACGGGGCCGGCGTTCCAGACCGCGAAGTCGAGGTCGTGGATCATCTGGTCGAGCACGATCCCGCCGCTGAGGGCCGGGTCGGCGAACCAGTCCGCCCGCGGCCGGCTGCCGGCGCGGGTGAACCGCTGCACCGCCACCGGGCCGATGGCGCCGGACTCGACCGCGCGGTGCATGGTGGCGTACTCGGGGAAGAAGCGCACCACGTGCCCCGGGTACAGCTGGACGCCGGCGTCGCGGCAGACCCGGATCATCTCGGCCGCCTCGGCCACGGTCAGCGCCAGCGGCTTCTCGCACAGCACCGAGGCGCCCCGCTCGGCCGCCTGGGCGACGATCCCGGGATGGGTCGGCGTGGGGGTGCAGACGTCGACCACGTCGGCACCGTCCAGGGCCTCCTCGAGCGAGCCGGCGACGGTGCCGCCGCCGTGCCGCGCGACCAGCTCGGACGAGCCGGCCACCGAGTGCACCCGCACCTGCGCTCCCAGTGCCAGCCAGGCCGGCAGGTGGACCTGCGCGATACCTCCGGCCCCGATCAGGGCCACGGTCTGGGTCATGTGCTCTCCTCGGTGCGGGGTCGTCGGTTCCTCCGGGACGGGCCGGTCGGCCCCGGCTGCCGATGCACCGGGGCGCAGCGCCCCGGGACGTCTGGGCGGTGCGTCGACCGTCTCGACCGGGCTCCGCCCGACCCTAGCGAGTCCGACGCTCAGGGCTCGCGGTAGTCGGCGTCGGTGGCGTCGGTGATGAACATGTGACCGGGGGCGTGGGTGATGGCGAACGGCGGGCGGGAGGCCATCAGCGCCGCCTGCGGGGTGACGCCGCAGGCCCAGAACACCGGGACGTCGCCGGGTGCGGCCTGCACCGCCTCGCCGTAGTCGGGGGCGTCCAGGTCGTCGATGCCGAGCGACTCCGGCGAGCCCACGTGCACCGGCGCGCCGTGCACCTGCGGCATCCGGGCGGTCACCTGCACCGCCAGCGGCACCAGCGCGGCCGGCACCGGACGCATCGAGACGACCAGGGGCCCGGACAGCCGTCCGGCCGGGCGGCAGTCGCGGTTGGTGCGGTACATCGAGACGTTGCGCCCCTGCTCGATGTTGCGGACCGGGACGCCGGCCTCCAGCAGCGCCCGCTCGAAGCTGAAGCTGCAACCGATGAGGAAGGAGACCAGGTCGTCGCGCCACAGGTCGGTGACGTCGGTCGGCTCGTCGACCAGCTCGCCGTCGCGCCACACCCGGTAGCGCGGCAGGTCGGTGCGCAGGTCGGAGCCGGGGGCGAGCACGGTGCTGGTGGCGCCCGGGTCGGTGACGTCGAGCAGCGGCACCGGGCGGGGGTTGCGCTGGCCGAACAGCAGCATGTCGAAGGCCCAGTCGGCCGGCAGCACCACCAGGTTCGCCTGGGTGTGGCCGCGGGCGGCCCCGCTGGTCGGGGCGACGAGACCGTCGCGGTAGCGGGCGCGGGCCTCGCCAGCGGTGGTGGTGCTCATGGGTCCTCCTCGTGTCGGTGCTCGCCGGCCGGACGCCGGTCAGCAGCCGGCGGCGCGGAGCGCGGGTCCGACGACCTCGCCGAAGGCCCGCACCTCCGCCCGCGGCAGGTGGTAGGTGGTGTCCCAGCTGTGGGCCGGGAACAGGAACGCCCGCGACAGCCCGGTCTCCTCCCGGGCGCGCAGCAGCCGCTCCGCGCACTCCTCGGCCGAGCCGAACAGCCCGAACGCGTCGGCCACCCGGTCGGCGGTGGCGTCGTCGACGTCGTCGGGGTGGTAGTCGGGGTCGAGGGTGATGCCGGCGTGGCCGAGCCAGCGCAGGTTGGAGGCGCTGGGGTAGCGCAGCCACGGCTGACCGGGGCGGAACCAGCCCTGGATCCAGGCCCGGGCCTCGGCGGCGTCCCCGACGCCGAAGGGGACGATCAGCGTCTCCTCGATCTCGGCCGGGTCGCGTCCGGCGCGCCGTGCCCCGATGGCGACGTGCTCGCGGGCGGCGGCGACCGACTCCGGGTGCAGCCCGACCAGCATCAGGACGCCGTCGGCCACCTCCCCGGCCAGCTCGAGCAGCCGCGGGCCGGAGGCCAGCACGGTCACCCGGCTGCCGCCGGCCGGCCGGTTGAACAGCTCCAGCGGGTGGCCGTCCAGCTCGGCCCGGCCCTCGCCGAGCAGCCCGCGCAGGGCCAGCACCACCTGGCGCAGCCGCTCCCGGCGGGCTCGCGGCTCACCGGCCTTCTCCACCGACAGGAAGCCGGGGGCGACGGTGAGCTCGGCGCGGCCGGGGGCCAGCTCGTCCACCGAGGAGGTCAGCGCGGCCAGCACCAGGGGGTGGCGGGTGACCACGTTGGAGGTGGCGGGGAAGAGCCGCACCCGTTCGGTGCGTCCGGCCATCGCCGCCAGCGCCATGAACGCGTCCCGGCCGGTGTGGTGGTGGTCGGGGACGCCGACGCCGTCCAGCCCGGCCTGCTCGGCCTCCCCGGCGAAGGCGGCCAGCTCGGGAAGCGGGGCGCCGAGGGGGATGCGGATCCCGACCTCGAGACGGGAGGAGGCGGCAGGCGACATGGCGCCCAGCCTGCCACCGCCGTGTTGCGGGGCGGTGACGCCCCCGCCGGGCCGAGACGGCGGGGAGGCACCGTTGCCCGGGGGTCGCCGGAGTCCTAGTTTGAGGCCTCCTGGGCACGCGACCATGGCACCAGGACCACCTGAGCAGGAGCAGCGATGTCCGATCCCCGAAGCACCGACCCCGGACCCTCCGAGACGCCGTCCCCGGTCGCCTCGACGATGCGGGCCGGCACCCGCTCGACGCTGGTCGGCGCCATGTTCCTGATGGCGACCTCCGCGATCGGCCCGGGCTTCATCACCCAGACCACCTCCTTCACCGTCCAGCTCGGGGTGGCGTTCTCCTTCGCCATCCTCGTCTCGATCCTCGTCGACATCGCCCTGCAGCTGAACGTGTGGCGGGTGATCGGCGTCTCCGGCCGCCGCGCCCAGGAGCTGGGCAACCTGGTGCTGCCCGGTCTGGGCTGGGTGATGGCCGCGCTGCTCGGCATCGGCGGGCTGGTCTTCAACGTCGGCAACGTCAGCGGCGCCGGGCTGGGCCTGGACGCCCTGCTGGGGCTGGACCCGCGGATCGGCGGTGCGCTCTCGGCGCTGGTGGCGATCGGCATCTTCGTCAGCCGGCGGGCCGGGGTGGCGATGGACCGGATCGTGGTGGTGCTCGGTCTGGTGATGATCCTGCTGACCCTCTACGTCGCGATCGTCTCCCAGCCGCCGGTCGGTCGGGCGCTGGTCAACGCCGTGCTGCCCGAGCAGGTCAGCATCCTCGCCATCACCACCCTGATCGGCGGCACTATCGGCGGCTACATCGTCTACGCCGGCGCGCACCGGCTGCTCGACTCCGGGGTGACCGGTGAGGAGAACGTCCGCGCGATCACCCGGGGTTCGGTGACCGGCATCATCATCACCGGTGTGATGCGGGTGGTGCTGTTCCTGGCGATCCTGGGCGTGGTCTCCACCGGTGCCCAGCTCGACCCGGCCAGCCAGGCGGCCTCGGCCTTCCAGGCCGCGGCCGGTGAGGTGGGTCTGCGGGTGTTCGGCGTGGTGCTGTGGGCCGCCGCCATCACCAGCGTGATCGGCGCCTCCTACACCACCGTCTCCTTCGTCACGAAGAGCACGGTCAGCCAGCGCACCCGTACGTGGCTGGTGGTCGGCTTCATCGCGGTCACCACCCTGGTCTACGTGCTGATCGGGACGGCCCCGAGCACGCTGCTGGTCTTCGCCGGCGCCTTCAACGGCATCCTGCTGCCGGTCGGGATCGGCGTGCTGCTGTTCGTCGGCTGGTTCCGCCGCGACCTGCTGGGTGGCTACCGCTACCCCCGCTGGCTGCTGGTGGTGGGGTCGGTGGCCTGGCTGCTGACCCTCTACCTGGCGGTCAACTCGGTGCGACCGGCGATCGCGCTGTTCAGCTGACCTGGGAGGATCACCCCATGAGCACCGTCGACCTGAACTCCGATCTGGGCGAGGGCTTCGGCCACTGGACCCTCGGCGACGACGACGCCCTGCTGAGCGTCGTCACCAGCGCGAACGTGGCCTGCGGCTTCCACGCCAGCGATCCGCTGATCATGGCCCGGGTGTGCGAGCGGGCCGTCCAGAGCGACGTGGCGATCGGCGCCCAGGTGGGCTACCGCGACCTGCCCGGCTTCGGGCGCCGTTTCATCGACGTCGAGCCGGACGCGCTGCGGGCCGACGTGCTCTACCAGCTGGGCGCCCTCGACGGGTTCGCCCGGGTGGCCGGCTCGCGGGTGCGCTACGTCAAGCCGCACGGGGCGCTCTACAACACGATCGTCCACCACGAGGAGCAGGCCGCGGCCGTGGTGCGCGCGGTGGTCGACTACGACGCCTCCCTGCCGGTGCTCGGGCTGCCCGGCTCGGCCTGGCTGCGGCTGGCCGGCGAGGCCGGGCTCACGGTGGTGCACGAGGCCTTCGCCGACCGGGCCTACACGCCGGAGGGGACGCTGGTCTCGCGCCGCCTGCCCGGGGCGGTGCTGCACGACGCCGAGGAGATCGCCGCCCGCTGCGTGGCGATGGCCACCGGGCAGCCAGTCACCGACGTCGAGGGCGGGCAGCTGGTGCTCGAGCCCGCCTCGATCTGCGTGCACGGCGACACCCCGGGCGCGGTGGAGATCGCGCGCACGGTGCGCGACCGGCTCACCGCGGCCGGTGTCGAGCTGGCCCCCTTCGCGCCGTGACCGGCTCGCCGCGCCACCGACCGGACGGGGCGCCGGCGTGAGGGTGCTGCCCAGCGGCAGCACCGCGCTGCTGGTCGAGCTGGACGACCTCGCCGAGGTGCTCGCGCTCTACACCGCGCTCAGCGACCAGCCCGCCGAGGGCGTGGTCGACCTGGTGCCGGCCGGGCGCACCGTGCTGGTGGTCACCGACCCCGACCGCACCACCCTGGACGCCGTCGAGCGCTGGGTGCGAGGCACCGAGCCGCGCCCGGCCGGACGGGCCGACGGCGCGCTGGTGGAGATCCCGGTGGTCTACGACGGGGAGGACCTCGACGACGTCGCCGGGCTGCTCGGCTGCGACGCCGCCGAGGTGGTGCGCCGCCACACCGGCACGGAGTGGACGGTCGCCTTCTGCGGGTTCGCCCCGGGCTTCGGCTACCTGACCGCCGCCGACGGGGACTGGAAGGTGCCGCGCCGCTCCTCGCCTCGCACCCGGGTGCCGGCCGGGTCGGTGGCGCTGGCCGGGGAGTTCAGCGGCGTCTACCCCCGCGACAGCCCGGGCGGCTGGCAGCTGCTCGGCCGCACCGAGCTCGCGGTCTTCGACCTCGACCGCGACCCGGCCGCCCTGCTGACCCCGGGCACCCGGGTCCGGTTCCGGGAGGTGACGTCGTGACCCGCTGGCTGGAGGTGCTCGAGCCCGGCCCGCTGACCACCGTCCAGGACGCCGGCCGCACCGGGCAGGGCTCGCTCGGCATCGGACGCTCCGGCGCCTGCGACCGGGTCGCGCACCGGCTCGCGAACCGGCTGGTCGGCAACCCCGAGGACGCCGCCACGCTGGAGGTCACCTTCGGCGGGCTGGTGCTGCGGGCGGTGGACGACGTCTGGGTGGCGCTCACCGGCGCCCGCTGCCCTGGCACGGACCATGGCGCGCCGCTGCGGCTGCACGCGGGGGAGACCCTGCGACTGGCGACCCCGGTCAGCGGGCTGCGCAGCTACCTCGCGGTCCGCGGCGGGGTGGCGGTCGAGCCGGTGCTCGGCTCGCGCTCCACCGACCTGCTCTCCGGTCTCGGCCCGGCGCCGCTGCGCGCCGGGGACCGGCTGCCGGTGGGCGAGCCGGTCGAGCCGCTGCCCGGGGTGGACCTGGCCCCGGTAC
>NZ_QPKK01000105.1 GCF_003344635.1 Desertihabitans aurantiacus
ATCGCCGAGGGGGCCGCGGCCGCCGCCGGCGTGGCCGCGCTGCTGGTCGGCGCCTTCGAGGTGCGCGAGGGACGCGCCAGCGCCGGCACCGTGCTGGCCGCGGTCAGCCTCGCCGGCCTGCTCGGCGGCTACCTGCGCGACCTCGGACGGGTGGCCGAGTACGCCGCCGGCGCCCGGATCGCCCGCCGCGCCGTCCGCAGCTTCCTCGACATCCCGCCGCTGCCCGACCCCGCCGACCAGCCCGACCTGGAGGTGCGCACCGGCGCGGTGGAGATCGAGCGGGTCAGCGTCGGCGAGGCGCTGAGCGACGTCACCCTGCGAGTCCGCGGCGGCCGCCGGGTCGCGGTGGTCGGCGCCAACGGCGCGGGCAAGAGCACCCTGGTGGCGCTGGTGGCCCGGCTGTCGGACCCCGACGCCGGACGGGTCTGCATCGACGGCCAGGACGTCCGGCACCGCTCGCTCGCCTCGGTGCGGGCCGCGGTCGGCATCGCCAGCCCCGACCTCCCGCTGCTGCGCGGCAGCCTGCGGCGCAACGTCACCTACCGCAACCCGCGGGTGGACGAGGCCGAGCTGGCCCGGATCAGCACGCTCTGCGGCCTGGACGAGCTGGCCGCCGAGCTGCCCGACGGCTGGCGCACCGACGTCGGCGAGTCCGGCAGCCGGCTGTCGGCCGGGCAGCGCGGCCGGGTCGCGGTCGCCCGCGCCGCCCTGGGACGTCCACCGCTGCTGGTCCTGGACGAGGCCGAGAGCCACCTCGACGCCGACGCCAGCCGGGTGGTCGACCGGGTGCTCGCGGACCACTCCGGCACCGCCCTCGTCGTCACCCACCGCCGCGAGCTGGTCGAGCGCGCCGACGAGGTGTGGTGCCTGCAGGACGGCCGCGTCGTGGAGACCGGTCCGCCGGGGCTGCTGCTGACCGGCACCGGACCCACCGCGCGGCTCTTCGCCGCCGGCCCTCGACCCGTGGCCGCCCTGGCCGGAAGGAGCTGAGAGATGACCCCGAGGACCCCTCCTGCCGGCGGTGAGCGGCTGCAGAAGGCGCTCACCCTGCTGGCCGCCGCCGGGCTGGTCACCGCCGTGCTGGTGCCCGTGCGGCAGAGCTGGCGCCCACCGTCCGAACGCCGCGACGGCTTCCCGCTGTCCTACTACCCGATGTTCAGCGCCCGCCGTCGGCGCACCGGCACGGTGGTGCACCTGCTCGGCGTCGACGCCGACGGCGAGAGCCGGGTGCTGCACCACCGCCACGCCGGCACCGGCGGGATGAACCAGGTGCGCCGCCAGATGAACCGCCGGGTGGCCCGCGGCGCTGCCGCCGGGCTGGCTGCGGAGGCCGCCCGGTCGGTGGCGGCCAGCAGCCGGCCCACCGAGCGCGGCGTGGTCGAGGTGCAGGTGGTCAGCAGCACCCACCGCTACGACGACTTCTTCGCCGGCGACCCCGGACCGCTGCGCCGCACCGTGCACGCCAGCGCGACCGTGCCGCGGCCCACCCTCCCCGCAGGAGGGCGACGATGAGCTGGCTCGACCGACTGCAGCGCCGCCTCGACCAGACGCTGCTCCCAAGCGCCCCGGCGACCCGCCCGGCGCTGCTGCGCATCGTCAACGGCGTCTACACCGGCCTCTACCTGGCTCGCCGGGTGAAGATGTTCCGCCGGGTGCACCGCACCGACCCCTCGCTGTTCGCCCCGGTCGGGCCGGTCCGGGTGCTGCGCCGGCCGCTGCCGCCGGTGGTGGCCGACGGCCTGCTCTACGCCGGGCTGGCCACCGACGTCGCCTTCACCGCCGGGCTGTGGCACCGGGTCACCGGCCCGGCCCACGCCGCGCTGCTGCTGTGGACGTTGTCCTACCGCAACAGCTGGTCGATGGTCTTCCACCACGACAACGCCCTGGTGCTGCACGCCGCCGTCCTCGGCTGCACGCCCTCGGCCGACGCGCTCTCGGTGGACGCCCTGCACACCCGCGCCCCGCGTCCGGACAGCTGGCGCTACGGCACACCGGGACGGGTGATGGAGGCGGTGACCGCGGCGTCCTACCTCGTCACCGCGATCGCCAAGGTGAAGGGGCCGCTGGGCTGGTCGTGGGTGCGCGGGGAGTCGCTGCGGAGCCAGATCGCCGCCGACGCGCTGCGCAAGGCGCTGCTCGGGGAGCCGGTGAGCAGCACCGGCACCCGGCTGTACCCGCACACCCGGGTGTTCACGGTGATGGCCGCCGCCTCGCTGGTCCTCGAGCTCGCCGCCCCGCTGGCGCTGCTGGACCGCCGGCTGGCCCGGCTCTGGTCGGTCGGCGCCTTCGGGCTGCACTGGGGGATCAAGGTGATCATGGGCATCCGCTTCCGCCACCACCTCACCGGGGTGATCTACGCGCCGTCCTTCCCGCTGGAGCGGCTGCTCCCGCTGGGACGCCGGCTGCTGCGCCGGCGCTGACCCTCAGCCGGTCAGCCGGTACCCCGCGCCGCGGACGGTGCTGATCCGCTCCGGGCCGATCTTGTTGCGCAGGTAGCGCACGTAGACGTCGACCACGTTCGAGCCGGGGTCGAAGTCGTAGCCCCACACCCGGCTCAGCAGCTGCTCGCGGCTGAGCACCTGGCGCGGGTGCTGCAGGAACATGTCGAGCAGCGCGAACTCCCGCGCCGACAGCTCGACCTCCCGTCCGCCGTCCACCCGGACGGTGCGGCTGTGCAGGTCGAGGGTGAGGGCGCCGACGGTGCGGGTGCTGCTCGCCGCCGCCGGCCGGTCGCGCAGCCGCACCTTGATCCGGGCGACCAGCTCCTCGAACCGGAAGGGCTTGGCCAGGTAGTCGTCGGCGCCGCTCTCGAAGCCGGTCACGGTGTCGGCCACGGAGTCCCGCGCGGTGAGGATGATCACCGGCATGGTCGAGCCCTGGCCGCGCAGGTTCTCCAGCACCGACAGCCCGTCCATCCCGGGCAGCCCGATGTCGAGCACCATCAGGTCGAAGTCCCCGGTCAGGGCGTGGTCGAGCCCGCCGGGGCCGTCCCCGACCACCAGGGTCGCGTAGCCGGCGGCCCGCAGACCCTTCTCGACGAAGGCCGCGATCCGCGGCTCGTCCTCCACGATCAGCACCGAGCTCATCGGACCTCCTTGCTCGGCGTCCGCTCCAGCAGCGGCGCCGAGACCTCGTCGGGGACGGCGGGGAGCACGAGGGTGAAGGTGCTGCCCACCCCGGGGGCCGAGCGCAGCCGGACCGTGCCGCCGTGCCCGGCTGCGATGGCCGAGACGATGGCGAGCCCCAGCCCGGCGCCGGCCTCGCGGGCGCCGGCATCGGCCGGACCGCCCTGGTAGAAGCGTTCGAAGATGCGCCCCTGCTCGTCGGCGGCGATGCCGCTGCCGGTGTCGCGGACCCAGATCCGCAGCTCACCGGCGGCGCAGTCCGCGCCGAGGGCGATCAGGTCGCCGGGCCCGGTGAAGCGCACGGCGTTGCTGACCAGCTGCAGCAGGGCCTGGGTGATCCGCTGCGGGTCCAGCAGCACGGTGTCCACCACGGTCTGCTCGATCCGCCAGAGCCGGTCCCCCAGCGCGGTGCTCTTGGCCAGCACGTCGTCGAGCAGGTCGGCCACCACCGTCGGGCGCACCGCGGTGAAGTCGGGCAGCTTCGAGCGGGCCAGCATCATCAGCTCCTCCACCATCCGGTGCATGCGGTCCAGCTCGTCCATCGCCAGGTCGCGGGTGCGGCTGACGTCGGCCGGGTCGGCGGCGTCCACCAGCTCGAGGTGGCCGCGGACGATGGTCAGCGGGGTGCGCAGCTCGTGGCCGGCGTCGTCGAGCATCCGACGCTGCTGGTCGAAGGAGTCCGAGAGCCGGTCGAGCATGGCGTTGACGGTGAGGCCGAGGTCCGACACCTCGTCACCGGCGGCCAGCTGCTCGGCGGGGATGCGGTCGGTCAGGTCGGCCTCGGAGATCCGTTGCGCGGTGGTCTGCAAGGACCGCAGCGGCGCCAGCAGCCGTCCGGCCACGACGTAGCCGACCGCGGCGACCACGAGCAGGGTGAGGACGCAGATGCCGGCGTAGGTGAGGTGGGTGCGGTTGATCGGGGCCATCGCGGCCTCGACGTCGACCACCGCGACGTAGTGCCCGAGGCTGGACGAGCCCTCCACCTGCACCGGGATGGACAGGTAGGCGACCGAGCGGTGCTGCTCGGTGCTGAGGTAGCGGATCTCCAGCTCCGCCCCCGGCCTGACCGCGGCCGCGGCCTGCACCAGCTCGGTGTCGGCGGCCAGGCTCTGCTGGAACGGGTCGCCGGACTGGGGCACCATCTCGACGGCGCCGTCCACCAGACCGAGGATCGCCTCGTTGGGGTTGGGCACCGACCGGCTGATCGCCAGGTACAGCACGTCGCGCGGAGAGCTCATCGGCTCCTCGGCTCCTCCTTCGGCCACCAGCTCGGCGATCGTGCGGATCTCGTCGCTCTCCTGCACCAGGGCCTCCCGCACGGTGTCGAAGGTCGCCTGGCGGGCGAGCACGTAGGAGACCACCCCGGCCACCGACATCCCCAGCAGCGTGGTGAGCAGCACCGCGGCCATGATCCGGGTCCGCACCGCGGACCGGCGCAGCGCTGGGGCTCTCATCCGGCCAGCATCCCAGGAACGACGCCGGACCGCCCGGTGCCGGGCACCGGGCGGCCGTGGGGGGAGGCGGTGGACGTCCTCAGTCGGCGCTCTCCGGCGACTCGGGGCTTCCCGGGGAGTCGGGGCTCTCCGGAGACCGCGGGCTGACCGGGCTCATCGCGGTCCGGGGGCTGGCCGGGGACTGCGCGCTGGGCGGGCTCTGCGCCGTCAGGGCCGTCAGCGGGCTGGCCGGGCTGTTCGCAGAGCCCGGGGCGTCCGCCGCCGTCTCGGGTGAGGTGGGGCTGCCCGGCGGCACGACCTGGGGGTCGGTGCGCCCGGTCCGCGGTTCGGAGGGGCCGGTGCTCTCGGCCGGGACGTCCTGGCGGGCGTGCGCGACGACCAGGCCGGTCGCGCCGGAGAGCGGGTCGCTGGCGGGCCGGACCGCGAGGGCCGCCACCGGTGCCAGGAGTGCGGCCGCGGTCCCGCCCACGGCGACCCACGTCGTCGTCTTCTTCATCATGGTGACCAGTGAAGTCCGCGCCGATGAGGCCGCCAGGAGGGGCAGGTGAGAGACCTCTCATGCGCGTGCCGGTGCCGGGGCCACGGGCTGCAGGCCGTCCTCCCGTCGGGTCGGAGCCGGTGCGCGGATCGTCCGCCGGACCGGGGTGCTGCGGGCGCCGTCAGCCGGCGCGGTCGGCCTGCACGGCGTCGGCCTCGGCCGCGTGCTTGAGCCGCTGCAGCGTGGCCGGGATGGAGCGGCGGTTGCGGCCTCTCATGCCCAGCACGGTCATCACCAGCCGGGCCGGCAGCGGTGAGCGCGACCAGTCGAACTCCTCGGTGACGGTGGTGGCCGAGCCCGAGGGCTCCAGCCGGTAGCGCCAGCGGTGCCCGGCGAAGTGGCGCCAGGCGATCAGCCGGTCGCGCTCGAACTCCACCACCCGGTTGCGGATCCGGTAGCGCACCCGGAACAGCTGCATCCGCACGCCGAACTCCGCGCCCAGGGCCAGCCGTGCCGGCCCGGTCACCACCCCGCGGACGGTGCCGGAGCCGTCGATCCGGCGGTGCTGGTGCGGGTCGGCCAGGATGTCGAAGACCACCGCGGGCGGCGCGTCCACCAGCACCGACTCGCTGATCAGCCGGCGCGCCCCCTCCTGCCGGGGTGCGCTCATGCCGGCTGGCCCTCGGCGAGCCGGGTGAGCAGCAGCAGCTCGGCCAGGCAGGCGCGGCCGAAGTCGCCCAGGTGCATCGACTCGTCGATGCCGTGCATCCGCGAGTCCGGGTCGACCACGGCGCTGACCAGCACGGTGGCGTCGGGGAACCGGTGGGCGAACTCGGCCACCATCGGGATCGACCCGCCCTGGCCGACCTCGACCGGCTCGACCCCCCAGGCGTCGGCGAAGGCCCGTCGGGCGGCCTCGGCGTGCCGGCCGGTCAGCGGCACCGTGGACGGCTGGCCGGTGCTGCCGCGGGTGACCTCGACCCGGGCGCCCCAGGGGGCGTGGGTCTCGAGGTGGGCGACCAGCCGCTCGAGGGCGTCCACGGCGTCCAGGTGCGGCGGCACCCGCAGGCTGAGCTTGGCCCGGGCGCTCGGCACCAGCGTGTTGGACGCCTGCGCCACCGGGGTGGCGTCGATCGCGAGCACGCTGATCGCCGGCTGGGTCCACAACCGGCTGACCACCGAGCCGGTGCCGGTCCAGCGCACCCCGTCGAGGATCCCGGTCTCGGCGCGCAGCCGCTCCTCGGGGTACTCCAGGTCGGGGCCGTCGGTGCCGGTCAGGCCCTCCACGGCCACCGAGCCGTGCTCGTCGTGCAGGGTGGCGAGCAGCCGGCTGAGCGCGGTGAGGGCGTCCGGCACGACTCCGCCGTACTGGCCGGAGTGCAGGGCGTGGTCGAGGGTGGCGACCTCCACCACGCAGTCGGCCAGGCCGCGCAGGGTGGTGGTGAAGGCCGGCGCGCCGACGTCCCAGTTGGCGGAGTCGGCGATGACGAAGACGTCGGCGGCGATCGCCTCGGCGTGCGCGGTGAGGGTCTGGCTCAGCGTCGGCGAGCCGATCTCCTCCTCGCCCTCGACGAAGAGCGTGACGCCCACCGGCGGACGTCCGCCGAGGGCGCGCAGCGCGGCCAGGTGCACCGACAGCCCGCCCTTGTCGTCGGCGGCGCCGCGGCCGAACACCCGCTCGCCGCGCTCGGTGGCCGCGAACGGCTCGCTGCTCCAGCGGGTGGCGTCCCCGGTCGGCTGGACGTCGTGGTGGGCGTACAGGCAGACCGTCGGAGCACCGGCCGCCGCGGGCCAGTGCGCGATCACGGCGGGCTGGCCGCCGTCCTCGGTGACCACCGAGACGTCGGCCGCGCCGAGCTCGCGGGCCAGCTCGGCGACCTTCTCCGCGCTGCGTCGGACGTCGTCGGCGTGGGCGGGGTCGGCGCTCACCGAGGGGATCGCGACGAGTTCGGCGAGGTCCTGGCGGACCCGCGGCATCACCTGGTCGAGGGCGGCGGCGAGGGCTTCGGTGGTGGGCACGGGGCGACCCTACCGAGCGGTCGCGGGCGGTGGCCCGTCCGCGTCGGAGGGCCGGCGCCGCAGCGAGCCGACCAGCCGCTGCAGACCGGACTCGGCCGCCTCCCGGTCGCCGCCCTCGGCCACCCACAGCGCGGCCTCGTTCATCGCCCCGCTGAGCAGGGCGGCGGCCGCCGCGGGGTCGACGGCCAGGTCGGTCAGCCCGGCCAGGCCCTGCTCCAGCAGCCGGCCGGAGTGCTCGGCGTCGAGGCGGCGCCACTCGGCCCAGCCGAGGACGGCCGGCCCGTCCAGGAGCATCACCCGGCGCACCTCGGGAGCGAGGCTGGCCCGCAGGAAGGCCCGGCAGCCGGCCTCGATCGCCTCCCACCCGTCCCCCGGCGCCGCCCGCCCGACCTGCGCGGCGACCGCGGCCTGCACGTCGGCGAGCACCGCGGTGAAGAGCGCCTGCTTGCTGCCGAAGTGGTGGTAGACCGCGCCGCGGGTCACGCCGGCCTCGGCGGCCACCTGCTCCAGGCCCACGGCGGCGAAGCCGAGGTCGGCGAAGAGCCGGCGTGCGGTCGCCCGGACCGTCCGCGCGGTCTGCTCGCTCTGCTCCCGGCTGGCTCTCGGCACCTCACCCTCCCTTTACGTGCGGACCGTATGTATAGTACCGAGAAGATACATACATGCTGTATGTAAATGAGGAGGAGCCACCCATGATCACCAGCCTGTACCCGGTGCTGATGAGCACCGACGTCCCCGCCACCGCCGGGTTCTTCCGGGACGCGTTCGGCCTGGAGACCGTCTTCGAGACCGACTGGTACGTCTCGCTCGAGCACGCCGCCTGGGAGCTGGCGGTGGTGCACGCCGAGCACCCCACCGTCCCGGCCGGGCACCGCACACCGGCCGCCGGGCTGCTGGTCAACGTCGAGGTCGACGACGTCGACGCCGAGCACGCCCGGCTGGTCGGCGAGCGCGGGCTCGAGGTCGCGCTGGAGCTGCGGACCGAGGACTTCGGGCAGCGGCACTTCATCGTCGTCGCCCCGGGCGGGGTGCTGGTCGACGTCATCCAGCCGATCCCCTACAGCGGGGCCTACGCCGGCCACGGGCCGTCCTGACGGCGCTCCGGTCACGGCCGGGGAGCAGCGGGCAGGATGGGCGGGTGCGGCAGGGTGCGGTCGGTCAGGTGCGCGTGGTGCGGGTGGACGGCCGGGAGCTGGTCGAGAAGCGGTTCGCCGACCCGGCTCGCCACGACACCGAGGTGCAGGCGCTGCGGGCGCTGGCAGGCAGCGGGCTGCCGGTGCCGGAGCTGGTCGCCGTCACGCCCGGGTCGGTGCTGATGACCCTGCTGCCGGGTGAGCGGCTGGACGGCCTGGACGCCTCCCGGCAGATCGCCGGCATCAGCGCCTCCGCGGAGCTGCTGCGCGAGCTGCACCGGTTGCCACCGCCGACGGGTCTGCCGGGCCCGCCCGACGACGCCCGCACCATCCGCCGCTACCGCGACGCCGGCGGGCCGCCCCTGCCGCTGCGCGTCCCGCCGGCCACCCCACCGGTCTTCTGCCACGGGGACTGGACCAACGGCAACCTGCTCCTCAGCGGCGAGGAGGTGAGCGGGGTGGTCGACTGGGAGGCCGCCCACGTGGGCGACCCGCTGCGGGAGCTGTCCCGCGCGGCCTACGGGGCCTCCCGGGACGACCCTCGCCGGGCCGAGGCGCTGGTCGAGGCCTACGGGGCCGACCCCGCCGACGTCCGCGCCTGGTTGCCGCTGCACGCCGCGGAGCTGTGGCTCTGGTTCCGCGAGGCCGGGCCTCCGGAGTACCTGGACCGGCTCACCCGCGACCTGAGGTCGTGGCCGACCGCCTGGGACTGAGCACCACCCACTCCGGCGCAGACCCCGTGCCGACGGCGGTCGCGCTCAGCCGGCGGCGATCCCGAGAGCTCGCGGGATCGGGGCGGTCCAGACGTCACGGACCTGGGAGAGCGGGAGGCTGAACAGCCCCTCCACCTCCAGCGCGGCGTCCGGGTCGGCGGCGGTGGTCACCCCGAGCTGGGTGATCGGCACGTCCAGCTGGGCGGCCAGCTCGACCAGCTGCTCGCCGCGGTCGGCCGGGAGCGAGACGACGACCCGTCCGGTGCTCTCGGAGAACAATGCGACGAACGGGTCGATCTCGTCGAGCCGGACCCGCACGCCGTGGCCACGACGCAGGCAGCACTCCACCAGCGCCTGGGACAGGCCGCCGTCGGAGAGGTCGTGCGCGGAGGTGAGCAGGGCCTGCCTGGCGGCCCGCTGCAGCAGCTTCGACAGCCGCATCTCGTGCTCGAGGTCGAGCTCGGGCGGGCGTCCGCCGAGGTGGTCGTGGACGACGCCGGCCCAGGCGGAGCCGGCCAGCTCGTCGCGGGTGGCGCCGAGCAGCCAGACGGTGTCGCCCTCGGCGGCGAACCCCATCGGGACGCGCTGGGCGACGTCCTCCAGCACGCCGAGCACCCCGACGGTCGGGGTGGGCAGCACCGGGGTGGTGCCGGTCTGGTTGTAGAAGCTGACGTTGCCGCCGGTGACCGGGGTGCCGAGCACCGCGCAGCCCTCGACCAGCCCCTCGACGGCCTCGACGAACTGCCACATCACCGCCGGGTCCTCCGGGGAGCCGAAGTTGAGGCAGTCGCTCACCGCCACCGGCTGGGCGCCGGTGACCGAGACGTTGCGGTAGGCCTCGGCCAGCGCGAGCTTGGCGCCCTGGCGCGGGTCGAGCAGGGTGAACCGGGCGTTGCAGTCGGTGGCGAGCGCGACCCCGAGCTGGGTCTCCTCGTCGATCCGCAGCACGCCGGCGTCCTCGGGCTGGGCCAGCACGGAGTTGCCGAGCACGAACCGGTCGTACTGGTCGGTGATCCAGGAGCGGTCGCAGAGGTTGGGCGAGCCGGCCAGCGCGAGCACGGTCTCGGCCAGCTCCGGGCCGGTGATCGGCCGGGCCAGGGTGCTGACGTCGCGGGCCTGCACCTCGTCCATCCAGTCCGGGCGGGCGTAGGGGCGCTCGTACACGGGGCCCTCGTGGGCGACGGTGCGCGGGTCGACGTCGACGACGGTCTCGCCGTGCCAGTCGATGACCAGCCGGCCGGTGTCGGTGACCTCGCCGACCACGGTGGCCTGGACGTCCCAGCGCCGGCAGATCTCGAGGAAGCGGTCCACGTGCTCGGGTGAGGCGACGGCCATCATCCGTTCCTGGGACTCGCTCATGAGGATCTCCTCGGGGCTGAGCGTGGGGTCCCGCAGCGGCACCAGGTCGAGCTCGACGTGCATGCCGCCGTCACCGGCCGCAGCCAGCTCCGACGTGGCACAGGAGATGCCGGCCGCGCCGAAGTCCTGGATGCCGTTGACCACCCCGGCCGCAAACAGCTCGAGGGTGCACTCGATCAGCAGCTTCTCCATGAAGGGGTCGCCGACCTGGACGCTGGGCCGCTTCCGCTGCGGAGCCTGTCCTGAGCCTGTCGAAGGATCGAAGGTCTCCGAGGCCAGGATGGACGCCCCGCCGATGCCGTCGCCGCCGGTGGCCGCGCCGTAGAGGATGACCTTGTTGCCGGTGCCGGTGGCGTGGGCGAGGTGCAGGTCCTCGTGGCGCAGCTTGCCGACGCAGAGCGCGTTGACCAGCGGGTTGCCGAGGTAGGAGTGGTCGAAGACCACCTCCCCGCCGATGTTGGGCAGCCCGAGGCAGTTGCCGTAGCCGCCGATGCCCGAGACCACGCCGGGCAGCACCCGGGCGGTGTCGGGGGCGTCCAGCGGGCCGAAGCGCAGCGGGTCCATCACACCGATCGGGCGGGCGCCCATGGCGAGGATGTCGCGGACGATGCCACCCACCCCGGTGGCCGCGCCCTGGTGCGGCTCGACGTAGGAGGGGTGGTTGTGCGACTCGATCTTGAAGGTGACCGCCCAGCCCTGGCCGACGTCGATGACGCCGGCGTTCTCACCGATCCCGGCCAGCAGCTCACCGGTGGGCGTCACCGGCTCCAGCGCGCCGAACTTGCGCAGGTGCACCTTGGAGGACTTGTAGGAGCAGTGCTCGGACCACATCACCGAGTACATGGCCAGCTCGCACGAGGTGGGACGGCGCCCGAGGATCTCCCGGATCCGGGCGTACTCGGGCTCCTTCAGCCCCAGCTCGGCCCACGGCTGCGTGACGTCGGGCGAGGTCTGGGCGTTCGCGACGGTATCTGCCACGGGGGCAACCTATCCGTTCGGCCCGCCCCGGCTCGACCTCGCGGCGTCCGCGGTCAGGGCCGGCGAGGGGTGGACGGGCTACGGTCGGGGCGTGGAGGCCTGGGACCGCGGCACGCTGCTCCTCACGCTCGGCGTGGTGGTGCTCGTGTTCGCCGCGGTCGTGGTGGTGATGGTCTTCTTCACCCGCCTCGTCGTCCGCTCCCTGCTGGAGCGCCAGGCCGAGGCCGACCGACGTCAGCGCCGGCGTCCGCCCGGCGACGGCTGAGCCACGCCTCAGCGACCGGTGCCGGGATAGGTGCCGAAGGTCCAGGAACTGCCCTCGGGGTCGCGCAGGGTGACCTCGCGCGAGCCGTAGTCGGTGTCGGAGGGCGCCCGCAGCACCTCCGCCCCGGCGGCGACCGCCCGCTCGTGCAGGGCGTCGGGATCGGCGCAGACCACGTAGGCGTGCGCGCTGCCCGGCGGGATGGACCACTCCCGCCCCTCGACGTGGCTGCCGAGCATCAGCCCGCCGACGCCGTCGGCGGTGAGCAGCTCGGCGTGGCCGACGTGGTCGCCGTCGCGGTGCTCCGCGGTGAGAACGAAGCCGAGGACGTCGCGGTACCAGTCGATCAGCGCTGGGGCGTCACGGGCCTGCAGGGTCAACCAGAGGGTCGGTGTGCTCATGGTCCGATGGTGCCGCGGAGCGGTGCCCGCCGGATTGGATGTTCCAGAGCTCCTCGGCCACCCAGCGCCGCGGCGGCAGCCCGGTGAAGGCGACGAAGTCGCGGCTGAGGTGGGACTGGTCGCTGAAGCCGCAGCGCGCGGCCAACCCCGCCAGGTCGACCCGCCCGACCCGGGCCTGCCCGGCGAGCGCGGTGGTGGCCCGTTCGAAGCGGATCAGCCGGGCGACCGTCTTCGGGCTGCGGCCCACCTCGCGCTGGAAGAGCGTGTCGAGGTGGCGGGTCGTGAAGCCGACCTCGCGCGCCACCTCCGCGACCGGACGGCGTCCGCCGCTGCGCTCCAGCACGGCCCAGGCGTGCCGCAGCTCCGGGCGCACCGCTGCGTCCCGGCGGTGCCGCACCAGGTGGTCGCGCACCCGGGCGAAGGCCTCGTCCCAGCCGCTGACCTCGCTCAGCTGCTCGTGCAGCCGGCGTCCGGGCGCCCCGAGGACGTCCGCGCCGGCGAAGTCGTCCACCGACAGCTCCGCGGCCGGGACGCCGAACAGCGACCGCGCCGCCAGCGGGTGCACCGCCAGCTGGACGCCGGCCTGGCCGGGACGCTGCCGCACCCAGCTGGCGCGCACGTGCAGCCCG
>NZ_QPKK01000106.1 GCF_003344635.1 Desertihabitans aurantiacus
CGCCCCGGCGTCAGCGACCGACGGGGCTGAGCCCGAGCTGCAGACCCTGCAGCGGACGCGAGCGGGGGGCCAGCCGGTCGGCCAGCGCGAGCAGCTGGGCGGCCGCGCCCCGCGGGTCCGGGTCGGCCTCGGCCACCACGGGGGAGCCCTCGTCGCCGCCGACCCGCAGCCTCGGGTCGAGCGGCACCCGCGCCAGCACCGGCACGTCGTAGCCGACCCGGGTGGTCAGCGCGGAGGCGACCTCCTCACCGCCGCCGGTGCCGAAGACGTCGGTGGTGTGGCTCTGACCGCAGTGCGGGCAGTCCAGCACCAGCCCGGACATGTTCTCGACCACGCCGACCACCCGCTGGTTCATCATCGAGGCCATCGTCCCGGCCCGCTCGGCCACCTCGGCGGCGGCCTGCTGCGGGGTGGTCACCACCAGCACCTCGGCGTTGGGCAGCTTCTGGCCCAGCGAGATGGCCACGTCGCCGGTGCCGGGCGGCAGGTCGATGAGCAGGTGGTCGAGATCACCCCAGTAGACGTCGGCCAGCATCTGCTGGATGGCCCGGTCGAGGATCGGCCCGCGCCAGGCCACCACCTGGTCGCGCCGCGGCTTGAGCATGCCGATCGACATCACCTTCAGGCCCATGGTCGGGACCGGCAGGATCATCTCCTCCACCGAGGTGGGGCGGGAGTCGGCGACACCGAGCATGGCCGGCACCGAGTGGCCGTAGACGTCGGCGTCCAGCACCCCCACGCTGAGACCCCGGCGGGCCAGCGCCAGCGCCAGGTTCACCGTCACCGAGGACTTGCCGACGCCGCCCTTGCCGGAGGCGACCGCGATCACCCGGGTGAGGCTGTCGGGACGGGCGAAGGTGATCTCCCGGTCGGCCTGGCCGGCGGTGAGGAGCTGCTTGAGCGCGGCCCGCTGCTCCGCGCTCATCACGCCGAGCTCGACCTCCACCGCGGCGACCCCGGGGACGGCCCCGACGGCCTCGGTCACGTCGCGGGTCAGGGTGCCCTTGAGCGGGCAGCCGGCGATGGTCAGCAGCACCTCCACCCGCACCCGGGAGTCGGCGTCGATGTCGACGGCGGCGACCATCCCCAGCTCGGTGATGGGTCGCTTGATCTCGGGGTCCTGGACGGTCGCCAGGGCCCGGTCGATCGCGGGCAGCAGGGGGTGGTCGGGGGAGTTCGTCACACGCTCGGGCACCGAGCCAGGCTACCCGCCGGTGCTCCCCGTCCCGAATCCCTCGTCCGACTCCTCACCGGCGCGGACGGCGTCCTTCTTCCGCCCCTTCTTCCGGCTCCCCTTCGACCGCGGCTGGCCGCCCTCGGCGGATTCGGCGTCCTCGCCGTCGAGCTCGGCCAGCAGCGCCCGCAGCTCGTTGCGCACCTCGGCGCGGATGAACTCGCGGGTGGCCAGCTCACCGACGCTCATCCGCAGCCCGGCGATCTCGCGGGCCAGGAAGTCCATGTCGTCGCGGGACTGGGCGGCCTGGCGCCGGTCGTCCTCCAGGCTGATCCGGTCCCGGGCCTCCTGGCGGTTCTGCGCCAGCAGGATGAGCGGGGCGGCGTAGGAGGCCTGCAGCGAGAGCAGCAGGGTGAGGAAGATGAAGGGGAACGGGTCGGGTGCGGCCTCGCCGGCGGTGAGGTTGTACACCAGCCAGACGATGATGATCACCGTCATCCAGGCGAGGAAGCGCGCGGTCCCCATGTAGCGGGCAAAACCCTCGGCGAAGCGGCCGAAGGTGTCCTGGTCGACCCGGAACCGCGGCAGCAGGCTGCGCCGACGGCGTCCGGGGGTGTTCAGCCGGTCAGCCGAGCCGGTCCCTCTGGCCATCGGTGGCCCTCCCTCCCGCAGGTCCGGCCGGGGCGACCTCGTCGTCCACCGGCGTCATCCCGTCCATCTGGTCGCCGCGCCAGTCCTCGGGCAGCATGTGGTCCAGCACGTCGTCGACGGTGACGGCGCCGAGCAGGTGGTTGTCGGGGTCGACCACCGGCGCGCAGACCAGGTTGTAGGTCGCGAAGTAGCGGCTGACCTCGGCCAGCGTCGAGCTGGCCTTCAGCGGTTCGAGGTCGGAGTCGACCAGCGCCGAGACCAGCGTCGAGGGCGGCTCGCGCAGCAGCCGCTGGAAGTGCACCCCGCCGACGAAGGGCCCGGTCGGCGTCTCGTAGGGGCTGCGGCAGACGTAGACCATGCTCGCCAGCGCCGGCGTCAGGTCCTCCGCCCGCACCAGCGCCAGCGCCTCCGAGACGGTCGCGCCGGTGGCCACGATCACCGGCTCCGGCGTCATCAGACCGCCGGCGGTGGACTCCTCGTAGCTCAGCAGGCGGCGGACGTCCTCGGCGTCCTCGGTCTCCATCTCGCCCAGCAGCCGCTCGGCCAGGTCGGGGGCCAGCTCGCCGATCAGGTCGGCGGCGTCGTCGGCGTCCATCTCCTCCAGCACGTCGGCGGCGCGCTCGGTCTCGAGGGAGGAGATCAGCTCGACCTGCTCGTCCTCGGGCAGCTCGCCCAGCGCGTCGGCCAGCACCTCGTCCGACAGCGCGCGGACCACGTCGGCGCGGCGGGCGGGGGAGAGGTCGTGCAGCTCGCGGGCGATGTCGGCGGGCTTCATGTCCTCCATCCGCGCCACCAGCTGCTCGGTCTCCTGGCCGGTCTGCTGGACGCCCACCACCACGTCACGCCAGTCGACGATGGTGACGTGGCTGCGCCGGCGGAAGCGGCCGCCGGAGCGCTCCCGCACCGCCACCTCGGCCAGCTCCCACTCCCGGTTGCGCACCTCGCGCATGGAGACGTCGTAGACCACCTGCGGCCCGGGGTGCCCGCGCCGGCGCACCGGCTGGTCCACCAGGTCGTCGACCACCAGCGTCTCGGCGTCGCGGCGGGAGAAGCGGCGGGTGTTGACCACGCCGGAGATGACCACCTGCACCGCGTCCACCGAGTGCACCCGCAGCATCGGCACGAAGATCCGCTGCCGGGCGAACAGCTCGACCACCAGCCCCCGCACCCGCGGCGCCTGGACGCCCGGACGGAACCCCACCACGACGTCGCGCAGCTTGCCGATCTGGTCACCGTCGGTGTCCACGACCGGCAGCCCGCGGATCCGCGAGATGAAGACGGAGGAGCCACTCACGTCCAGGACACTATCTCGCCCCACGCTGCCGGCAGAGCGGTCGGCTAGATTGATCGCATGTCGCTGAACCAGCCGTCGATGGGCTCGCTCTTCAAGCTCAAGTTCCCCCAGTCGGTGCGGATCTACGACGACTACGCGCAGGCCCAGAAGGCGGTCGACTTCCTCGCCGACCAGAAGTTCGCGGTGGAGAACCTGGCCATCGTCGGCACCGACCTCAAGTCGGTCGAGCGGGTCACCGGGCGCCGCACCTGGGGCTCGGTGATCCTCCGCGGCGTCACCGCCGGCATCTCGGTGGGTCTGCTGTTCGGGCTGCTGTTCATGCTGTTCGTCCCGTCGCCGAACGCGCTGGTGGTGGTGCTGGTTGCGGTGCTGCTCGGCATCGTGCTCAACGTGATCATGCAGGCGGTCGCCTACGGCCTCAGCGGCGGGCGCCGCGACTTCGAGTCGCTCAGTCAGACCATCGCCACCCGCTACGAGCTGATGAGTGAGCACAAGGTGGCCCAGCAGGCCCGCGAGCTGCTCGACACCATGCCGGGCGAGCGCGCCCGGGCCTTCGAGTGAGCGGCGCCACGCCGCGCGCGCTGGCGGTGATGGGCCGCCGCGCCTGGGAGATGCAGTTCGACGACGCCCGGGTGGCCCGGCTGCGCTCGCTGGCCGCGGTGCCGGCCGAGCCGTGGGTGCCCGACCTCGACAGCGCCGACGCCGCCGACCTGGCCGCCACCGAGGTGCTGCTGACCGGCTGGGGTGCACCGGTGCTGGACGCCGCCGCGCTGGAGCGGATGCCGCGGCTGCGGGCGGTGCTGCACTGTGCGGGCAGCGTCCGCGGGTTCGTCACCGACGCGCTGTGGGAGCGCGGCGTCGAGGTGTCGACCAGCGCCGACCTCAACGCCGAGCCGGTGGCCGAGTTCACCCTGGCCGCGATCATCATGGCGGGCAAGAAGGCGCCGTTCCTGGCCGCCGACGCCCGCACCTCCCGCACCGACTGGTCCTACCGGCACGCCCGCGGTCGGCTGAGCAACTCCGGGCTCACCATCGGGCTGGTCGGGTTCTCCCGGGTCGGACGCCGGGTGGCCGCCCTGCTGCGCCAGCTGCACGACCCGACGGTGCTCGTCTCCGACCCCTACGCCGACCCCGACGAGGTGCGCGCGGCCGGCGCCAGCCTGGTCGACCTGGCCGAGGTGCTGCCGCGGCTGGACGTGCTGTCGATCCACGCCCCCGACCTGCCCAGCACCAGGCACATGATCGGGGCCGAGCAGCTGGCCGCGCTGCCCGACCACGCGACCGTCATCAACACCGCCCGCGGGGCGCTGGTCGACACCGCCGCCCTGGAGGCCGAGTGCGTCAGCGGCCGGCTGCACGCGGTGCTCGACGTCACCGACCCCGAGCCGCTGCCGGCGGACTCCCCGCTGTACGACCTGCCCAACGTGATGCTCACCCCGCACGTGGCCGGCTCGCTGGACACCGAGGCGCGCCGGATGACCGACGGGGCGCTGCAGGAGCTCCAGCGGCTGGCCCGCGGTGAGCCGCTGGCCCGTCCGGTGCGGCGCGACGAGCTCGACCGCAGCGCCTGAGACGTCGGCGGCCCTACAGCCAGCGCTTGCGTTTGAAGTAGGCCGCCAGCGCGAGCACCGAGCCGACCATCAGGGCCAGCGCCATCGGGTAGCCGTAGCGCCAGCCCAGCTCGGGCATGAAGGTGAAGTTCATCCCGTAGACGCCGGCGATCAGGGTGGGCACGGCGACCATCGCCACCCAGGCCGACAGCCGGCGCATGTCCTGGTTGTCCACCGTGCTGGCCCGGGCCTGGGCGAACTGCAGGATCGAGGTGAGCACCTCGTCGAAGCTGAGGATGGACTCCTTGGCCTGCGCGTGGTGGTCGGCCAGCTCGCGGAAGTAGGCCCGCGACTCCGGCGGCAGCGCCAGCTCCTCCCGGGTGGCCAGGGCCTGCAGGGCCGCGCCGAGGGGCACCACCGCCCGCTTGAACTCGATCAGCTCGCGCTTGAGCCGGTAGGTGCGGTTGGCGTCGTCGTGGCTGTCGGGGGAGAAGACCGCCTCCTCCACCTCGTCCACGTCCTCCTCGATGGCGGCGACGACGTCGAGGTAGGTGTCGATGACGAGGTCGAGGACGCCGTAGAGCACCGAGGTGGGGCCGTGCTGCAGCAGACCCGGGTCGGTGTTGACCCGGCGCCGCAGGTCGCCGAGGTGGCCGTGGCCGCCCTTGCGCACCGTCATCACGAAGTGCTGGCCGCAGAAGACCATGATCTGGCCGGTGTTGACCAGCTCGGAGCTGGCGGTCATGTCGCCCTCGTGGTCGACGTACCTCACCGTGGAGGCGACGACGAAGACGGTGTCGCCGAACTGCTCCACCTTGGAGCGGGTGTGGCCCTCGACGGCGTCCTCGATCGCCAGCGGGTGCAGGTCGAACTGCTCGGCGAAGGTCTGCATGTCGGCGTCGCTCGGATCGTGCAGCCCGAGCCAGACGAATCCGTGCCCCTGCTGGGCCTGCGCCGTCGCCTCGGCCAGGTCCGCGCAGTCCTGCAGCCGGCCGTCGACGTACCAGCCCCAGGCGACCACGCGGTCGAGGGTGTGTCCCGGCCCGGTCGCCGGGGCCGCGGCGGGCTGCCGGACCCGCGGCGTCCGGGCCGGGGAGCTCACCGCCCCCGCTCCAGCAGCGGCGCCATCCAGGTCTCGACCTCGTCGGGGGTGCGGGGCAGCGAGGCGGAGAGGTTCTCGCAGCCGTCGGCGGTGATGAGGACGTCGTCCTCGATCCGCACCCCGATCCCACGGAGCTCCTCGGGCACCAGCAGGTCGGTGCTCTTGAAGTACAGCCCGGGCTCGACGGTGATGACCATGCCCTCGGCCAGGGTGCCCTCGCGGTAGTGCTCGGTGCGGGCCTGGGCGCAGTCGTGCACGTCGATGCCGAGGTGGTGGGAGGTGCCGTGCACCATCCAGCGGCGGTGCTGACCGCCGTCGGGCCCGAGGCTCTCCTCGGCGCTGACGGGCAGCAGACCCCACTCCTCGAGGTGGCGCGCGATGACCGCGATCGCCGCCTCGTGCACGCTCTTGAAGGTGACCCCGGGACGGGCGGCCGCCATCGCCGCCTCCTGCGCCTCCAGCACCGCCTCGTAGACCCGGCGCTGGGCGTCGGTGAAACGTCCCGAGACCGGCATGGTGCGGGTGATGTCGGCGGTGTAGAGGGTGTCGAGCTCGACGCCGGCGTCCAGCAGCAGCAGGTCGCCCTCGGCCAGCTCGCCGTCGTTGCGGATCCAGTGCAGGGTGTTGGCGTGGTCACCGGCCGCGGCGATGGTGTCGTAGCCGACCGCGTTGCCGGCGTGGCGGGCGTGCAGGGCGAACACACCCTCCACCCAGCGCTCGCCGCGGCCGCGGCGGACCGCCTCGGGCAGCGCGGCCACCACCGCCTCGAAGCCCTCGGCGGTGACGGCGCAGGCGGTGCGCATCTGCTCGACCTCGAAGGCGTCCTTGACCAGCCGCAGCTCGCTCAGCGCGACCGTCAGCTCGGCGTCGCGCTCCTGGTCGGTCTCGGTCTGCTCGGTCTGGTCCTGCTGCTGGCCGGCCCGCTCGCGGATGGCGTCGACCTGCGCGGCGAGCGCCGGGTCGGCGTCGCGGAGGATGCGCACGCGGACGCTGTCGGCCTCCTTGGCCAGCGCCTCGGCGAGCTCGCTGACCGGCACGCAGCGCAACCCGGTGAGCTGCTCCATCTCCTCCAGCGACTCCCGCTGCCCGACCCACATCTCGCCGTACCGGGCGTCGGCGTAGAACTGCTCGGCCTCCCGCGGCGCGCGCGGCATGAAGTACAGCACCGCCTCGTGGCCGCCATCGGGTGCCGGCTCGAGCACCAGGACGGCGTCCGGTTCGCGGTCGGTGCCCAGACCGGTGAGGTGGGCGAAGGCCGAGTGCGGCCGGTAGCGGTAGTCGGTGTCGTTGGAGCGCACCTTGAGCCCGCCGGCCGGCACCACCAGCCGCTCCCCGGGGAAGAGCCGAGACAGCGCGGCGCGCCGGTCCTCGGCGGCCACCGAGGCGGGCAGCCGGTCCTTCGGGGTGGCGTCGTAGGGGGCCCACCCGGTGGGGATGAACGCCTTGAACGCCTCGGAGAAGGGGGTCTGGCGGTTGGGCAGCTTCGGTTGCTTCTCGCTCACTCCCGGCATTCTGCCACCGCCGGCGCCCCCTAGAGTGGGCGCGTGCGCGTCTCCACCGACCACCTGCAGGACCGGCTGGCCGGCTGGACCGCCCCGCGGCTCGCGGAGCTGCTGGGGCTGCGTCCCGACGACGCCGCCGACACCGCCGCGCTGGTCGAGCAGGTGCTCAGCGACCCGGCCGCCCGTGACGTCGTCGCCGAGCACGCGGAGGCCCTGGCCGGGGTGGTCGGCGACTTCACCGAGAGCCGCGGGTCGGTCTTCGGCGACGACCCCGCCCGCCTCGACGTGACCCGTCCCGACGGCACGACCGTGCAGGCCGGGCTGGCGCTGGTGGCCCTGCTGGCCGCCACCGGAGAGGTCCGGGCCTTCCACCAGCGGCACGGGATCGGCGAGGAGCAGACCTGGCGCACGCTGTCCGACCTGGGCCAGCAGGTGTGGGTGCACCGGCGCACCTTCGGCGGCTTCGGGCTGCACACCCAGGAGTGGCTGACCTGGGCCTGGTCCGGCGCGCTGCACTGGCTCGGACGGCTCCAGTTCAACCTGCGCCAGCGCACCGACGAGGCGGGCACCGTCCAGCCCGGCCGGTGGGTGCTGTCGGTGCACATCCCCGAGAGCGGACCGCTCGGCCCGGACGTCGTGGACGACTCCTTCGCCCGCGCCCGCGACTTCTTCGCCCGCCACCACCCCGACCACCCGGCGGAGGAGCTGCACTGCTCCTCCTGGCTGCTCGACCCGGCCCTGGCCGAGGGCCTGCCCGGCTCCAACATGGCCACCTTCCAGCAGCGCTGGACGCCGACCGGGCGCAGCTGGCCCGGCGACGGCGACGCGCTGTTCTTCACCTTCCGCCGCCGCGGCGACGTCGACCTCGACAGCCTTCCCCAGCAGACCAGCCTGCAGCGGCTGGTGGTGCAGCGGATCCGCGACGGTCGCGGCTGGCGCAGCGTCGAGGGCCACACCGACCTACCCGACCCGGGCCTGCCCGAGCCGACCCCGGAGGCATGATGACCGAGCTCTACCTGGTGCGGCACGGGCAGACGGAGTGGAGCCGCGACGGCCGGCACACCTCCACCACCGACCTGGCGCTGACCGACGTCGGCCGGCAGGAGGCCGAGGCGGTCCGGCCGCGGCTGGCCGGGCTCGACTTCGGGCTGGTGCTGTCCAGCCCGCGGGAGCGCGCCACCGAGACCGCCCGGCTGGCCGGGTTCGACGAGGTCGAGCTGACCGAGGACCTGGTCGAGTGGGACTACGGCGACTACGAGGGCCTGACCAGCGCGACCATCCGCGAGGACGTCCCGGGCTGGACGGTGTGGACCCACCCCTCGCCCGGTGGGGAGACCGCGGAGCAGATCACGGTGCGGCTCGGCCGGGTGATCGAGCGGGTGCGCAGCAGCGGGGTGGAGCGGGCGATCTGCTTCGGCCACGGCCACGCCTCCCGCGCGCTGGCCCTGCTCTGGCTGGAGCTGCCGCTGGAGCGTGGGGACTCCTTCCCGCTCGAGACCGGCACCGTCTCGGTGCTCGGCGAGCACAAGGGCCTGCCGGCGCTGCGCAGCTGGAACGCCTGAGGCCGGCCCGACCGCACTAGGCTGACCGACCGTGCGAGGACGGGAACGGCGGATGGTGTTCTGCGCGACGGTGCCGCAGCGGCTGGAGCTGCTGGCCACGGCGGGCACCCTGGAGGAGCTGGGCGGGCGGACGGCCACCGGCGCACTGGCCCGCGGCCACGGGCTGGCGGCCGATGCCACCGAGGAGCTGGACTACCTCGCCCAGGAGCTGGCCTCGCTGGACAGCCTGCTCGAGGGTGCCGCCCAGCGGGTCGTGCTGGCCGTCGATGCCGACGCCGACGCGGTCGAGGTGGTCGACGAGCGCAGTGGGCTGGTCCGGCTGCGCCCCTTCGACTGGGAGCGGGTGACCGCGGTCTTCGTCGACGAGGCCGAGGCCCGGCCGGCGGTCGAGCGGGCCCGGTCGGTGCTGGCCGACGACCCGCTCCGGCTGGCCGAGCCGCAGCGCCCCGAGCAGGTGGCCGAGCTGCTCGCCGAGCACCCGCTGCTGTGGTACCTGCCCACCGAGCGGGAGGCGGTCTCGGCGGTCCTGGCCGGCTGACCTCCCGCACCCCGCCGCCGCGCCGCAGACAGCGGGGGTGGCGGGTGCCAGACTGAGCCCATGCCACGTTCGATCTGGAAGGGCGCGATCTCCTTCGGGCTGATCAGCATCCCGGTCAAGCTGTACGGCGCGACCGAGCAGAAGGACATCTCCTTCCGCCAGGTCCACCCCGAGGACGGGGGCCGGATCCGGTACAAGCGCGTCTGCGACGTCTGCGGCAAGGAGATCCCCTACGCCGAGATCGCCAAGGGCTACGAGACCCCCGACGGGCGGCTGGCGGTGCTGGAGAAGGAGGACTTCGACCAGCTGCCGCTGCGCACCACCAAGGCCGTCGACGTGGTCCAGTTCGTCGAGGCCGAGGAGGTCGACCCGACCTACATCGACCGCACCTACTTCCTCGAGGCCGACGGCCCGGGCGCCAAGCCCTACGTGCTGCTGCGCGACGCCCTGGTGCAGAGCGGGCGGGTCGCCATCGTCAAGGTGGCGCTGCGCTCGCGGGAGACCCTGGCGATGATCCGGGCCAAGGACGACCTGCTGCTCATGCACACCATCCTGTGGCCCGACGAGCTGCGCAGCGGGGAGTTCGCTGCGCCGTCGGAGGACATCTCGGTCAGCGACGCCGAGATCACCATGGCCGGCTCGTTCATCGACGCCCTCTCCGGCCCGTTCGAGCCCGAGCAGTACTCCGACGCCTACCGCGAGGCGCTGGAGACGCTGGTGGAGTCCAAGCTCAGCGGCCAGGCCATCCCGACCGAGGAGGCCGACGCCGGCGGGGAGGCCGAGGTGGTCGACCTGGTGGCCGCGCTGCGGGCCTCGGTGGAGGCGGCTCGCAAGCGGCGAGAGGGCGGCGGGGGATCCGCCGGCGACGGCGCCGCCGCTGCCGAGGCCAGCACCGGCTCCTCCGGCGGGCGGAGCAGCGGGAGCCGGACGAGCACCCGGAAGACCGCCGCCTCCGACGGCGGCACCGGGAAGAAGACCACCCCGGCGAAGAAGACCGCGGCCAAGACCACCACGGCCAAGACCACCACGGCCAAGAAGACGGCGGCCGGGAAGACCACCCGGACCGCGGCGAAGAAGACCAGCACCCGCAAGAGCACGACGGCGGCCAAGAAGGCCAGCTGAGCTAGGGTCGCGGCCATGGATGCGCGCACCACCGTCCCCCCGGCTGTGAACGAGCCCGTCCGGGGGTACGCGCCGGGGTCGCCGGAGCGGGCCAGCCTGGTGCGCCGGCTGGAGGAGCTGGTCTCGGCCGGCCCGGTGGAGCTGACCGCCGCGATCGGGTCGGAGCGACGCCTCGGCGGTGGCGAGGCGTTCGAGGTGACGATGCCCTCCGACCACCACCACGTGCTCGGCCGGGCCCGCCACAGCGACCAGACCGACGCCCGCGACGCCGTCCGCGCCGCCACTGCCGCCGCGCCGGCGTGGGCGCGCACCAGCCTGGACGAGCGCGCCGCGATCTTCCTGCGTGCGGCCGAGCTGCTGGCCGGGCCGTGGCGCGACACCCTCAACGCCGCCACCATGCTGGGTCAGGGCAAGACGGTGCAGCAGGCCGAGATCGACTCCGCCTGCGAGCTGGTCGACTTCCTCCGCTTCAACGTCGCCTTCGCCGAGCGGATCCACGCCGAGCAGCCGGTGTCCTCACCCGGGGTGTGGAACCGGGTCGACTACCGCCCGCTGGACGGCTTCGTCTACGCCGTCACCCCGTTCAACTTCACCGCCATCGCCGGCAACCTGCCCACCGCGCCGGCGCTGATGGGCAACACCGTGATCTGGAAGCCCAGCCCCACCCAGCAGCTGGCCGCCTCCTTCACCATGGAGCTGCTCACCGCCGCCGGGCTGCCGGACGGGGTGATCACCATGCTCCCCGGCGACGGCCTGGCCGTCTCGGAGGTGGTGCTGGCCGAGCCGTCGCTGGCCGGGCTGCACTTCACCGGCTCGGTGCCCACCTTCCAGCACCTGTGGCGCACCATCGGGGAGAACATCGCCGGCTACGCGAGCTACCCCCGGGTCGTCGGCGAGACCGGCGGCAAGGACTTCGTGGTGGTGCACCCCAGCGCCGACGTCGACGTGGCCCGCACCGCGCTGGTCCGGGGCGCCTTCGAGTACTCGGGGCAGAAGTGCTCGGCGGCCTCGCGGGCCTTCGTCGCCCGCAGCGTCTGGCAGCGGATGCGCGACGACCTCCTCACCCAGACCGAGGAGCTGACCGTCGGCGACGTCCGCGACCTCAGCCGGTTCACCTCCGCGGTCATCGACCAGCGCTCCTTCACCCGGCTGGACGAGGCGCTGCGGCGGGCGCACGCCAACCCGGCGGTCGACGTGCTGGCCGGCGGAACCACCGACGACAGCACCGGCTGGTACGTCCGGCCCACCGTGGTGCAGTCCGACGACCCCACCCAGGAGGTCTTCACCACCGAGTACTTCGGGCCGCTGCTCGCGGTGCACGTCTACGACGACGGCGACTTCGAGCAGGTGCTGCACACCGTCGACACCGGCACCCCGTACGGGCTGACCGGCGCGGTCATCGCCGAGGACCGGGACGCGGTGCGGATCGCCAGCGAGCGGCTGCGGCACGCCGCCGGCAACTTCTACGTCAACGACAAGCCCACCGGTGCGGTGGTCGGCCAGCAGCCCTTCGGCGGCTCGCGGGCGTCCGGCACCAACGACAAGGCCGGCTCGATGTGGAACCTCATCCGCTGGGTCAGCCCGCGGGTGGTCAAGGAGACGCTGGTGCCGCCGACCACGGTGGAGTACCCGCACATGGCACCGGAGACGGCGGACGCGGTCGACCCGGGGGAGGCCGAATGAGCCGGGAGGCCGGTGTCGGCCGGCTGGTCACCTCCGACGAGGCGGTGGCCGCCGAGCTGGCGGCGACGCTGACCGCGGCCGGCTACGCCGCCGACGCCGGCCAGGAGCCGACCGCCGACGGGCGCGGCTGGCACCAGGTGGTGCAGACCGACGCACCGGTGGACCTGCTGCGCGAGCTCGCCGCAGAGGAGGGGGTCGCGCTCGAGGTCGCCGACCCGATGTCGGGCGTCAGCGCCCCGGTCCCGACGCAGGACCGGGACGCCGACGGGGTCTGAGCCGGGTCAGCCGCGGGCCAGCCAGCGGCGGCCGACCTCCTCGTGGGTCTGCACCGCGGCCAGCACGGCCGGCGCCGCCGACTGCTCGAGCTTGC
>NZ_QPKK01000107.1 GCF_003344635.1 Desertihabitans aurantiacus
CGCCGCGCTGGCCCGCACCCACGCCGCGGGCGCGTCCGGCTGGGGCGCGCCGCCGCCCGGGACCAGCGGCGAGGGCTTCCTCGGCGCCACCGTGCTGCCCACCCCCGGGGAACCGCCGCGCTCCTGGGGCGTCTTCTACGCCGAGCACCGGGTGCTGCCCTACCTCCGCCTCGCCGTCGACGCCGGCGCGATCGACGCCGCCGGCGCCCGGGTGGTGGAACGGTGCGCCGACCGGCTGACCGAGGACGCCTTCGAGGCCGACCAGCCCGCTCTGGTGGGGGACGGCGTCGCCCGGCTGCACGGCGACCTGTGGGCCGGCAACCTGCTCTGGACGCCTGTCGACGGCCGGGTCGAGGCGGTGCTGATCGACCCCGCCGCGCACGGCGGCCACGCCGAGACCGACCTCGCCATGCTCGCGCTGTTCGGGACGCCGCACCTGGACGAGCTGCTCGCCGGCTACCAGGAGGTCTCCCCGCTCGCCACTGGCTGGCAGCAGCGGGTGGGCCTGCACCAGCTGCACCCGCTGCTGGTGCACGCCGCGCTCTTCGGCGGCGGCTACGGGACGCAGGCGGTCGCCGCGGCCGGCCGCTGGGCCTGACCGGGCGACCGGCAGGATGGGCCCGTGACGCTGCCGCTGACCACGACCACGCCCGCCGGGGGCCTGCTGCACCGGGCCCGTCCCGCACTCGAGCCGGGGTGGCGGCGCTGCGTCGACCACCGCTTCGTCCGCGAGCTCTTCGCCGGCACCCTCGACGACGCCGTGCTGGCCGGCTACCTGGTGCAGGACCACCAGTTCTTCGACGGGTTCCTCCGCCTGCTCGGCCAGTCGCTCGCCTCGGCCGACCGGCTCGGGTCGCGGCTGGTGCTGGCGCGGCAGCTGGGCATGCTCGCCGACGACGAGAACACCTACTTCACCGACAGCTTCCGTGCGCTGGGCGTCGACCCGGCCGAGGCGTCCGCACCCCGGCTCCGTCCGTCGACACAGGCGTTCCAGCAGCTGATGGCCGAGGTCGTCGACACCCGCCACTACCCCGATCTGCTGGCCCTGCTGGTGGTGATGGAGGGGGTCTACCTCGACTGGGGCAGCCGGGACGACCTCGGCGAGCCCACCCGGGCCGAGCACCTGGGCTGGGTCGAGCTGCACCGCGGACCCGACTTCACCCGCTGGTGCCAGTGGCTGGTCGACGAGCTGGAACGGGTGTGCGGCCCGGACGACCACGACCGGCTGACCGCGCTGATGCAGCGCACCCTGGCACTCGAGGAGCGCTTCTTCGACGAGTGCTGGTGAGCCCTGCGCGGGCTCAGCCGTGCGCGGGCCGGCGCGCCCAGACGAAGCAGTACAAGCCGTAGCAGGCCACCCCGAAGGCCATCAGAACCAGCAGCACCACCCCGAACGGCTGGTCGCGGACCGCCTTGAAGGCGACGTCCAGGCCGCCGGCGCGGTTGGGGTCGTGGGTCACCGCGGCCGCCACGAACAGGCTGGCCACCACCAGGAAGGCGATCCCCTTGGCGACGTGGCCGACCACGCCCAGCGCGGTGCCGACCGTGCCGGGATCGCCTCGCAGGTCCTCACGGAACTTCCGCCGGACCCCCTTGACGCCCATGGCGACCGCCACCGCGGCGATCGCCGCCGCCCCCAGCAGCACCACCACGACACCGGCCGGGTGGCCCAGCAGCCGGCCGGTCAGGCTCTTCTCGGCGCCACCACCACCGCCACCCGACCCGAGCGCGGTGAGCAGCGCGCTCACCCCCAGCGCGGCGTAGAGCACCGCCCGCCCGAGCGAGCTCAGCCGCTTGCGGACCCGCTCCAGGTCGGTCCGGTCCAGGTGGCCGATGGCCGCCTCGAGCAGCTGCCAGAGGCTGAGCGTGAGCAGCCCGGCCGCCACCACCACCAGCAGCACGCCGCCGAAGGGCTGCTCGGCCAGCTCCTGCATCGCCCCGGTGTTGGACGCCGGCTCCTGCGACCCGCCGAAGGTCAGCTGCACCGCCAGCCAGGCGACCAGCAGGTGCACGACGCCGTAGGCCACCAGCCCGACGGTGACCAGCCAGCGGTAGAGCGGGTTGTCCTGGATGGCGTGGCCGGCGTCCTCGGCCGCGTCCTGGGCCTCGTCGGCCTTGTCCCGCACCTCGTCGGCCGCCTCATCCATCCCCATGCGGCGGACTCTAGCCCGCGCCGGCGCGCCGCTCGGTCCGAGAGCTCCGGCCGTCACCCGGCCGTCACCCGGTCGCACTACGATGCTCGACGGTCGCCCCAGCCACGGGGTGCCCGTCGTCCCGCCCCGAGGAGCACGTCTTGGCAGCACAGGTCCGGACGCTCGGCGTCGAGGAGGAGTTCCTGCTCTTCCGCAACGGCTCCGCCCGTCTCGCCCCCATCGGCCCGGCCGTCGCCCACGAGGCCACCCAGCGCGGCGAGGGCCAGTTCGAGCACGAGTTCAAGCAGCCGCAGGCCGAGCTCGCCACCGCACCGTCGGTCGACCTCGACCAGATCGCCAGGCAGCTGCGCGACCGCCGCGCCGAGCTCGCCGCCGCCGCGCAGGCTCGGGACGCCAGGCTCGTCGCCGTCGGCACCAGCCCCATCCAGGACGACGCCGCCACCACGCCCAGCAGCCGCTACCGGCGGATGGACGAGCTGTTCGGCCCGGTCGCGGTGCTCAACCTCACCTGCGGGATGCACGTGCACGTGGGGCTGGACTCCGACGAGGAGCGGGTCGGGGCGGTCGACCGGATGCAGCCCTGGCTGCCCGCGCTCACCGCACTCAGCGCCAACTCCCCGTTCTGGGGCGGTGACGACACCACCTACGACTCCTACCGCAGCATCGTCTGGCGGCAGTGGCCGACCGCCGGCGGCACGCAGCCCTTCGGCACCCCCGCGGCCTACCGCGAGGCCCAGCGGCAGCTGATCAACAGCGGGGCCGCCCTCGACGAGGGGATGATCTACTACTCCGCCCGCCTCGCCGAGCGCTACCCCACCGTGGAGGTGCGGGTCTCCGACGTCTGCGCCCGCAGCGCGGACGCCGCCACCATCGCCGGGCTCACCCGCGCGCTGGTCAGCACCGCGGCCGAGCAGTGGGCCGAGGGACGTCCGGCCCCGAGGTTCCGCCACGAGCTGCTCCGTGCCGCCTACTGGCGGGCTGCCCGCTTCGGGGTGCGCGAGCGGCTGGTCGACCCGGTCGACGGATCCACCGCGCACGCCTGGGACCACATCGAGACACTGGTGGAGATGGTCCGTCCCGCCCTCGACGCCGCCGGCGACACCGAGCGGGTGACCGAGGGGCTGGAGCAGATCCGCACCCGCGGCACCGGCGCGGCGCTGCAGCGGGCCCACCGCTCGGCCGGCTCGCTGTCCGACGTGGTGGACGCCCTCACCGAGGCCACCACCGAGACGAGCACCAGCGCCGCCCGCGGCGCCTGAACCGCCGCGCTGGACCTCCACCGCGGTCGAGATCCTAGGTTGGCCCCATGAGCATGGAGCTGACGGCCTACCAGTCGATGTGGTCGGCCATGCGGGGCGGCGAGCAGCGTCCGATCACCCGGGCGACGTTGCGCCGGATCCTCGCCTTCGCCGGCCCGCACCGCCGGCTGGTCGGCGCCTTCCTGGTCACCAGCGTGCTGGCCGCGGCGTTGGCGGTGGCGACGCCGGTGATGGCCGGTGAGGTGGTCAACGCGATCAGTGCCGGCGACCCGTCGGAGGTGGTGGTGCGCTGGGCGCTGCTGATCGCCGGTGCCGCGGTCGCCGAGGCCGGGCTCGGGCTGCTCACCCGGTGGTTGTCGTCGCGGATCGGCGAGGGGCTCATCCTCGACCTGCGCAGCCAGGTCTTCGCCCACGTGCTGACGATGCCGATCGCCTTCTTCACCCGCACGCGCACCGGGGCGCTGGTCTCGCGGCTCAACAACGACGTGATCGGGGCGCAGCGGGCCTTCAGCCAGACCCTGTCCGGGCTGGTCACCAACGTCGTCGCGCTCGGGCTGACCCTCGCCGTGATGCTCACCCTCAGCTGGCCGATCACGCTGGCCGCGCTGGTGCTGCTGCCGGTGTTCGTGCTGCCGGCCCGCCGGATGGGGCGCCGGATGGCCGGATTGCAGCGGGAGGCCGCCGACCACAACGCCGCGATGGGCAACCGGATGACCGAGCGGTTCTCCGCGCCCGGCGCCCAGCTGGTCAAGCTGTTCGCCGACCCGGCGGCCGAGACCGCGGAGTTCACCGAGCGGGCCGAACGGGTGCGCGACATCGGGGTGCGCACGGCGATGGCGCAGACAGTCTTCATCACCGCGCTGACGCTGGTCTCCGCGCTCGCGCTGGCCCTGGTGTACGGGATCGGCGGCGTGCTCGCCAGCGACGGGCGGCTGGACGCCGGCACCGTGGTCTCGCTTGCGCTGCTCATCACCCGGCTGTACGCGCCGCTGACCGGACTCGCCAGCGCCCGGGTGGAGGTGATGAGCGCCCTGGTGAGCTTCGAGCGGGTGTTCGAGGTGCTCGACCTGGTGCCGCTGATCCGGGAGCGGCCCGACGCCGTCGACCTGCCCGACGGCTCCCTCGACGTGCAGGTGCAGGGCGTCGACTTCACCTACCCCTCCGCCTCGCAGGTGTCGCTGGCCTCCCTGGAGGACGTCACCGTGCTGGACGACCGCCCCGACGAGCAGGTGCTGCACGACGTCTCGTTCACCGTCCCCGCCGGCACCATGACCGCATTGGTCGGCTCCTCCGGGGCGGGCAAGTCCACCATCGCCCAGCTCATCACCCGGCTGCAGGACGTCGACGGCGGCCGGGTGCTGATCGGCGGGGTGGACGTCCGCGACGCCCGGCTGGCCTCGCTGCGCTCGTCGGTCTCGCTGGTCAGCCAGGACGGCCACCTCTTCCACGACACCATCCGGGCCAACCTGCAGCTGGCCTGGCCGGAGGCCGAGGACGAGGCGCTGTGGGACGCGCTGGAGCAGGCCCGGCTGGCGACCCTGGTGCGCTCGCTACCGGCGGGGCTGGACACCGTGGTCGGTGAGCGCGGGTACCGGCTGTCCGGCGGTGAGCGGCAGCGGCTGACCATCGCCCGGCTGCTGCTGGCCCGTCCCCGCGTGGTCGTGCTGGACGAGGCCACCGCCCACCTCGACTCCACCTCCGAGGCGGCGGTGCAGGCCGCGCTGGCCACCGCGTTGGCCGGGCGGACGTCGATCGTCATCGCCCACCGGCTCTCCACCGTGCGCGCCGCGGAGCAGATCGTCGTGCTGGAGGCCGGCCGGGTGGTCGAGCGCGGCACCCACACCGAGCTGCTGGCCGCCGACGGCCGTTACGCCGAGCTGTACCGCACCCAGTTCGCCGAGGGCCGCGCCGCCGGCTGAGCGGCCGGGTCGCGCAGCCCGCGGGTCACCGTTCGCCGGGCAGCACGTCCACCAGGGCCTGGGTGCGCTGCAGCACCGCGTCCTGCAGCGGCACGAGGTCGTCCAGCCCCTCGGGCACCTCGGCGTTGAAGACCGGGCGCACCTCGAAGGCCAGGTCGAGCAGCTCCTCGCGGGTGGGCACCCGCTGGCGCAGCATCATCGCCTGCCCGGCCAGCCGGTCGTACTCGGCGGTGCGGGCCTGCCAGCCGGGGTTGGCGCTCAGCCGCGGGTGCTCGCGCAGCCCGCGGACCAGGGCGTCCAAGGACTGCTCGAGCTCGTGCAGCTGTCGTCGCCGGGCGTCGACGTCGAGCTCGATCGGGACGTCCTCGCCCTCGTCGTCCCCTCGTCGGAACCACTTGTCCCAGAAGGCCACCGCTGCTCCCGTCCGCTCACCCCGTCGCGTGTCGGCCTCACTGTAGCGAGGCGGTCCCACAGCGTCGGTCGGCGGCGATCAGTAGCGCCACCGCCGCATGTCGCCGTCGTAGGCGGCCAGCACCCGCGGGGTGAGCAGGGTCGACGGCGCGACGTCCCAGCCCTCGGCGACCGGGCGCCCGTCCGCGGCCGGGGCGAGCCGGGTGCTGGTCCACAGCGTGTCCGCGTCGTGGTGACGCAGCCCCGGCGGCAGCGGGGACGCCTCGAGCAGGCCGGGCACGCTCCCGGGCTCCGGCTCCACCAGCACGCCGCCCGGCCCGCCGGGGACGGCGAGCGCGAACCCCCACTCGCCGAAGGTGGGCACGTTGACCGACAGCGGGACGACGGTGCGTCCGGGCATCCCGGCCGCGACGGTCGCGGCCACCTGGCGGTGCGCGGTGGGGGTGAAGAAGGAGGAGGTGGCCTGGGTGGCGAAGACGCCGTCGGGGGCGAGCCGGTCGGCGACCCGCTGGTACATCTCGCGCGAGTACAGCTTGGCCACCCGGTCGTCGGCGGGGTCGACCAGGTCGGCCAGCACGACGTCGGCGGCGGGGCCGGGCTCGTCGAGCCAGCCGAAGGCGTCGGTGCTGACCACCTCCACCCGCGGGTCGGTCAGAGCGCCGTCGTTGGCCTGCACCAGCAGCCGGTGCTCGCGGGCCAGCCGGGTCACCGCCGGGTCGAGGTCGACCACCGTCACCCGCTCGACGCCGGGGTGGCGCAGCACCTCCCGGGCCAGCATCCCGTCCCCGCCACCGAGCACCACCACGGTGCGCGGGTCGGGGTGGGAGGTCATCGCGGCGTGGGCCAGCGTCTCGTGGTAGCGGGCCTCGTCGACGGTGGAGAACTGCAGCTGGTCGTTGAGCCAGAGCCGGACGTCGGCGCCGTAGGCGGTCACCACCAGCCGCTGGTAGCGGGTGGTCTCCTGGTGCACCACCGGGTCGGGGTACTGGCGGGCGACCGCCGCCCGCTCCAGGGAGGAGCTGGCCGCGAACAGGGCGAGCAGGAGCAGCAGGGCCAGCAGGCCGACGAGGTTCCAGCGGGTGCGCACGCCCATCCGCCACAGCATGAACAGCGCCACCCCGACGTTGAGGACGGCCACCGCGGCGGCGGTCCGGGCCAGCCCGAGCACCGGCAGCAGCAGGAAGGGGAAGAGCAGGGAGGCCACCAGGGCGCCGAAGTAGTCCAGCGCCAGCACCTTCGACAGCAGGTCGACCGACTCGTCGCGGCCGCTGGAGCGCACCACCGAGACCAGGAGCGGGATCTCCACCCCGATCCCGATCCCGACCGCCAGCGAGAGCACCACGAAGACCACCCAGTAGACGTCGGTGGCGGCGAACGCCCAGTGGATCAGCAGCACCGAGCTGCCGCCGGCCAGCGCGAGCAGCACCTCGTTGCGGGCGAAGTTGAGCCCGGGGTCGGCGGTCAGCCGGGACGCCAGCAGCGACCCCAGGCCCATCCCGAACAGGGTCAGCCCGGTGGCCAGGGAGAAGGCGACCACGGAGTTGCCGAAGAGGTAGGAGGCGGTGGTGCCGAGGATCAGCTCGTAGACGATGCCGCCGACCGCGACCAGCAGCGCGGCGGCGAAGACGGTGGGCCGGTCCAGCTCCGCGCGGCGGCGCCCGCCCCGGCCCGCGACCGCCGCGGGCGTGCTCGTCACGGGGAGATGATGGTGCCGGCGATGATGATGGCGATCGCCACCGCCAGCCCGCCGAGCATCACGCCGAAGGCGACGTTGTGCTCCTTGACCAGCTCGCGGTGCAGCTGCAGCCGGAACAGCTTGTTGACGACCACGATCGTCAGCACCATCAGCACGATGCCGATGACGGAGTAGACGAGGGTGGACAGGAGGGGCATCAGGCTGAGGGAGTTGGTGTCCTCGGTCATGGTCGGGCCTTTCGTCGGTGGTCGTTCACTTGCCGATCCCGCCGCCTCCGCCGCCGTAGCCGGTGCGGCAGTCGTCGACGGTCTGGCCGGCGCGGGGGGTGCAGTCGGTGGCGCGGCCGGGTCCGCCGCAGGTCACCGCGCTGACCAGGACGAAGACGAGGACGGCGAGCGCGGTGAGCAGGCCCCGCCAGCTGCGCGGGGCGATCCGGCGTCCGAAGTGCTGCTTCTGGGCGGTGAGGTCGAGGGTGCGGGCGGCGTAGGTGTCGAGGACGCGGTCGTCGAAGCGCTCCACCACCACCCGGTGCGGTCCGCCGACCTCGCGCAGCTCGGCGTAGGCGACCTGCTGGCCGTGGGTGATGTCGTAGGTGAACCCGCCCTCGAGGTGGTCGATGGTGCCGGCACCGGCCTCCACCACCCTCCAGGTGCGCTGGTGGCCGTCGACGGCGGCGACGACCCGCTGGTCCTGGCGCAGCTGGGTGGGGTCGAGCTGGGGCTCGCTGGTCGCCGGCCAGTACAGCGAGACCTCGCGGGAGTAGTGGTCGTAGGCGACCCAGAAGTCGAGGTTCTCATAACCCAGGAGCTCCCACTCCTCCCAGTGGTAGAACTTCCGGTCCGCGGGGTCCCACTCCTTGTAGACCGCGACACCGTGCGGCATCGAGCGCCACGGCGGCTCTCCGATGAGGTGGCGACCCAGCCGCATCCTCAGCCGGGGGCGCGCCATCAGCGGAGCTCCCGGACGTCCACCGCGACGGCGCCGAACCGCTCCCGCAGCAGGGCGACGGTGCGGGCGGTGAAGTCGGCGTCGGGTTCGCGGCAGGTGGTGAGGGTGACGTAGGCGGTGCCCTGCTCGGGCCAGGTGTGCACCGCGATGTGGGACTCCGCCAGCAGCACGGCGATGCTCAGACCCTGCGGCTGGAAACGGTGCGAGGTCTCCCCCAGCGGCGTCAGCCCAGCACCCTCCACCACCTCGGCCAGCACCGCGCGGACGCCGTCCAGGTCGTCCAGGCGTGCGGCGTCGGCGGCACCGACCTCGAAGAGGTGGACGGTGTTGCGGGCGGGGACCACACGCGCTCCTCGGCTGCTCGGCTGCTGCGGACAACCCGCAGGCTAGTGCTCCCGGGGGCCGATACCCGTCGTACCGGGCCAGGCGCCGCCGAGCTGGTGCCGGAGGAAGTCCGAGAGGTCGTCGAGCTCGGCCTCGGCGACGGAGTGGCCCAGACCGGGGTAGCTGTGCTCGGTGAGCTGCAGGTGATCACGCATCCACTGCTGGGTCCAGCCGACCAGCAGGGACGGCACCAGGGTGTCGGACTCACCGCGGGCGTAGAGGGCGGGCAGCCGGCGTCGTCGCAGTGCCTCGGGGGCGACCGTGGTGGGCGAGACGAACCCCGACAGGTTGACCACGCTGGCGAAGCGTTCGGGTGCGGCGCAGACCGCCTCCACCGCGGTGCAGGCGCCCTGGGAGAAGCCGAGGACGTGGACGGGGCGGTCGAGACCCTCGGCGTCCATCCACTCCAGCACCGCGTGCGCCGAGGCGCGGATCTGGGCGGGGGTGACGCTGGCGTCGAGGGGGAACCAGCCGTAGCCGCCGTGGCGCCGCAGCGGTCCGCGGAGGAAGGCGACGGCGAGGTCGGGCGGCAGCCGACGGTGCAGCTCGAAGCCCATCGACTCGTTCATGCCGTGCCCGTGCAGCACCAGCAGCACCGGGTCGTCGGGGGTGCGGGGGCGGGACCAGCGGACGCTGGAGCGGTCGATCTGCAGCAGCGGGGGGTCGGTGCTCATGCGGAGGTGGTACCCCGGGAGCGGCGGGTCGCTCAGGCGGGGTCGGCCAGGGCCCGCTCGATGTCGCCGGTCAGCGAGGCGGGCTCGGTCTGCGGGGGGTAGCGATCCAGCACCCGGCCGTCGCGGCCGATGAGGAACTTGGTGAAGTTCCACTTGATCGCCGAGCCGAGCACGCCGCCCTTCTCGGTGCGCAGCCACTGGTAGAGCGGGTGCGCGCCGTCGCCGTTCACCTCGATCTTGGCGAACATCGGGAAGGTGACGCCGTAGTTGCGCTGGCAGAACTCGCTGATCTCGGCGGCGTCGCCCGGCTCCTGGTGGGCGAACTGGTCGCAGGGGAAGCCGAGCACGGTGAACCCGCGGTCGCGGTAGGTGTCGTGGAGCTGCTGCAGCCCCTCGTACTGCGGCGTGAGCCCGCACTTCGACGCGGTGTTGACCACCAGCACGACCTGGCCGAGGTGGTCGGCGAGGTCGGTGTCGCGGCCGTCGAGGGAGGTGGCGGAGAAGTCGGCGAGGGTCGTCATCCACCCATTCTGCGTCGGCGTCCGGAGCCGGGGTACCTCGCCCCGGTCGGAGGTGTACCGCGTCGAGCAGAGGAGCTGCGGATGAAGGTCGTCGTGACCGGTGGGACGGGCCGTGCGGGTCGGTGGGTGGTCCGGGAGATGGCCGAGGCGGGGCACGAGGTGGTCAACCTCGACCTCCACCAGCGGCCTGAGCTGGAGCTGCCGGGGACGTTCTGCCGGGTGGACCTGACCGATGCGGGACGGGTCTACGACGCGCTGGCGCAGTTCCGGCCCGAGGTGGTCTGCCACCTGGCGGCGAACCCGTCGCCGAGCGGGCAGGCCCGGATCGACGTCTTCGACACCAACGTCGTCAGCGCCCACAACGTGCTGCAGGCCGCCGGCGACCTCGGCGTCCCCCGGGTGGTCTACGCCTCCAGCGAGATGGCGACCGGGCTGCTGACCGAGGGCGTGACGCCGGCGCGGATCCCCTTCGACGAGAGCGAACGGCGCCCCTCCCCCAACACCTACGCGCTCAGCAAGTTCATCAGCGAGGTCATCGCCGACTCGATGGCTCTCGCCTCCCCGGGCACGGCCTGGGTGGGCCTGCGGATCAACAACGTCATCGACCCGGACGGCTACGACCGGTTCGCCGCGGAGTGGGACGACCCCAGCCTCAGCATGGCCAACTTCTGGAGCTACATCGACGCCCGCGACGTCGGCACCGCCTACCGGGCGGCCGCCGAGGGCACCAGCAGCGGCCACGAGGTCTGCCTCATCGCCGCCGCCGACACCCGCGCGAAGCGGGGGCTGCGTGAGCTGATGGCGGAGCACTACGACGGCTACGACTCCTTCGCCGACGACTACACCGACCCTCGCTCGGCCTTCGACTGCAGCCGGATGCAGCAGCTGTTCGGCTGGATGCCCAGCCACAGCTGGCGCGACCGGTAGTGGTCCGGCTCAATCAAGGCTGCGGACGCTGCCCACCCGGGCGCCGTGGCGCAGCATCCACGTCCGCGTCCCGCTCATCCCGCCCTGCGGGTCGCGGATCTCGTTCGTGAGGTGGTAGGTCGTGGTCCAGCTGGTGCCGGTGACGGTGTGCACCGTCAGGCCGTTGTACTGGTTCCAGCCGCTGCCGTCGGTGTAGCCGTAGGCGGCGAGGAAGCCCGGGCCGCCCTCGCCGGCGGCCAGCACCTGCTCCCAGTTGGTCGCGCTGCCGCTGGACATCGCGGCGTTGACGAACTCGGTCGCCACCGGGGCGGAGGCGACGTCGTCGGGGTCGGCCTGGACGTGGGTGACCATCCCGCAGTGCAGGTCGCCGGCCAGCACCACCGGGTTGAACCCGCGGGGGTCGGCCTGCTTGCGGGCCAGCAGTCGGTCGGTCACCTGGCGTCGAACACCCGGGTGGCCCTTCCACATGCCGCCGCGGCCGGCCCAGCTCGACATCGGGCTCTGGGTGCCGATCGCGGTGAAGCGGGCGTCGCTGGTGTCGAGGTAGTCGAGCAGCTCGGCCTGCTGGGCAGCACCGAGCAGCCCGTCGGCGCCCTCGTGCTGGCGGATGTCGGTGAGGAACAGGTCGAGGGTGTCGGCCCAGCGCACCCGCTGGTGCAGCCGCATCCAGAACCGGCCGCCGGCGTCCTGCTCGGGCCGGTTGCGGAACGGCAGGTTCTCCCAGTAGACGCGCAGCGCCGCGTTCCAGCGCACGGGCCGCGCCCCGAGGTTGCCGCCGCGGACGTCGTTGAAGAACTCGTGGTCGTCGGGCACCGCGAAGACCGGGAAGCGCCGGTGCAGCTCGCGCAGGCTCTCGCGCTGCTTGTACTGCCCGTAGCGGGTGCGGTAGCCCACCAGGTCGGTGACCGGCTCCGGCGGCAGGTGCGCGGCCCGGCCGAACTCGTAGATGTAGTCACCGAGGTGGACCACGAAGTCGACGTCGTGGTGGCGCGCCAGCTCGGTCATCGCGGTGAAGTGCAGCTCGGCCCGGCCCTCGGCGAGGTTCTGGCAGTTGATCACCGCGAACCGCACCGGGGTGAGGCTGCCGGGAGCCGGCAGCGTCCGGGTCTCCCCGACCGGGCTGGCGTGGCCGCCGGCCAGGAACTGGTAGTAGTACCGCGTCCGCGGCTGGAGGCCCTCGACCAGCGCGTGCACCGAGTAGCCCTCGCTCTGGACCGCGGTGTGGGTCTCGACCCGCAGGCAGGTCCGCTCCTCGGCCAACCGGGCCGCGGAGGTCGCGACCCGCAGGGTGACCGGCACCTCACCCTGCCCGCGCATGCCGAAGGAGGTGGAGGCGTCGGTGGGGGCCGGGGCGAGACGCGTCCACAGCACCACCGAGGTGGCGTCGGGGTCGCCGGAGGCCACCCCCAGGCGGAACGGGTCGGCCGCGAGCTCGGCGCGGGCCGGGAGCGCCGGGGCCAGCGTGGCCGCGGCCAGGCCGGCGCCCGCGGTGGTGAGCAGCC
>NZ_QPKK01000108.1 GCF_003344635.1 Desertihabitans aurantiacus
CGCCGGCTGAGCCCCGCCCCGGACCGGGCCCGCCCGTGCGCCGCGCCGCTGCCGGCGGCCCCGCGCCGTCGCCGCCGTCCAGCGTGGGGACCGGGCCGTAGCCCCCTCCCGTCCCGCGCGCTCTGCTGTCGTGCTCGTCGTGCCTCATCGACCACACCTGGCAGCGGCTCAACGTGTGCGCCCGCGACAGCTGCCGGTGGGCGTTCGACGACGCCTCGCGCAACCAGGTCCGGCGCTGGTGCTCGATGGCCGGCTGCGGCAACCACATCAAGATGCAGCGCCGCCGCGGCGACGCGACGGGGTCGCAGGTCGGTTGACCCGGGCCGGGCGTGCTGGGGACGTCGGGCGGACCTGGCGCGGCCGGGGTGTCAGGTGGGCGAGGCGGTTCTCGGCGCGATCCGGTGGGTGGCGAGGAAGCGGTAGCGGCCGGCGGCGTCGGGGTCGAGGAACGACACCGTGCCGGTGGGCCGGCCGTCGTCGTCGAGCACCGCGCACAGACCCGCCTCGAGCGGCCGGAGCTCGCGGCGGGTGGTCCGGTCGGCCACCCCGGCGGCCTCGGCGATGGCGAGCCGCTCGTGCCGCGGCTCGTCGGTGAGCCAGAGCCGGCCGTCCTCGCGGGTGACGGTGACAACGGACTGACGGGTGGCGTAGCGGCCGGTGCAGCCGTCCACGTGGGCGTCGGTCGGCGGAGTGCGGGACGGCGTCGGCTGGTCCGGCAGCGGTCCGACGAGCTCCTCGTGGAGTGACCCGAGCAGGTCCTCGAGGAGCGCCTGCCCGGCGTCGGCGTTGGTCAGCCCCGCCACCGCCACCCCGGCCTCCGGGACGACCCGCAGGACGCTGGCCACGCCGGGCATCCCCCCACCGTGCTCGGCCACACCGGGCGCGACCAGGTACCAGCCGAGACCCTGCAGGGTGGTCGGCGGGGCGAGGCCGGGCCGCTGCGCGAGCTGGGGCTCGAGCATCGCGGCCGCCGACGCCTCCGACAGCAGCCGGGTGCCGTCGGCGGCCCGGCCCCGGGTGAGGAACAACCGGCCCACGGCGAGCAGCCCGCGGGCCGACAGCGCCAGCTGGTTGCCCGCCGCCGGGTTGGACGGTGGTAGCAGGGCCCACTCCCGGGTCGGGCGCAGCGGCTCCTCCGGGGTCGGGCGGATGTGCCCGGTGGCGGTGCGGGAGGCGACGGCCTGGTTGGCGGAGAAGGCGATCTCCTCGACGCCGAGCGGGTCGGTGAGGTGGCGGCGCAGGGCGTGCTCGTAGTCGAGGTCGCGGTGCACCTCGACCAGGCGGCCGAGGGTGCCGAAGCCGGCGTTGCAGTAGGAGAACCGGGTGCCCGGCTCGCTGTGCTGGGCCGCGGTCGGCACCAGGTCGCGGACGAACCGGTCGAGGGCGTCCGGGCCGGCGGTGGTGGGCGCCCAGAGGTCGCCCTCGAAGCCGCCGGTGTGGGTGAGCAGGTGCCGCACGGTGATCCGGGTGCTGGCGCCGGGGTCGGCCGTGCGGAACTCGGGCAGGTGGCGCTGCACCGGGTCGTCGAGCCCGACCAGTCCCTCGTCGACCAGCTGCAGGACCAGCGTCGCGGTGAGCACCTTGGTGATCGACTGGATCTGGAAGAGCGCATCGGTCGCCACCGGCACCTGCGTGCGGGTGCTGACCACCCCGGAGGTGGCGAGCACCGTCCGGTCCCCGACGGCGACCGCCACCGAGGCGCCCGGGACGTCGGCCGCGGTGCGGGCGCGCTCCAGTGCGTCGTCGAGCCGGCGCTGCAGGCCGTCGGCGTCGGTCCGGGGGGTCATGCCGGACCGATGTCGGCCAGCGCCGACTCGAAGGCCGCCAGCGCCTGACTGCCCCGGAGCACGAAGGTCACCGTGGTGACATCGGTGCTCGCCGCGGCGACGGTGCCGACCGCGACCCGGGCGGCGTCGTCCATCGGCCAGCCGTAGATGCCGGCGCTGATCGCGGGGAAGGCCACCGTCTGGGCGCCGAGCTGGTCAGCCACCCGCAGCGACTCGCGGTAGCAGGAGGCCAGCTGGTCGCTGTGGTCGATCGTCCTCGCCCACACCGGCCCGACGGTGTGGATGACCCAGCGCGCCGGCAGGTCGCCGGCGGTGGTGGCGACCGCCTGCCCGGTCGGCAGCCCGTCGGGCAGCGTCGTCTCGCGCAGCCGCCGGCACTCGGCGAGGATGCTCGGTCCGCCGGCCCGGTGGATGGCGCCGTCCACGCCACCGCCGCCCAGCAGGGAGGAGTTGGCGGCGTTGACCACCGCGTCCGCCCGGAACTGGGTGATGTCGCCCTCGACCAGCTCGATCTCGGTCATGCCCTGACGCTACCGACGCCGCCGGATCCCCCTCGTGCCGCCCCGGCAGCACGCGGGCCACCGGGATCTCGCTCCACCGTCACCCGCCCACCCGACGTGCGTCCAGGCAGCACGCGGGCACGCGACCGTCCGCATCCCCACCCTGGAGCAGGATCCCGGTCAGACCGGCGGCACCCCGTGCCGGCGCTCGGTGAAGCGGCGCTCGCGGGTGGCGGCCGCGGCGAACCGGGCGACCAGCTCGGTGCGCAGGTCGGCCGGCTCGACCACGGCGTCGATGACGAGGTCTGCCGCCAGCCGCAGGACGTCGATGTCGGCCTCGTAGGCGGCTCGCAGGTCGGCGACCAGCGCCGTCCGCTCCGTCTCGTCGGTCAGCGCGTTGATCCGGTTGGCGTAGACCGCGTTCACCGCCGCCTCGGGACCCATCACCGCTATCCGGGCGGTCGGCAGGGCCAGACAGGCGTCGGGGTCGAAGCCCGGCCCGCACATGGCGTACAGCCCGGCGCCGTAGGCCTTGCGGACGACCACCGAGATCTTCGGCACGGTCGCCTCGGCCACCGCGGTGACCATCTTCGCGCCGTGCCGGATGATCCCCTGCCGCTCCACCGCCGAGCCGATCATGAAGCCCGGCACGTCGGCGAGGAACAGCAGCGGGATGTTGAAGGCGTCGCAGAGCCAGATGAAGCGGGCCGCCTTGTCGGCGGAGTCGACGAACAGCACCCCGCCCTTGACCGCCGGCTGGTTGGCCACCACCCCGACCGGGTGCCCGTCGAGCAGCCCGAGCCCGACCACCAGCTCGGGAGCGAACAGCGGTTTCACCTCGAAGAAGGAGTCGGCGTCGAGGACCCCGTCGACGACGGTGCGGATGTCGTAGCCCCGCGACTCCTCCACCGGCACCGTGTCGTCGGTGAGCCGGCGGGACGGTGGCACCGGCTCCTGCACCGGCGGCTCCTCCCGCCAGCAGCGGGGGAAGTAGGAAAACCACTCCCGCGCCTGGGCGATCGCGTCGGCGTCGTCCACGGCCAGCTGGTCGCCGCAGCCCGACACCTCCGCGTGCATCCGCGCCCCACCCATCTCGGCCAGGCTGACCCGCTCCCCCACCACCATCTCGGCCATCCGGGGCGAGCCGAGGTACATCGAGGCGTTCTGCTCGACCATGATGACGACGTCGCAGAAGGACGGGATGTAGGCCCCGCCTGCCGCGGACGGCCCGAACAGGCAGCACACCTGCGGGACGCGCCCGGACAGCGCGACCTGGTTGCGGAAGATCCGGCCCGCGCCGCGGCGTCCGGGGAAGATGTCGACCTGCTCGGTGATCCGGGCGCCAGCGGAGTCGATCAGCCAGAACACCGGCAGCTCGTCGCGCAGCGCCACCTCGGTGACCCGCACCATCTTCTCCGCGGTGCGTGCACCCCAGGAGCCGGCCTTCACCGAGGGGTCGTTGGCCACCACCAGCACCGCACGCCCGTCCACCAGCCCGCGGCCGGTGACCACCCCGTCGGCGGGGTAGCCCGGCTCCAGCGCGTGCGCCAGCCGGCCGTCCTCGACGAAGCTGCCCTCGTCCAGCAGCAGGTCGACCCGCTCCCGGGCGGACAGCTTGTGCTGGGCGGCCAGCTTCGCCGCCGCCTGCTCGGTCGGCACCCGGGCGGCTTCGTCGGCCGCCCGCACCCGCTCACGCGCTGAGTCATCTCCTGGAACGGGTCGGTCGCTGCTTCTCATCGCTGCAGCAGCCCCAGGCCGCGGGCCAGCACCATCCGTTGCACCTCCGAGGTCCCCTCCCCGATCTCCAGCACCTTGGCGTCGCGGTAGAGGCGGGCCACCGGGTACTCCTCCATGAAGCCGTAGCCGCCGAACACCTGGGTGGCGACCCGGGTGGCGGCGACCGCCCACTCCGTCACCTGCAGCTTCGCGACCGCGGCGGCCCGGGCGTAGGCGCCGGCCGGGACATGCTCGCCCCGCGCGGCGGCGTCCTTCATCGCGGCGGCGGAGTAGACCAGCAGGTGCGCGGCCCGGCACCAGGCGTCGAGGTCAGCGACCTGGAAGGCGATCCCCTGCCGGCTGCCGATCGGTGCTCCGAAGCTGGTCCGCTCGCGGGCGTAGCCGGCGGCCAGGTCGCGGCAAGCCCGCAGGCAGCCCAGCGCGAGTGCGGCGATCGCGACCCGGCCGTCGTCGAGGACGGCGAGGAACTGGGCGAACCCGCGGCCCCGCTCGCCCAGCAGGTTCGCCGCCGGCACGGACACGTCGACCAGGGTCACCGGGTGGGTGTCGCTGGCGTGCCAGCCGAGCTTGGCGTAGGCGGGCTCGACGGTCAGCCCCGGGGTGCCGGCGGGCACCAGGATGGTCGACACCTCCGGACGCCCGTCGTCGCGGACGCCGGTGCGCGCGGTCACGGTGACCAACCGGGTCAGCTCGTGCCCGGAGTTGGTGATGAACTGCTTGCTCCCGTTGAGCACCCACCGCCCGTCGACGAGGTCGGCCCGGGTGCGGGTGGCGGCGGCGTCGGAGCCGGCCTCGGGCTCGGTCAGGCCGAAGGCGGCCAGGGCCCGTCCGGTCATCAGCCCGGGCAGCCAGCGCTCCTGCTGCTCGCGGGTGCCGAAGGTGGCGACCGGGTTGATCCCGAGCCCCACCGCCGCCTCGACGGTGATGCCCAGGGACTGGTCGTGGCGTCCCAGCTCCTCGATCGCGATGCACAGGCCGGTGAAGTCGCCGATCCCGCCGAACTCCTCCGGCCCGCCCAGGGCGAACACGCCGAGGTCGCCGAGCGCGGTGAGCACCGCGGCGGGGATGCGGTGCTCGGCGTCCCAGCGGGCGGCGTGCGGGCCGACCTCCCGCGCGGCGAAGTCGGCCACCACCCGGCGCAGCTCGCGGTGGTCGTCGGTCATCCAGTCGAGCTCGTCCACGTCGCTCCGATCGTCGTCGATCGCGCCCGGCCGGTGGGCCGGACCTGGTGCCGGTCGCGGCTGCCGGCAGGGATGGCGCCGGACCGCGACGTGGCGCAGGTCACGCTAGCCGACCTCCGCCGTCGGGTGGGCGGAGGCCGGTCGGGCGGCTCAGAACGTCCAGGAGCGCTTGGACATGCCGTACCAGAACCCGTCGACCGCGGTCCGGCCGGCCGGAGTCCCGGTGCTGCTGGCCGCGCCCATCGCGACGAACAGCGGGGCCAGGTGCTCGGTGGTCGGGTGGGCCAGGCCGGGGGCGGGCGCCCGGTGGGCGAAGTCGAGCAGCGTGTCGACGTCGCCACCCTCGACGGCCTGGCGGGCCCAGTCGTCGAACTCCGCCGACACCGAGGGCGGCGGGGCGGAGGCGGGCTGACGGGGGTCGACCCAGGAGAGGTTGTGGGTGGTGAACCCCGACCCGACGACCAGCGTCCCCTGGTCGCGCAGCGGCGCCAGCGCCCGCCCCAGCTCGAACAGCGCAGCGGGGTCGAGGGTGGGCATCGACAGCTGCTGCACGGGGATGTCGGCGGCGGGGAACATCTCCTTGAGCGGGACGTACGCGCCGTGGTCGAGCCCGCGCTCCTGGTCCACGCGGACGTCGACGCCGCCCAGCAGCGCCGACACCTCCGCGGCCAGCCCGGGTGCGGTGGGCGCGTCGTAGCGCACCTCGTAGTAGCGCCGCGGGAAGCCCCAGAAGTCGTAGGTGAGCTCGGCCCCGCGGGTGGAGGACATCGTCAGCGGCGCCTGCTCCCAGTGCGCGGAGACGATGAGCACCTGCCGCGGCCGGGGCAGCTCGCGCGACCAGGCGGCGAGCTCGGCGGTCCAGCGGCTGTCGTCGGCGAGCGGCGGCGCGCCGTGGCTGAGGTAGAGGACCGGCATGGGACTGGTGGTCATGCGCCCAGCGTACGCCGTTAGTTGAATCCTCAACTAGTGCTGCTGGTCAACCGGGGAGCCCCACCCCTTAGACTGCCGGTCGCCCCGCACGGAGTCGGTGCGGGTGAACCGAGGTGAGGAGTCCCAGGTGCCGATCAGCAAGGTGCTCGTCGCGAACCGCGGCGAGATCGCGGTGCGGATCATCCGGGCGGCTGCGGACGCCGGGCTGCGCAGCGTGGCCGTCTACGCCGACGCCGACGCCGACGCCCTGTTCGTGCGGCTGGCCGACGAGGCCTACGCCCTCGACGGCAGCACGCCGGCCGAGTCCTACCTCGACATCGCCAAGCTGCTCTCGGTCGCCGAGCGCTCCGGCGCCGACGCCGTCCACCCGGGCTACGGGTTCCTGGCCGAGAACGCCGGGTTCGCCTCGGCCGTGATCGAGGCCGGGCTGGTCTGGATCGGTCCCCCGCCGGCGGCCATCGACGCCCTCGGGGACAAGGTCAAAGCCCGCCACATCGCCGAGAAGGTCGGCGCCCCGCTGGTGCCCGGCACCCCCGACCCGGTCGCCGACGCCGATGAGGTGCTCGCCTTCGTCGACACCCACGGCCTGCCGATCGCCATCAAGGCGGCCTACGGCGGCGGCGGACGCGGGCTCAAGGTGGCCCGCGAGCGCTCCGAGGTCGCCGACCTGTTCGACTCCGCGGTGCGCGAGGCCGTCACCGCGTTCGGCCGCGGCGAGTGCTTCGTCGAGCGCTACCTGGACCAGCCGCGCCACGTCGAGACCCAGTGCCTGGCCGACGCCCACGGCAACGTGGTCGTCGTCTCCACCCGGGACTGCTCGCTGCAGCGGCGGCACCAGAAGCTGGTCGAGGAGGCCCCGGCGCCGTTCCTCAGCGAGGAGCAGGTCGAGCGGCTCTACACCTCGTCCAAGGCGATCCTGCGCGAGGCGGGCTACGTGGGTGCGGGCACCTGCGAGTTCCTCGTCGGCACCGACGGCACCATCTCCTTCCTCGAGGTCAACACCCGGCTGCAGGTCGAGCACCCGGTCTCGGAGGAGGTCACCGGGCTGGACCTGGTGCGCGAGCAGTTCCGGATCGCCGACGGCGAGGCGCTCGGCTACGACGACCCGGTGGCCCGCGGGCACTCCATCGAGTTCCGGCTCAACGCCGAGGACGCCGGCCGCGGGTTCATGCCGGCGCCGGGGACGCTGACCGAGTGGCTGCCGCCGTCGGGTCCGGGCGTCCGGGTGGACGAGGGCTACCGCACCGGGATGACGGTGCCGGGCAGCTTCGACTCGCTGGTGGCCAAGGTGGTCGTCACCGGTCGCGACCGCGAGCAGGCGCTGGCCCGGTCGCGACGCGCGCTGGCCGAGATGCGGCTGGAGGGCATGCCGAGCGTGCTGCCGTTCCACCGCGCCGTCCTCGAGGACCCGGCCTTCACCGCCGCCGAGGGCGTCTTCGCCGTGCACACCCGCTGGATCGAGACCGAGTTCGCCAACACCATCGAGCCCTGGTCGGGCACGGCGGGCGAGCAGCCGGAGGCGCCGGAGACGACCACCGTGGTCATCGAGGTCAACGGCAAGCGGGTCGAGGTCAAGGTGCCGGCCACGCTCGGCGCCGCGGCGGCCCCCGCCCGTCAGGCCAAGCCCGCACGCCGCGCCCGGACCGCCTCCTCCACCCAGGCCGCCCCGACCGAGGCGCTGACCGCCCCGATGCAGGGCACCATCGTCAAGGTGGCGGTGGCCGACGGCGACACCGTGGCCGAGGGTGACACCGTGGTGGTGCTGGAGGCGATGAAGATGGAGCAGCCGCTGCTGGCCCACCGGCCCGGCGTGGTGCACGGGTTGAGCGCGGAGCTGGGGGCGACGGTGACCAACGGCTCGGTGATCTGCGAGATCCGCGACGCGGGCTGAGCCCTGCGGTCGCCGAGTCGACGACTGCGACTGATGATCTGCTGAGAATCGCCGGGTCCGTGACCTGCCGCTTGGGTCGTCGGGGAGGATGGAGCGCATGGAATACCTGGTCCTGATGCTCGTCTTCGGCGTGCTGATCGGTGGAGGGCTCTTCGCCGCCCGCCACTCGGCACGTCAGAAGGAGCGCGCCGAGCAGGCCGAGCTGGAGAACCAGCTGTCGGTCTCCAAGCGCGCCGCCGAGGAGGACGTGACCAAGTTCGGCGAGGAGCTGCAGCGTCTCGACTCCGACGTCGCCGGTCACGCGCTCGACGAGCCGATGCAGCAGGACTACTCCCGCGCCCTGGACGCCTACGACGACTCCAAGACGTCCCTGGACGCGGTGACCAGGCCCGACGAGATCCGCCACGTCACCGAGATCCTCGAGGACGGGCGCTACGCGATCGCCTGCGTGAAGGCCCGGCTGGCCGGTGAGCCGTTGCCGCAGAAGCGTCCGCCGTGCTTCTTCAACCCCGCCCACGGCCCGTCCTCGCAGAACGTGGAGTGGGCCCCCGCCGGTGGCACCGCCCGTGAGGTGCCGGCCTGCCCGGCCGACGCCGAGCGCGTGCTGGCCGGCGCCGACCCCTACATCCGCACCGTCCAGCGCGGAGCCCAGCGGGTGCCCTACTGGGAGGGCGGCCCGGCCTACGCGCCGTGGGCCCAGGGCTACTACAGCTCCTGGCGCGGCAGCGACCTGCTGTCGGGTGTGCTGATCGGCTCGCTGCTGTTCGGCGGCGCCGGCAACATCTTCGGCGGCATCGGCGCCGGGATGGCCGGGATGGGCGAGGGCATGGGCGAGATGTTCGAGGGCGTCGGCGAGGGCTTCGAGGGCATCGGCGACGGCATCGGCGAGATGTTCGGCGACCTCTTCGACTGATCTCCCGCCCCAGGTCCCCCCGGGGGCTCTCTGGTCCCGAGCTCGTTCGGCGTTCACGGCGACCGGCTCCTTCCCACTCCGGCCAGCGCCGGCTCTTCGAGCGTCGTCGCGGGCGAGCCCTGCAGCTGGAAGCCGGTCGCTGCCGTGCGTGGTGGGGTCTGGCCGAGCCGGATCAGTGGTCCGGCCGTCGACGCCCCCGGGGCAGGTCGTGGTGGTTGCCGTCGACGACTGAGGACCCGGTGGTGCACCAGCGGCCGTCGAGCGGGGTCGATCCAGCGGGGCGGCACCCACTCCGGCACCCCGCCGCGCACCCGGCAGGACCAGCCGCGCTCGAGGAAGTGGCGGTGGTGGTAGCCGCAGAGCAGCGTGAGGTTGTCCAGGTCGGTCGCCCCGCCGTCGACCCAGGCGATCACGTGGTGGCGCTCGCACCACTGCGGTGCGCGGTCGCAGCCGGGGAAGGAGCAGCCGCCGTCGCGGGCGATGAGGGCCATCGTCTGGCCCGGGCTGGCGATCCGGCGGGAGCGGCCGAGCTCGAGCACGGCGCCGGAGGCGGTCAGCACCGCCGGTAGCACGTCGGCCTGACCGGCCAGCCGGAGCAGCTCGCGGGTGGAGATGGTGCCGCCGCCGGCCAGCTCGGCCACACCGGTGCCGGCGAGCAGCTTCTCGTGGTCGATGGTGGCGATCACCGTCGCCGGCACCCCGCCGGACGCGGGCAGCGTGTCGGCACGCAGCAGCAGGTCGCAGCACTCCTCGAGAGCGTCGTGCATCCGCTGCGGGTGGCTGCGCTCGTCGGGAAGCGGTTCGTCGTCCGCTGCGCCCGTTCGCCGGCTGCGGTCCGTCGCGAGCGGTCGCAGCACGGTCAACAGCTTGGCCCCCGCTGTGGCCGTCAACCTCAGCTCGCCCCGCCACGAGCCGTCCTGTGCCTGCCGCAGGTGGAGCAGCCGACGGTCGTGCACCAGCTCGTCGGGCGGGACGGTGCCGTCGGGGTCGATCGCCTCGACCGTCCTGGCCGCCAGGCGGCGCAGGTCCTGCGGGGCGAAGGTGGCGGCGAACCCGCTGAGCAGCTCCTCCGCCGCCGCCACGTCAGCGGCCGCGAACCCTCGGCCGTCCACCGACCCGACAGCCTGCAGCACGACCTCCACCTGCTCGGGCGAGACCTCGCCGCCGCTCTGGGCCGCCGCCAGCACCGGACGCACCGGCGGCTGGGCCTCACCCAGGAGGGTCGTCCGCGGGGCCAGCACCTCCGCCGCCCGGGCCCGGCGGGCCGCCTCGGCCGGCGACAGGCGGAGCAGACCCGCGAGGAAGCGCCGGGTCGTCCCCCGGCACAGCCGCTGGGGCAGCTCCCGCCGGTCGACCTCGGCCAGCACCGGGTGGTCGAGCACCGGAAGCCGGTTGCGCACCCGCTCGACACGCCTCAGCGCGTCCAGCAGCGCCTCGTCGTCGCTCGCCCCGACACCCTGCGCCACTGCCCGCTCGACCACGTCGAGCGCACGCTCCAGCGCTCCCAGGGCCTCGGCCATCGTCCCCGGGACGGCGCCATGGAGCGGCTGCGTCGCCATGGCACCATCTTATTCGCTCTTTTGTTCGAATCCAAGACCTCCGGGCCATCTCGCTATCGCGGCCTCATGCTCCATCTCTGGCTCGCTGGGCGTGCGCGCTCCACCGCGAGCCGGAGATCCACCGCAGCCACCCAGGCGCGGTCGCCGGGCAGCACAGACGTGGGCTCCGCGCAGCGTTCGCTGCGTCGTGGGCCGCGGCCGGTCGCGGTGCCGTCCGGCGCGCTGCGGCCGAACCCGGTGGTGGCCTGACGCGGCGTGCGATCAGCGTGGCGGCGCACGTCACTGCCGGGTCAGCGGACGTGGCGGGCGGGGCTGGCCAGGGGGCCGGAAGGCTCAGCCGGTCGTGATCCGCTCGGGGCGGCTGTAGACGTTGCAGGAGCGCCCGCGCGAGAAGCCGACCACCGTCACCCCGGACTCCTCGGCGTGCTCGACGGCCAGCGACGAGGGCGCGGAGACGGCCGCGACGAGCGGGATGCCCGCCAGGTGCGCCTTCTGCACCAGCTCGAACGACACCCGGCCCGAGAGCTGCAACGCGCACCCGTTGAGCGGCAGCATCCCCTCCCGCAGCGCCCAGCCGATGATCTTGTCCACCGCGTTGTGCCGGCCGACGTCCTCGCGCACGCAGAGCAGCTCCGACGACCCGTCCGACCCGATCCGGAACAGCCCGGCCGCGTGCACCCCGCCGGTGCGGTCGAACATCTGCTGGGCCTCCCGCAGCCGGTCGGTCCAGCCGAGCACCTCCGCCAGCGGCGCGCTGACCGGGTCGGCGGCGACATCGAAGCGGGACAGCTTGGTGACGGCCTCCATCGACGCCGTCCCGCAGGCCCCGCACGAGCTCGAGGTGTACACCGCCCGCTCGGTCGAGGCCGGACGCCGCACACCGGGCGCCAGCCGGGCGTCCAGGTGGTTGAAGCTGCGGCTGCCGTCGGGGTCCACGCCGCCGCGGTAGCTCATCGTCGCCACCTCGGCGGCGTCCACCACGATCCCCTCGGCGTGCAGCAGCCCGAGCACGAGGTCGAAGTCGTGGCCCGGGGTGCGCATGGTGACCACCCACGGCTCCCCCGACAGCGCGATCTCCAGCGGCTGCTCGCCGGCCAGGGTGTCCGGGCCGGAGCGGTCCGTGCCGTCCAGGCCCAGCCGCCGGACCCGCCGTCTCGTCGTCGCCCGCACCATCCGTCCATCCTGCCAAACACGCCACCCGGAGCCCGAGGACGGTGGGCTGCCCCTCCCGGCGGGTAGGACTGGGCCGACGGTTCGTGCTCAGGAAGAGAGGTTGGCCCGTGCCCGGTGACCCCGTGGTGTCGGACGAGAAACTGGCGCACGCCCTCGGCGTCTACTGCGGGATGGTCGACCAGGTCCTGCGCGACCCCTCGCGGTGGCTGGGTCTGGACGAGGAACCGCCGCCCACCGCCCGGTTCCCGGCCCGGGTGCTGGACGCCCTGCGCGACCGCGCCCTCGGAGACGTCACCCCGGCCTCACCGCGGTGGTCCGACCTGCCGGTCGACCGACGGGTCGGCTGGTGGGTGACCCGGATCGGCGTCAGCGCCGGATTGGCGGCCGCCGCGCCCCGGGTGGCCGGGGCGCTGGCCGACCGGGTGCCGCTGCAGGCCGCGCTCGGAGCCGCCGCGGCCGGCCTGGCGGTCTGCG
>NZ_QPKK01000109.1 GCF_003344635.1 Desertihabitans aurantiacus
GGCGATGCCGGCGGCCACCCGGGCCGCCTCGACATCCTCCGCCGCCGGCGCGCTCGCCCCGGGGGTCGTCGGGCCGGCGGGCGGGGGGCCACCGTCGGCGCGCTGAACCCCCGTCGCCGTGCACCCGGTGAGCAGCAGCGCGGCCGCCAGCAGGGCGAGAGCCCGTCTCATCCGCGCGGCTCCCGGACCAGCGTGGCGGCCTTGGCCGGGTCGGTCGGGCCCTCGCCGTAGGACGGGCACCAGCGCGCCACCGGGCAGGCTCCGCAGGCGGGGTTGCGGGCGTGGCAGCGTCGACGGCCGTGCCAGATGACGTGGTGGCACAGCATCGTCCAGTCCTTCTTGGGGAACAGCTCACCGACCGCGTGCTCGACGCGGACCGGGTCGGTCTCCTCGGTCCATCCGAAGCGGCGCACCAGCCGGGCGAAGTGGGTGTCGACGGTGATCCCGGGCACGTCGAAGGCGTTGCCGAGCACGACGTTGGCGGTCTTGCGGCCCACCCCGGGCAGCTGCACCAGGTCGTCCAGCCGTCCGGGCACCTCCCCGCCGTGGTGCTCGACCAGGGCGGCGCCCAGCTTCATCAGGGTGCTGGTCTTGGCGCGGAAGAAGCCGGTGGGCTTGATCAGCTCCTCCAGCTCGGCCACGTCGGCGCCGGCGTAGGCGGCGGCGTCGGGGTAGCGGGCGAACAGCGTGGGCGTCACCTGGTTGACCCGGCGGTCGGTGGACTGCGCCGACAGCACGGTGGCCACCAGCAGCTCGAGCGGGGTGGTGAAGTCGAGCTCGCAGTGGGCGTCGGGGTACGTCTCGGCCAGGGTGCGGTTGATGGCCCGGGCCCGCCGCTTCAACCCGGTCGGTGTCTCGGACGCGGTGCTGCTCACCATGCGCTGCACCCTACGTGGCGGCGCCGACGGTTCCCGACGGGTCGCAGCGGGTACGTCATCTGCCCGGGTGCACGCCCCTACCCGCTTGGGTAGGGTGCCCAGCGGAATCGGAGGTGACAGTGGATCCTGATGTGCTCAGGCAGGCGCCCCTGTTCAGGGAGCTGGACGACGAGGCGGCTGCGGCCCTGGAGCAGGCGATGTCGACGATCTCGCTGCGTCGTGGTGCCGTGCTCTTCCACGAGGGCGACGTCGGGGACCAGCTGTACGTGGTCGTCCAGGGCAAGATGAAGCTGGGCCGCAGCGGCTCCGGCGGCCGGGAGAACCTGCTCGCGGTGCTCGGCCCGGGCCAGATGTTCGGCGAGCTGTCCGTCTTCGACCCCGGACCCCGCTCCACCACCGCCACCGCGGTCACCCCGGTCGAGCTGCGCTGCCTCGAGCACGAGGAGCTGGCCAAGTGGCTCAAGGGTCGTCCCGAGGTGTCCCGGGCGCTGCTCGGCCAGCTGGCCGAGCGGTTGCGGCGGGCCAACGACGTGGTGGCCGACCTGGTCTTCTCCGACGTCCCGGGCCGGGTGGCCAAGGCGCTGCTCGACCTCGCCGCCCGCTTCGGCACCGAGCGCAGCGAGGGGCTGCTGGTCAACCACGACCTCACCCAGGAGGAGCTGGCCCAGCTGGTCGGCGCCTCCCGCGAGACCGTCAACAAGGCGCTGGCCGACTTCGCCGCCCGCGGCTGGATCCGGCTGGAGCCGCGCTCGGTCACGCTGCTGGCCGTCGACCGGATCGAGCGCCGGGCCCGCTGAGCCGGCCCGCGCCCCGGCCGGGCTCAGCCCCGGACGCCGAGGTGGACCAGCTGGGCCCGGGCCGAGCGCAGCGCCGCCTGGTGCAAGGTCGGCTCGAGCTCGCCGTACACCCGCCGCACCACCTCCTCGGCCGTGCGGGCGCCCGCCGCGAGCGCGGCGCGGACCTCGGCCAGCCGCTGCTCGCGGTGCTCCCGGTAGCCCGCCACCACCTCCGCAGGACGTCCGACCACCGGCCCGTGACCGGGCAGCAGCTCGACCACCCCGCGCTCGGCGACCACCTGCTGCAGCCGCTCCAGCGAGGCCAGGTAGGCGGTGAGATCGCCGTCGGGGTGGGCGATCACGCTGGTGCCGCGACCGAGGACGGTGTCACCGGTGAGCAGCCGGGGACCGTCCCCGGTGTCGAGGAGGAAGGCCGCGGAGTCGCTGGTGTGGCCGGGGACGTGCAGCACCTCCACCGCCAGCCCGGGCCACGTCAGCACCTCCCCGTCGGCGAGCGGGTCGGCGCTGCTGAGGTCGGCCCGCACCGCCCGCACCGACGCCCCGGTGCGCTGCACCAGCCCGGGCACCCCGTCGAGGTGGTCGGCGTGGTGGTGGGTCAGCAGGACCGTCCCGACACCCTCGGGGCAGGCGGCGACCACGGCGTCGCGGTGGGCGTCGTCGGCCGGGCCCGGGTCGACGACGACGGCAGGCCCGGTGTCGGGCTGCAGCACCCAGGTGTTGGTGCCCTCCAGCGTCATCGGGCCGGGGTTGGGCGCCAGCACCCGCCGCCAGCTCGCCACGACGGTCTCAGCCGGCGAGCTGCAGCACGAGCTCGACCTCGACCGGGGCGTCCAGCGGCAGCGCCGCGGCCCCGACCGCGCTGCGGACGTGCGCGCCCGCCTCGCCGAAGACGTCGCCGAGCAGCTGGCTGGCGCCGTTGCCGACGGCCGGCTGTCCGGTGAAACCCGGCGCGCTGGCCACGTAGACGACGGCCTTGAGCACCCGGCCGATCCGGTCCAGCCCACCGGCGACCGAGGCGGCGGCGGCCAGCCCGTTGAGCGCGCAGAGCCGGGCGAGCTCGGCCGCCTGCTCGACGCTGACGTCCCGGCCCACCAGGCCGGTGAGCGGCAGCCCACCCTCGACCAGCGGCAGCTGCCCCGAGGTCCACACCTGGTCCCCGACGACGGTGGCGGGGACGTAGGCGGCCAGCGGGGCGGCCACCGGCGGCAGGGTCAGCCCCAGCTCCGCCAGCCGGGCGGTCGGCGTGCCCACCCTCAGCCCTGCAGCGGGCGCTTGAAGTAGGCCACCAGGTTCTCCGGGTTCATCCCCGGCACGAGCTGCACCAGCTCCCAGCCGTCGGCGCCGAAGTTGTCGAGGATGGCCTTGGTGTTGTGCACCAGCACGGGCGCGGTCAGGTACTCCCACTTGGTCATGTCCGGCAGCGTATCGGCCGGCGGCCCTGGCCCGTCCCTCTACCCTGGGGCCCATGCCGGAGCCCCTGCACACGCTGCACGTCGTCAGCGGCAAGGGCGGGACCGGCAAGACCACGGTCGCGGGCGCGCTGGCGATGGCGCTGGCCACCGAGGGACGGCGGGTGCTGCTGTGCGAGGTGGAGGGACGCCAGGGGCTGGCCGAGCTGTTCGGCGTGCCGCCGCTGGAGGGCGACGAGGAGCGCCGGCTGGTCCGCACCCCCGAGGGCGGGGAGGTGCGCGGGCTGTCGATCAACGCCCGCGACGCGCTGATGGAGTACCTGGCCACGTTCTACCGGCTGGGTCTGGCCGGACGGGCCCTGGACAAGTTCGGCGTCTACGACTTCGCCACCTCGATCGCGCCGGGGCTGCGTGACGTGCTGCTCACCGGCAAGGTCTACGAGGCCGTCCGCCGGCGCACCCGCGGACGTCCGCACTCCTACGACGCGGTCGTGCTGGACGCCCCGCCGACCGGTCGGATCGCGCCCTTCCTCAACGTGCACGAGGCGGTCGCCGGGCTGGCCCGGGTCGGGCCGATCCACTCCCAGGCCGACTCGATCATGCAGGTGCTGCGGTCGGGGCGCACCGTGGTGCACCTGGTCACCCTGCTGCAGGACATGCCGGTCACCGAGACGCTGGAGGCGGTCGAGGAGCTGGGGCCGACCGGGATCGCGGTGGGCGCCGTGGTGTGCAACATGGTGACCCCCACCCCGCTGACCCCCGAGGCGCTGGCCGCGCTGCCCGCCGAGCCGCGACTGGACGTCCCCGGGCTGGACGACCCTGAGGACGCCGCCCTGGCCGCCGAGTTCGCCGACGAGCTGGCCGCGCTGCGCGAGGAGCACGCCTGCTACCAGCGTCTGGTGCCGGCCGGGCGTCCGCTGGTGGAGCTGCCGCACGACCCGGCCGGGATCGACCGGGCCTCCCTGCTCGCCCTGGCCCGGGCGCTGCGCGAGCAGCTGCCGGAGGAGGTCGCATGACGCTGGTCACCGATCCGACCCGGGCGGGCGGGCACCGGGCCTGGGGACGTCCCGGGACCACCCCGTTCCTCGACGTCGACGCCCTGCTCGCCGACCGCGACCTGCACATCGTCATCTGCTGCGGCTCCGGCGGGGTGGGCAAGACCAGCGCCTCGGCCGCGCTGGCCGTCCGGGCCGCCGAGCAGGGGCGTCGGGTGGTGGTGCTGACCATCGACCCGGCCCGGCGGCTGGCCCAGTCCCTCGGCATCGAGCAGCTCGACAACACCCCGCGGCCGGTGGCCGGGATCGACACCTCGGCCGGCGGGTCGCTCGAGGCGATGATGCTCGACATGAAGCGGACCTTCGACGACGTGGTGCTCGCCCACGCCAGCCCGGAGAAGGCCGAGCAGATCCTCGGCAACCCCTTCTACCAGGCGCTCTCCACCTCCTTCTCCGGCACCCAGGAGTACATGGCGATGGAGAAGCTGGGCCAGCTCAGCGCCGAGCTCGGCCTGGACCGTGGCGCGGGCCGGCGGGCGCGCTGGGACCTCATCGTCGTCGACACCCCGCCCTCGCGCTCCGCGCTGGACTTCCTCGACGCCCCCGAGCACCTCAGCTCGCTGCTGGACGGCCGGCTGCTGCGGCTGCTGCTCAACCCCTCCCGCGGACCGCTGCGGTTCATGAGCGCCGGGCTGGCGGTGGTGACCTCGGCGATGAGCCGGGTGCTCGGCGCCCAGGTGCTCACCGACGTCCAGACCTTCGTCGCCGCCTTCGAGACCCTGTTCGGGGGGTTCCGGCAGCGGGCCGAGGCGACCCTGGCCAACCTGGCCTCGCCGCACACCACCTTCCTGGTGGTGGCCACTCCCGAGCGGGACGCGCTGCGGGAGGCGACCTTCTTCGTCGAGCGGCTGGCTGATGAGGGGCTGCCGCTGGCCGGGGTGGTGGTCAACCGGCTGCACGGGTCGGCGGTCGCGCTGTCGGCCGAGCGGGCCTGGGCGCTGGCCGAGGACCTGCCCGAGGACGGCCTGGAGGCGCTGGCGCTGCGGGCCCACGCCACCCGGATGCACCTGGTCGAACGCAACCAGGAGGCGGTCCGACGGTTCTGCGCCACGGTGCCCGGGCTGGCGCTGACCACCGTCCCGGCCCTGCCCGGCGACGTCACCGCGCTGGACGACCTGCGCACCCTCGGGGAGCTGCTGGCGGCGCACGACGGCTGAGCCGACGCGCCGCAGATGAGGGCGATTTGTGCGGATGCTGAGAACTCGGTAGAACTTGGGCACGCCGTGCGCTTGTGCCGGTGTGTCCTGCCGCGCCGATTTCTGCTGCGTACCCCCGGCCACGTACTGTGTGCGCCATGTCGACCAAGCGCCTGGGCAACCTGGCCTACTCCACCATCATGTTCGTCGTCGTCAGCGTCCTCATGGGCCTGCTCGCGGCGGGCCTGGTGGTGCCGTTCGCCGCCGTCGCCGGCACCGGCAGCCGGGCGACGGCCGACAGCCTCGAGCTGCTGCCCGCCGACCTGGAGACGCCGCCGCAGCCGGAGCGCTCCCAGGTGCTGATGGCCGACGGCTCGGTGCTGGCCGACTTCTTCGAGGAGAACCGGGTCTACGTCCCCCTGGAGGACATCGCCCCGGTGATGCAGCAGGCCCAGATCGCCATCGAGGACCACCGCTTCTACGAGCACGGCGCCATCGACCTGGTCGGCACCCTGCGGGCGTTCGCCCAGAACACCGCGGGCGGCTCCACCCAGGGCGGCTCCAGCATCACCCAGCAGTACGTGAAGATGGTCCAGATCGAGAAGGCCAAGGCCGCCGGCGACGAGGCCGGCATCCTGGCCGCGCAGGAGCAGTCCTACTCCCGCAAGATCCAGGAGATGCGCTACGCCATCGCGATGGAGAAGCGCTTCTCCAAGGACGAGATCCTCGAGCGCTACCTCAACATCGCCTACTACGGCGACGGCGCCTACGGCGTGAACCAGGCCGCCTGGCACTACTTCGGCAAGACCGCGAAGAACCTCGAGCTGGCCGAGGCCGCCATGCTGGCCGGTCTGGTGCAGAACCCGACCGCGACCGACCCGGTGCGCTTCCCCGAGCGGGCCATCGAGCGTCGCGACGTCGTCATCAACCGGATGGTCCAGCTCGGCCTGGTCACCCCGGAGGCGGCCAAGGAGGCCGCCGCCACCGAGTGGGACCCGGGGCGGGTGAAGTCCTTCACCAACGGCTGCGTCGGCACCGAGTTCCCGTTCCTGTGCGACTACGTGCGCCAGACCCTGCTCACCAACGAGGCCCTCGGCTCGACCGTGGCCGAGCGCGAGTCCCAGCTCAAGCGCGGCGGGCTGCGGATCGAGACCCAGATCGACCGCAAGACCCAGCAGGCCGCCGAGAAGGCGATCTCGGAGCTCATCGCCCCGACCGACCCGGTGATCTCGACCATGACGATGGTCCAGCCGGGGACCGGGCTGATCATGGCGATGGCGCAGTCGCGCCCGGAGATGGGCACCGACAAGGGCCAGACCTACTACAACTACGCGGTACCGGCCAGCCTCGGCGGCGCGGAGGGGTTCCAGGCCGGGTCGACCTTCAAGACCTTCGTCGCCGCGGCCGCCCTGGAGAAGGGCATCCCGATGACCAAGCGCTACAACGCGCCGCAGCAGAAGGACTTCAGCGACACCCGCTTCCAGGCCTGCGAGGGCACCGTCAAGGTGCCGAAGGGCTACAAGCCGAGGAACTCCACCCGCTCGGGCAGCAACATGTCGATGGCCACCGCGACGGCGTGGTCGGTCAACACCTACTTCCTGCAGCTCGGCCGCGACACCGGCATGTGCAACGTCACCGAGATGCTCGACAAGACCGGCGTGGCGCTGTCCAGCGGCGACCCGTGGGCCGAGCAGTCGACGATCTTCTCCCTCCCGCTGGGTTCGGTGGACATCACGCCGCTGTCGATGGCCGAGGGCTACGCCACCTTCGCCGCCGACGGCGTGCACTGCGAGCCGGTCATCGTGGAGCGCGTGACCAGCGGCACCGGCGAGGAGATCCCGATCCCGGGTGCCGGCTGCGAGCGCGTGGTCGAGGCCGACGTCGCGCGCGGCGTGAACAGCCTGCTGCAGGGCGTGATGGATGCCACCGGGCGTCCGGCCGACATCGGCAAGGGCTATGCGACCGCCGGCAAGACCGGCACCACCGACAACAACCAGGCCGTCTGGTTCTGCGGCTACACCCCCGAGGTCGCCGGCTGCGCCTCGATCGCGATCGACAAGACCAACCCCTACTGGAAGGGCAAGCGGAAGTCCCTCAAGGGCCGCACCCTGCCGGTGAGCGACACCTACCTGGCCGGGTCCGGTGGTGGCGACGCCGGTCAGTTCATCTGGAAGCCGGCGATGACCGAGGCGCTCAAGGGGAAGCCGAAGACCAAGTTCCCCAAGCCGTCCAACAACGTCCGCGAGGGCAAGACCGCCGACGTCCCGAGCGTCGTCGGGCTGAGCGCGGAGGAGGCGGAGGAGAAGCTGAACGCCGCCGGCTTCAACGTCGTCCGCGCCAACACCTACAGCAGCGCCCCGCGTGGCGCCTACCTCGGCCCCTCCGACAAGAGCCGGGCCAAGCAGGGCAGCACGATCTACCTCTACTTCTCCGCCGGTCCGCGTCCGCAGCCCCGCGACGACGATGACGACGACAAGAAGAAGAGCAAGAAGAGCAGCGACAACAAGAAGGACAGCAAGAAGAAGGACAGCAAGAAGGACGACGAGGACGACGACGAGTGAGTCGCCTCCTCCGGGGCGCCGCCGTCGTCGGCACCCTGGGAGCGGCCTGCCTGGCCTGGGGCACCCTGGTCGAGCCGCACGCCTTCCGGCTGCGCCGCTTCGAGCTGCCCCTGCTGCCGGCCGGCTCGCCCCCGGTGCGTGTCCTGCACCTGTCCGACCTGCACCTGCTGCCGGGTCAGCGGGCGAAGCTGGACTGGGTCTCCCGGCTTGCCGGGCTGGAGCCCGACCTGGTGGTCGACACCGGTGACAACCTCGCCTCCGCCCGGTCGGTGGAGCCGCTGCTGCGCGCGTTCGGACGGTTGACCGAGCGTCCGGGCGCCTTCGTCCTCGGCAGCAACGACTACTTCAGCCCCCGGCTGAAGAACCCGGCCGCCTACCTGTGGTCCTCCCCCGGCGCCACTCCGGAGCGGGAGGAGGACCTGCCCTGGCGGACGCTGGTGCAGCGCTTCACCGACGCCGGCTGGCACGACCTCACCTCCCGCCGGGCCACGGTGGAGGTGCACGGCGTCCGGATCGAGCTGCGGGGCACCGACGACGCCCACCTCGACCGCGACGACTACGCCTCGGTCGCCGGCGCGGTCTCCCCCGGGCACGACGTCAGCATCGGGGTCACCCACGCGCCCTACCTGCGGGTGCTGGACGCGATGGCCGCCGACCGGGTCGACCTGGTGCTCGCCGGCCACACCCACGGCGGCCAGGTCTGCCTGCCCGGTGGACGGGCCCTGGTCACCAACTGCGACATCGACCCGTCCCGGGTCAAGGGCCTCAGCTCCCACGAGGCCCGCACCGCCGACGGCGGCATCCACCGCTCCGCGCTGCACGTCAGCGCCGGGCTCGGCATGTCCCCCTACGCGCCCTACCGCTTCGCCTGCCCGCCCGAGGCGAGCCTGCTCACCCTCACCGCCCGCCCCGAGCTCTGAGCCGCACCGGCGATGTGCGCCGACGGGCGGTGTCGGCTAGACTCGCCCGTGGCCCGCTGCCCTCGAGGAGCGGGCCGGTGTCCGTCAGGGACATCGGGGTGTGGCGCAGCTTGGTAGCGCGCTTCGTTCGGGACGAAGAGGTCGCAGGTTCAAATCCTGTCACCCCGACCAGATCCGCCAGTGACCCTCGGGGTGCCGGCGGACTACGCTCAGGCCCGTGGCTGACGAGGTGGTCGTCCCGATCCTGCCCTGCCGCTCCCTCGACGACGTGCTGGGCTTCTACACCGCGCTGGGCTTCGAGACGACCTACCGGCAGGACCGTCCGTACCCGTGCGCCGGCGTCCGCCGGGGCGGCATCGACCTGCAGTTCTTCGCGCTGGACACCTTCGAGCCCGAGCAGTCGCTGGGCAGCGTGATCATCCAGGTGTCCGACACGGGGGTCTTCTTCGACGAGCTCGCCGCCGGTCTGCGGGCGGCCTACGGACGTCTCCCGGTCACCGGGATCCCGCGGATCACCCGGCCGCGGCGCCACCAGGGCACCGCCGCCGGGTTCAGCGTGGTCGACCCGGGCGGCAACTGGCTGCGGATCAGTGGACGCTCCCAGCCCGAGCCGTCCCCGAGTGCCGGCGCGCTGGGCCGGGTGCTGAAGACCGCCTCCCGGCAGGGCGACGTCCGCGGCGACGCCGCACGCGGGATCGCCGTCCTCGAGGCCGGGCTGGTCCGCCACCCCGACGCGCCACCGGCCGATCGCGCCGCGGTGCTGGCCTACCTCGCCGAGCTGCTGGTCCGCACCGGCGACCACCACCGCGCCCGCGCCGTGCGGGACGAGCTGCGCAGCCTGCCGCTCGACGACGCCATCCGTGCCGCGCTCGCCGACCTCGACGTCACCCTGACCACCGAGGCCGACCCGCGGCGCGAGGTGTAGCCGGGACGACCTGACATCCGGGGCCGCTGCCTCGTCACCATGGTGTCGGAGCAGCGAGGAGGAGCCAGTCGTGAAGCACGTCCTGATCGTCGGCGGAGGGTACGCCGGTCTGTACACCGCCTGGGGGCTGCAGCGGCGGCTGCGACGGAGCGAGGCCCGGGTGACGCTGGTCGACCCCCGCCCGTACATGACCTACCAGCCGTTCCTGCCCGAGGTGACCGCCGGGTCGGTCGAGCCCAGGCACGCGGCGGTGTCGCTGCGCGACCACCTGCGACGTACCCGGGTGGTCGCCGGGGAGGTCACCCGGATCGACCACGCCAGCCGCACCGCCGACATCACCACGGTGGACGGGTCGCACTGGCAGGAGCACTACGACGAGCTGGTGGTCACCGCGGGCGCGGTCACCCGGGTCTTCCCCGTGCCCGGCATCGCCGAGCACGCCATCGGGCTGAAGCGGGTGGAGGAGGCGGTCGCGGTCCGGGACCGGATCCTCACCAGCTTCGACCGGGCCGCCACCCTGCCGCCCGGCCCGCTGCGGCGCCGGCTGCTCACCGTCACCGTGGTGGGCGGCGGGTTCACCGGCGTCGAGGTGTTCGGGGAGACGCTGTCGCTGGCGACGGCACTGCTGCGCCGCTACCCCGAGATCGCCCGGGAGGAGCTGTCCTTCCACCTGGTCGAGGCGACCGGCCGGGTGCTGCCCGAGGTCACCGACGGTCCCGGACGCTGGGTGGTGCGCCACCTGCGCGAGCGCGGCGCGTCGGTGCACCTCGACACCCAGGTGCGCTCGGCCGTCGACGGCCACGTGGTGCTGTCCGACGGCACCGAGTTCGACTCCGGTCTGATCGTCTGGGCGGCCGGCAACGCGGCGAACCCGGTCGTCGCCACCCACACCGACCTGCCGCTGGACGCCCGCGGCTTCGTCACCGTCCGCGCCGACCTGCGGGTGGAGCGTGACGGGCAGGTGGTGCCGCACGCCTGGGCCGCGGGTGACAACGCCGCGGTGCCCGACCTCGCCGTCGGCTCCGGCCGCAGGACGGTGCCCAACGCCCAGCACGCGGTCCGCCAGGGCAAGCTGCTCGCGGCGAACCTGGTGGCCACGCTGCGCGGTCGCGAGCCGCGGGAGTACGTGCACCACAGCCTCGGCGTGGTTGCCACCCTGGGCCTCGGCCACGGCATCTTCCAGTGGCGAGGCATCGTCGTCCGCGGGCTGCTGGCCTGGCTCATGCACCGCGGATACCACGTGCTGGCCGTGCCGTCGGTGGAGCGGAAGGTCCGCGTGCTGCTCGGCTGGCTGGCCGCCGGCACCGGTGGACGCGACATCGTCTCCCTCGCCGACACCGACACCGTGACGAGGACCGCGGCCCGCGTGCCCGTCACCGGCGACGTGGCCTGAGGTGGACGCCGCCACGGCCGACATCCCGGAGGTGCAGCAGGAGCGGCGCCGGCTGCTCTCGCTCGCCTACCGGATGCTCGGCACCCTGGCCGAGGCCGAGGACGCCGTGCAGGAGACCTACCTGCGCTGGTACCGGATGACCGAGGCCGAGCGCGCCGCCGTCGGCAACGTGCAGGGGTGGCTCACCCGGGTCGCCAGCCGGGTCTGCCTCGACGTCCTCGCCTCCGCACGGCACCGCCGCGAGCGCTACGTCGGGGAGTGGCTGCCCGAACCGGTCCCGGCCGACCTCTTCCTCGCCGGTCCGAGCGCGCCGTCCGACCCCGCCGACCGCATCACCCTCGACGAGTCGGTCAGCACCGCGCTGCTGGTCGTGATGGAGGCGATGACGCCGGCCGAACGGGTCGCCTTCGTGCTGCACGACGTGTTCGGGCTGCCCTTCGCCGAGATCGCCGCCGTGGTCGGCCGCACCCCGGCCGCGACCCGACAGCTCGCCTCGTCGGCCCGGCGGCGGGTGCGCGACCACGACGCGCTCGGTGCGGAGCGGCGCGAGCACGACGCGGTCACCCGCGCCTTCGCCCGGGCCGCCGGCAACGGCGACGTCGACGCGCTGGTCGCCCTGCTCGACCCCTCGGTCACCCTGCGCTCCGACGGTGGTGGCGTGGTCAGCGCCGCCCGCCGCCCGGTGCTGGGCGTCGACGCCGTCGCCCGCTTCCTGGTGGGTGTGGTCCGCAAGCACCCGGGGCTGCACCTGGTCAAGGAGCGCGCCGGTGACGGCGCCGTCCACCGCGTGGTGGCCGCCGACCCCACCGCCGGCGACCAGCTGCTCGGGTTGCTCACCCTGCGCGTCCGGCGCGGGCTCGTCACCGACGTCTGGCTGCAGGTCAACCCGCACAAGCTCCGCACCTGGACGGCCGACCGGCCGACCCCAGCCCCACCCACCCCGGAAGGGACACCATGAGGATCATCGTCGTCGGCGGCCACGGACAGGTCGGCCG
>NZ_QPKK01000011.1 GCF_003344635.1 Desertihabitans aurantiacus
CACCCCGAGCGCGGGTCCCGCCGGAGCGTACGGCGCGCCAGCGCCCGTCGCGGCCTCCCAGCGCCGCCCGGGCTCGATGCGGCTGGTGGCCGTGGTCGCCGCGGTCGCCGCGCTGGTCGGCGGCACCGCCGGGGTGGGCGGGTACGCGCTGCTCGACGACGACGCCGTCCCCAGCGCGGTGCAGGTGGCCGGCGGCAACGCCCCGGTGAGCGCCCGGACCGACGGCACGGTCGCCGCCGCGGCGCAGGTGATCTCCCCCAGCACCGTGACCATCCAGGTGCAGAGCCCCGGCGGCAGCGGGGTCGGCACCGGCATCATCGTCGACCGCCGGGGCCACATCCTCACCAACCAGCACGTGGTGGCCTCCGCCGGCGGGAGTGCCCGGATCCAGGTCGTGCTCGAGGACGGCCGGACCGCCACCGCCACGCTGGTCGGCGAGTCCGCCGCCAACGACCTCGCCGTGATCCGGATCGAGGGCGGCGAGGTCGACCCGGCCTCGCTCACCCCGGCCACCTTCGCCCCCTCCGACACCGTCACCGTCGGCCAGACCGTGGTCGCCGTCGGCGCCCCGCTGGGACTGAGCAAGACCGTCACCAGCGGGGTGGTCTCCACCCTGGCCCGTCCGGTGCGCTCCGGGCTGAGCGGCGAGGCGGTCTACCAGGCGGTGCAGACCGACGCCGCGATCAACCCGGGCAACTCCGGTGGACCCCTGGTCGACCTGGAGGGACGGGTGATCGGCATCAACTCCTCGATCGCCAGCACCGCCGAGCAGGGCGAGCAGGCGGGCAGCATCGGCATCGGCTTCGCGATCCCGTCCGACGTGGCCAGCAGGATCGCCGACGAGCTGATCGCCGACGGCACCGCCGACGACACCACGCTGGGCGTCACCGTGGGCAACGACGGCTCGCAGGGCTCCGACGGCCCGGGCGCGCAGCTGCGCTCGGTCACCCCGGGCAGCCCGGCCGAGCAGGCGGGTCTGGAGGCCGGCGACGTGGTCACCGCCGTGGACGACGTGCCCACCGGGACGGCCGACGCGCTGATCGCCGCCATCCGGTTCCACGCCCCCGCGACCACGGTGACCATCACCTACCTGCGCGACGGCCGGGAGCAGACCACGCAGGCCACCCTGGCCGCGTCCTGAGCCTGCGGGGACCCCGGCCGCAGCGGCTGCGCGATCCGTGGGCAGCCCCGATGGGCGCACCGTCTTGGTCGCAGCGTCCATGATGTCGGCGTGCACCGAGCAGCAGTGGCCGCCGTCGTCGCGGTCGCGGCCGCGCTGTCGGCCTGCCAGGCCACGACGCTGCAGGCCGTCCCGGAGAACCAGGCGCCCAGCCGGATCCCCGCTCCCCCGACGACGGCGCCCGCGCCGGACACCGACCGTCCGCCGAGCGACCCGAGCCGCGGCGCCACCCCGCCCCCGCCCCTGGGCGGCGGGTGCTCCGGCAGCACCGAGCCGGTGCTGGCCAGCAGCCGGATCGAGCCCGCGCTGGGTCACCGCCACCTCGTCCTCGGTGTCACCAACTGCACCGAGCGGCCGCTGGTGCTGGACGGGGCGCCGGCCCTCGTCGTCCGCGACGGCACCGGCGAGCTGCTCGACCCGACCGTGACGTCCGACCCCTCCTCGCCACCGACCCGGCACACCCTGGCCCCGGACGCCTCGGCCTACCTTCAGCTGCACTGGCTCGCGGCGGCGACCCCCTCCTCCCCCGACGCCGGGCACGAGCTGGTGGTCACCGCGCCCACGCAGCCGCCGGTCACCCTCACCCTCCGCGACCAGCTCGACCTCGACGACGCCAGCACCATCGAGGTGCACGACTGGGCGCCGACCGTCGCCGAGGCCGTCCAGCAGTGACCGGCCCGCCCGTTCAGGAGCTGACGGCCACCGACCCGCCGAGCCCGGCCAGCACGGCGTCCAGCCCGGCCAGCCCGGGGGCACCTGCGATCTCGGCCCCGATCCGCGCTGCCGCGGTGCGGTAGGAGGGGTCGCTCAGCACGGTGTCGACCGCCGCCGCGACGTCGGCGTCCGCGGCCCGGTCGGTGCGCAGGTTGATCCCCGCCCCCGACCACCCGACCCGCGCGGTCACCTCGAGCTTGTCCTCGGTCTGCCCGGCGACCACCAGCGGGACGCCGTGCGCGAGCGCCTGCTGCACCCCGCCGTAACCACCGTTGGTGACCATCACGTCCACCAGCGGCAGCAGCCGGTCGTAGGGCAGGTACTCCGCGACCCGGACGTTGCCGGGCAGGTCGTCGCCGAGCATCGCCACGGGCCGGCCACCGGTCGAGACGACGACCAGCGCGTCGCGGTCCGCGAGTCCCCGCACCGTCGGCAGGATGAGCTGCTCGGGATCGCTGTTGGCGATGGTGCCCTGGGTGACGTGCACCACCGGACGCCCGCTCTGCAGCTCGGGCCACCAGGCCGGTACGGCGACCTCGGAGACGGCCGGCGGGAGCGGCCCGACGAAGTGCACGGTCGCCGGCAGGTCGCTGCGCGGGTACTCGAAGCCCGGCACCGTGAACTGCACCAGCGCATCGGCCGTGGAGGTCCAGTCCATCAGGAAGCGGCGCAGCGGGGCGCCCGCGGTCGAGCGGAACAGCGCCTCGGCCTCCCGCTGCACCGAGCCGAACACCACCCGGGACGCCACCACGTTGAGCACGACGTTGCGCACCCGGCCCAGCGGGCCCGGCACCGGCGTCAGCCCGAGGCCGAACGGTGCGGCGTCCCGGCTCATCGCCCCGAGCGGGAAGATGCCCAGCGCCACCACCGGCGGACGGGTCGCCCGCGGCCGCGCGGTGAGCATCGCCGCACCCACGAACAGCGGTTCGGTGAGGACGGCGTCGACCGGCTCGCTCGCCAGCACCGCCTCCAGGGCCGCCAGCTGGGCCGGCGCCGGGCGCAGGAACAGCTGACGCAGGTCGAACCGCAGCGCCGCCGGGCCACGGAGGCCGGCCCGTCCGGGCAGGTCGGCGGCCCGGTCCAGGTCGATGTCGGCGTCGGCGGGCAGCGGGACGAGCCGGGCGCCGGCGGCCTCGACCCGGGCCCGGTAGCGCTCGCTGGTGAGGACGAGCACCCGGTGCCCGGATGCGTCGAGGTGCCGGGCGACCGCCACCAGCGGCAGGACGTGGCCGTGGGCCGGTGTGCAGCAGATCAGGAACGTGGACATCGCAACTCCCCCTAAGATGAATACCGCAACGAAGTATTGAGTACACCGTGGAGGTAGTCAATAGGTATGGCGGGACGTCGTGCGTACCGGTCCGAGCTGCGCGCCCAGCAGGCGGAGGAGACCCGGCGGAGGGTGGTGCGCGCGGCCGCGGAGCTCTTCGCCCGGACCGGCTACCAGAGCACCACGCTGGCCGCCATCGCCCGCACGGCCGGGGTGTCGACGGAGACGGTGAAGGGTCAGGGCTCGAAGGCCGCGCTGCTGCTGGCCGCCTTCGAGACCACCTTCGCCGGCAGCGAGGGCCGGACCTCCCTCGCCGACACCGAGGTCGGGGCGGGTGTCCTCGAGGTGCCCGACGAGCAGTTCCTCCCGGCGGTCGTCGAGATCCTGGCCACGGCCAACGAGCGGGGCCACGCGCTGTGGACGGTCGTCCTGGCCGCGGCGCTGTCCGACCCCGTGGTCGCGGAGGCGCTCGAGCAGATCCTGCAGCGCCGCCACGCCGACCTCCTCCGGCTGCTGGACGAGCTGCGCCGGCGCGGGATCGCCTCTCCCGACGCTCCGGACTCGGTGGCGGCCGAGCTGTCCTTCCTCGGCTCCCCAGAGGCCTGGCAGCAGCTGGTGGTCCAGTCCGGGTGGGCGCGGGAGGCCTACACGGCGTGGCTGCTCCGCTCGGTCACGGCGGCAGCCGCCCGGGCTGGCGGCCAGCCGGACTGAGGCTCGTCGCGACGACTCCGGGTCATCCCCCGTGGGCGGCGCGGTAGGCCGCCTCGACCTGCACCGAGATCCGTCCCTGGTCGCTGACCGGGTAGCCGTTGGCCCTGGCCCAGTCCCGCACCACGGCGGCGGGCTGACGGGGGACGGGGCCGCTGCTGTCGCCATGGCCGGTGCTGAGGCCGTCCACCAGCGGCTTCTCGACCCGTCGCCCGACCATGATGGAGCCCCCCTGTGTCACGTCCACGCCCTCCTCGCCGCCACCGGGATGGTGCCGCTCAGCTGCGGAGCGGCGAGAACCTCCCGGCGAGACGCTGATGGTGCTCCTGAGGCACCGCGCACGGGGTGCGCGGTGCCTCAGGGTGCGACCCGCAGGTCGCTGTCCTTCAGCCGATCACTCCTCCAGCCGGAGCCCGGCGAGCCGACGGCGGCGGGCCACCAGCACCCCGCTGCCGATCAGCACCAGCACCAGGCCGCCCAGCAGGGCCGCGACCATCGCCGACGGCGCACCGGTGTCGGGCAGCTGCCCGCCATCCGGAGACTGGGCCGGCGGCTGGTCGGGAGCCGGCGGCTGCTCCGGATCCGGAGCAGGAGCCCCAGGCTCCTGGACCGGGTTCTCGGTGCAGAGCTCGCTGCCCTCGACGCACTCGGCACCGGCCGGGGACTCCTGACCGGTCGGGGTGACGAAGTTGACCAGCCGGTGGTCACCCTGCTCGTCCCAGTCCCGCACCTGGACGGTGTAGCTGACCGTCACCGTCTGGCCAGCGGCCAGGGTGCCCTGGACGGTGTACTGGTCGTCGCCCTCGGCGACGGTCAGCACATCCTCCGACGGGGTCGGGAACTCGGTCACCGTGGCGTCGTCGAGCACACCGGCCATGTGGTCGGTGTGGTCCACCACACCCTCACCGGCGCCGGTGTTGGTGAAGGTCAGGGTGTAGGACAGCTCATCACCCTGCTGCACCTCCGACCCGGTGGCCGGGTCGACCGACTTCGACACCGTGATGTCGGAGACGGGGTTGAAGGTGCAGTCCTCGCCCTCGCAGACCGGCTCGGACGGGCTGTCCTCCTCCGGGTCGAGCAGGAAGTTCGCCAGCTGCGAGTCCCCCTGCTCGTCGGGAGCCAGCACCGTCACCGTGTAGGACACGGTCACGGTCTGACCCGCGGCCAGCTCACCGGTGATGGTGTAGCGGTCCTCAGCCAGCTCCGACACCGACAGGGCGTCATCGGAGGCCACCGGCTCGGAGGTGATCTCGGCATCATCCAGCACGTGGGTCAGGTCATCGACCCGATCCACGCTGCCCGCCGCGCTGCCCTCGTTGCTGAAGGTCAACGTGTAGGTCAGCTCGCTGCCGGCCTGCACCGAGGCACCCGTCTCCGGATCCACCGACTTGCTGTCGACGACCTTGGCCGCCGGGTTGGTGGTGCAGTCCTCACTACCCTCCTCACACACCGGCTCCTCCGGAGTCGGATCGGCCGGGTCGAGCAGGAAGTTCGCCAGCGCACCATCACCCATCGCCTCGGCGTCCTTGACCACCACCGTGTAGGTGACCGTCACGGTCTGGTCCGCAGCCAGCTCACCGGTGATCGCGAACCGACCATCGACGACCTCGCCCACGCTCAACGCGTCGTCGGAGGCCGTCGGGCCCTCGACCAGCTGGGCATCATCCAGCAGGTGGCTCAGGTCATCGACCCGGTCCACCACAGCCGGCGCCTGACCGATGTTGGCGAAGGTCAGCGTGTAGGTGAGCTCCTCACCCGAGGCCACCTCGCTCCCGGTCTCCGGATCGACCGACTTGGAGTCGACGACGTTCGGGATCGGGTTGAAGGTGCAGTCCTCGCTGCCCTCCGCACACACCGGCTCCTCAGGAGTCGGATCAGCCGGATCGAGCAGGAAGTTGGCCACCTGCCCATCACCCAGCTCCGCCGCCTCGTCGATGGTGGCCGTGTAGGAGACCCTGACGCTCTGACCGGCCGCCAGCTCACCGGTGACACCGAACCGTCCGTCCACGATCTCCGAGACCGTCAGCGACTCATCCGAAGCCGTCGGCTCGGTGGTGATGGTGGCGTCGTCGAGCAGGTGGGTCAGGTCATCCACCCGATCCACCGCACCGGCCGCGCTGCCCTCGTTGCTGAAGGTCAGCGTGTAGGTCAGCTCCTGACCCGGCTCCACCTCGGTCCCGGTCTCCGGAGCCACGCTCTTGGAGTCCAGCACCTTCGGCGCCGGGTTGGTCGTGCAGTCCTCGCTGCCCTCCTCACACACCGGCTCCTCAGGAGTCGGATCGGTCGGGTCGAGCAGGAAGTTCGCCAGGGTGGCGTCTCCCATGTCCTCGGCCTCCCGCACCACCACCGTGTAGGTGACCGTGACGGTCTGGTCGACCGCCAGGTCACCGGTGACGGTGAACCGGCCGCCGACGATGTCGGACACCGTCAGCGCGTCGTCCGAGGCGGTCGGGCCCTCGACCAGGTCGGCGTCGTCCAGCAGGTGGGTCAGGTCGTCGACCCGATCCACCGCACCGGCGGCGGTGCCCTCGTTGGTGAAGGTGAGCGTGTAGGTCAGCTCCTCACCCGAGACCACCTCGGTCCCGGTCTCGGGGTCCACCGACTTGGAGTCCAGCACCTTCGGCGCCGGGTTGCTGGTGCAGTCCTCGTCGCCCTCCTCGCACACCGGCTCCACGATCGGCGGATCGGTCGGGTCGACCAGGAAGTTCGCCAGGGTGGCGTCTCCCATCTCGTCGGCGTCCCGCACCACGACGGTGTAGGACACCGTGACCGTCTGGTCCGCAGCCAGCTCACCGGTGATGGTGTAGCGACCGGCGACCAGCTCCGACACCGACAGCGCCGGGTCAGAGGCCACCGGGACACCGACCAGATCCGCGTCGTCCAGCACGTGGGTCAGGTCGTCGGCCCTGTCGACCGCGCCCGGGCCCTCACCGATGTTGGCGAAGGTCAGGGTGTAGGTGATCTCCTGACCGGAGAGCACCGCCGTCCCGGACTCCGGGGCCACGGACTTGGAGTCCACGATCTCAGCGACGGGGTTCTCGGTGCACAGTCCGTTGCCGTCCTCGCACTCCGTCGGCGGGTCGACGACCCCCGGCGGGAGGACGAAGTTGCCCAGGACGTTGTTCCCGCGCTCACCGTCAGGCAGGACCTCCACGGTGTAGGTCACCGTGGAGGACTCGCCAGCCGGGACCGTGCCGGTGACGGTGAACCGGTCATCGGTGATCGCCGAGACCGTCAGGTCCTCGTCCGAGGCACTCGGGCCCTCGGTCACCTCCGCGTCGTCGACCACGTTGGTCAACGCATCGGTCCAGCCGTCGACGACCGCCTCGGCGATGCCGTTGTTGGCGAAGGTGATCGTGTAGGTCAGCTCCTCCCCCGCGCTCACCGTGGTGCCCGAGGCCGGGTCGACGGTCTTGGTGACCTCCAGCAGAGCACCGGGAACGGTCACCCGATCACAGGGCAGCCCGGTCTCCGGGTCCAGCCCGTTCTCATCGGCCGGGTCGCACGCCGGGGTCGGCGGGGGGGTGTCGCAGTTCGGGTCATCGGCCCCGCACTGCGGGCCGAAGGCCACGTTGACCAGCTCGGTGTCACCGGCACCGGTGTAGGTCACCGTGTAGGTGATCGTCACCGTCTCGCCCACGGCCAGCTCACCGGCCCACGTGATCAGCGGGTCGGAGAAGGTCGGCGCCGCACCCAGGTCCGCAGTCAGGCCGTCCGGGCCGGTGGCATCGTCCAGCACCGCCGACAGATCATCCAGCACCACCGCCGGACGGGTCGCCGTGAACGGCGCCTCACCGGAGTTGGTCGCCGTCACGGTGTACCCCACCGTCTCCCCGACACCGGGCAGCTCGGTCCGGTCGGCGGTCTTGGTGATGTCCAGCTTCGGCAGCAGGAACTCCACGCTGTCGCAGGCCAGACCGGTGGCCGGGTCCACTCCGTCCACACACTCCTGCGGCGGGGTCGGGTCGCAGTCGGGCTCATCGGCCGGGCACACCGTCTGGAAGGCGGTGTTGTCCACCGACTGGTCCCCCGCCCCGGTCAGAGTGACCGAGTAGGTGATCGTCACCGTCTCATCCGGAGCCAGCGCACCGGACCACGTGAGCCGCGGCTCGGCGTAGGACACGGTCCCGCCGGTGGCGGTCTCGTCGTCGTTGTAGGTCGCGTCGTCCAGCACCCCGGACAGGTCGTCCTGGACCCGAGCCGGGTCCTCAGCGGTGTAGGCGACCTCACTCGGGTTGTGCACCGTCACCGTGTAGGTGACCGTGTCACCGATGCGGGTCTCCGCGGTCGCACCGAAGGTCTTGTCCACCTCCAGCGAACGCACCAGCACCGCGTAGTCCTCGACCTCACCGGCACCGGCGTTCCCCAGCGGGGAACGGTCGGTCTCGGTGCCCGGGAACAACCGGAACCGGGCGAAGACCCCCGAGGTCGCGGTCGCAGCCGGGAAGGTCAGGGTGTAGTCGGCCGTGCCGGAGCTCGCCGGCACCTCGACCGTGACCCGCTCGGACTCCTCGAAGGAGCCGTCACCATCCAGGTCGACCCACCCGGCCAGCGTCGCCGCCGCACCGGTGTCGTTGGTCGCCGAGACCGAGACCACCGGCGCGTTGGCCGAGATCTGGATCGGGCCGCTGACCGCGTCCTCGTCGTCCGCGCCGGTCGTGTCGTCCCCGTCGGCGTCCGGGGTCGGCACGCCGTCGAGGTCGATGTCGATGCTGGAACCCAGCATCAGCGGAGCCGTCCCGGTGGCCGCGTCGTAGTCGGGCACCCCGTGCCGCGGACCGTCGTCGACCAGCTCCGTGCCGTAACCGGCCGGCGCGTCACCGAAGTCGATCGGCAGCGGCGCGTTCGCGCACCGTGCCCCGTCGTTGCCGGCAGAGATCGGACCCTCCGGAGCCAGCAGCGCCGCAGTGTTCGTCTCGGTGTCGACCCGCCAGATCTCACCGGTGCTGTTGTAGGAGGCGTAGAGGTTGCCGTTCGGGTCCGCGAACGTCGCACCGGTGACGTTGTCACTCACCGGACCCAGGTCCACCGGGGTGGTCCAGGTGTGGGTGGTGATGTCGAAACCGATCAGGGAGGTGCTGCCCAGGGCCGCGTTGGCCGGCAGACGCCACAGCTTGTTCGTGCCCGGGACGAAGGCCCAGTCCACACCCGAGGTCAGACCCGGGGTGGGGGCGTTGCCCCAGTCCACGAGCGTGTTGGTGGCCAGATCGACCTGGAACCAGTCCCCGTTGTTGGGGTTGTAGGACCAGTACTGGTTGTTCGGATCCACATCACCCACGGCCCCACCACCGGGGAAAGCGGCCACCGCGTCGGCATCGCCCGTGGGCATGCCGAGGAAGACCACGCTGCCGTCCGAGCCAACCCGAACCAGACCGGTGCGACTCGTGTCGGGGTGGGTGCCCCAGCCGTAGATGTAGTCGTCCTGGACGTTGTACCCGACGCCGTTGACCGTCCAACCCTCCACGATCTGCGGGGCCGGGGTGTCTCCGGTGACCAGGTCGACGTTGACGATGTTCAGCGGCGGCGTCGCGTTCGGGTTCTGGAACAGCAGACCCGTCGGCTCGCACTGCCAGATCGCCTGCTCGGCGAAGGTCACCGCGTGGTCCTCGACCTCACCGCCCAGCACGTGGCCGGTGGGCGAGGGGTCCGTGATGTCACCCGGGAAGAGCCGGAAGCGAGCCATCGAATCGCTGGACCCGGTGGCGACCTGGGGGAACTGCAGCGTGTAGGTGTCAGCGCCCGAGCCGGCCGGGACCGGGACGAGAACCCGCTCGGAGTCCTCGAAGGTGCCGTCGGCGTCCAGGTCGACCCAGCCGGCCAGGGTGGCCGGCTCACCGGTGTCGTTGGTGGCCGCGACAGTGACCGTCGGCCCGCTGAAGGTCAGCTCGTCGGGAGAGACGAGACCGTCCTCGTCGGCGCCGTCGCCGTCGGCCGCCGCTCCGGGCTGACCGTCGGTCTCGCCGTCGACGTCGGCGCCGAGGCTCAGCCCGGGCACGATGTTGTGGCGGGCGCCGTCGTCGGCCAGGAGCGTGTCGTAGGACTCCGGCGCGTCACCGAAGTCGACCTCGTACTGGCACTCGAACAGGTGGAAGTCGTCGAAGTTGACCCACGTCTGACCAGCCACGGTGCCGTCCGCTGCGGGATCGGCGTTACGCACCTCCACCCGCAGGTACGACCAGGGCTGGCTGGCGTTCAGCGTGAACTCGACCTGCTCCCACTCAGGGGTGGCACCCGCACCGGGGAACTCGGTGACGGGCGTCGAGAAGAGGGGCTCGGAGTTGGCCGGGGTCGGAGCAACCACATTCGTGCCGGGGATGGAGCCCACGTCGGGATCGCTCACGCCGAAGAACTGCATGTAGCCGTCGCCCTGGCGGCTGTAACCGCCGGCGGCGATCGAGTAGTAGCCGACGTAGGTCGACAGCGGGTCCAGCGGCGCGAGCAGGGTGTTCGTCGCCCCCTCGCCCACGCCACCGCTGGAGTGCCCACCCATGAAGCCGTAGCCCTCGGCACCAGCACGCAGCGGCATCGTCGCTGCGCCGGGGCCGGAGTCGAACGTCGGTGAGAAGTAGTGGTACTGACCGCCCGTGGGGTGGCTGTCCTGCCACCCGGTGGCGAAGCCGATCGTGCTCGCCGCTGAGCTGTTCTGGAAGTCGCCGGTGCGGCTCTCGAAGCTCGGGTTCTGAATCAGGTCGACCGGGACCAGCGTCCCGCCGGGACCACAGACGGGCGGGTCGGGCTGGACGGACACGGTGAAGGAGTGGCCGTCGCCGCTGGTCGCCTCGTCGATGTCCGTCAGGTCGATGGAGATGGAGTCGAAGGTCCCGGTGAGCTGGACGGAGCCGCAACCAGCGGGCGGGAGGGCGTCGTCATCGGCGTTACAACCCGCGCCGTTCGCAGGGACGTTGGTCTCGTTCGCTGTCGAGCCGACGACCTCCAGGGCGTCGTTGCCCGAGAGCTTGGTGAGCGTGCCGTCCTGGAACCGCCACTGCGCCGCATCCAGGTTGTACAGGTGGAAGACGGGGTCGGTGACGGGCTGGTCGAAGGTGATCGTCATCGTGCCCGTCACCGCGTTGTCGGGACATACCGTGCTCGATCCGACCGAGAGCATCTCCACGGGATCCGGCAGGGCCGGTGTGTACCAGGCCCCGGGGAAGTTCGGCGCCGCCCCTGCGGACATGCTGGCGATGGCGCCGATGTTGGTCGGTGACCCTCCATCGGGGGTGCCGCACTCCGTCGGCTCGAGCTCGACGGTGCCGGTGGTGCCGTCGGAGAAGGTGAACACGGCATTCGGGCCAGGCGTGGTCCAGTCGGCGTAGTCGGTCGCACCGGCCGCGAGGACGTCGACCGTGTCACCAGGTTCTGCGGTCGCCACGGGCGCCGGGGCCGCGATCAGCCCCACTGCGCTCAGCATCGAGGCCAGCATCGCCATCGATGCGGTCACACCAACAGCCTTCCGGAAGCGGCTCACCGATCCGGTAGGTGCCGCCGTCAGTTCCTTGCTCATGTCACCCGATCTCTAGAGGGGGGGTCGCAGCCCGCCGTCCGGAACGTGGAACCCGGAGCGGACGACTGCGCTGCCCATCTCTTCCGAGATGGACCTGCGCCATAGATATCGCCTGCAGAGCGAGCCCCGGCAGGGCTAAGCGTGAACTTGGCCCCCCTCTTAGCCCCCTGGTGGCCCGCTGCGCACCCGTCCCGAACCTGCTCCCCACCGACCGTGGGCGCGCCCCGACGCCGGCCGGTGCTCGAGCCCACGGAGACAGCCCCGGCGAGGACGCCCCAGCTGGAGCTGGTCCTCGTGACGTCGCGGCTGCGCAGCGAGGCGTCACGAACGAGGTCGCGGGTGCCGCCTGCCGACGACCTGAGCCTGGGCGGCTGCCCGTGCTGGCGACTAGGGTCGCCCCGTGACCGACACCCCACGCTCGCTCGAGTGGATCGAGCGTCTCGTCCGCATCGACACCACCAGCCGCGGCTCCAACCTCGAGCTGATCGAGGTGGTCGCCGAGGAGCTGCGCCGCCACGGCGTCGAGCCCGACATCCGGCCCGACCCGACGGGGCAGAAGGCCAACCTGCTGGCCACCATCCCGGCCGCGGACGGCAGCCGCACCGGCGGGGTGGTGCTCAGCGGGCACACCGACGTCGTCCCGGTCGACGACCAGGAGTGGACCAGCGAGCCGTTCCAGCCGGAGGTCCGCGACGGACGCCTGTACGGGCGCGGCACCTGCGACATGAAGGGCTACCTCGGCGTCATCGTGGCGGCCCTGCCCGAACTCACCTCGGCGCGGCTGCGCGAGCCGGTGCACCTGGCCTTCAGCTACGACGAGGAGCTGGGCTGCCTGGGCGGCTGGCCGATGGTCGAGGCGATCGGCGAGCTCGGGCTGGCCCCGCGGGTCTGCGTGGTGGGCGAGCCCACCTCGATGCGGGTGGTCCGCGGGCACAAGTCGGTCAACACCGTGCACGTGACCTTCACCGGCGTCGCCGCGCACTCCTCGCTCACCCCGCAGGGCGTCAACGCCATCGAGCACGCCGCCCGCTTCATCACCGCCGTCCGCGGGATCGCCGACGGCTGGCGCGCCGACGGCCCGCACGACGAGGCCTACCTGGTGCCGGCCAGCACCGCCAGCGTCAACATCGTGCACGGCGGGATCGCCGGCAACACCGTCCCCGACCGCTGCCGGATCGAGCTGGAGTTCCGCACCATCGACGCGGTCGACCCGCAGCAGGTGGTCGACCGGCTCCGGGCCGAGGCGGCCGAGATCGAGCAGCAGATGCAGGCCGAGCAGCCCGGCGCCCGCGTCCAGGTCGACGTCCCGGCGATGGTGCCCGGGCTCGACACCCCCACCGACTCCCCCGCTCTCGCGATGCTCCGCGACCTCGGGCTGGAGGTGGCGGAGGGGAAGGTCACCTACGGCACCGAGGCCGGCCAGTTCGCCGGCACCGGGATCGCCACGGTGGTCTGCGGCCCCGGTGACATCGCCCAGGCCCACGCCGCCGACGAGTACGTCGAGCTGAGCCAGGTCGAGGAGTGCGAGCGTTTCCTCGACCGGCTCGTCGCGTCCCTGGCAGAGGACGGCTAGAGCCGGTAGCGCAGCACCCGTCCCATCGTGCGGAAGGCGGGCACGGCCAGCGCCACCTTCAGCTGCCGGCGCATCTTCGGCGACAGCCGGTCGCGGACGTCCTCGGTGACCATGTCCTCCACCCCGGCCACCTGCAGCAGGGTCATCCCGAGCGCCTCCAGCGCGTGCGGGTCGTCGATCCCCCAGCCGAGCACCGCGCGGCTGCGGCGCACCACCCGGTTGAGCACCTGCAGCCGGATGCCGAGGGTGGAGTAGGTGTCGAAGACCGCCTCGCCACCCGGTCCCTGCCGGCCGAAGCGGTCCGACAGCCGGGTGAGCAGCGCGGCCCCGGTCTCGGGGCGCAGGTACATCGTCAGCCCCTCGGCCACCACCAGGGTCGGACGCCCGTAGGGCACCTCGTCCAGCCACTCCCGTCCGGTGACGTCGGCGGCGACCGCGTGCTGGTGCTCGTCCGCGGGAGGGAGCACCCGGGCGCGGACGTCCATCACGTCGGGCTGGTCCACCTCGTACCAGTCGACCTCCGGCCCGGGCCGCAGCCGCTGGTAGCGGGTGTCCAGCCCGCAGCCCAGGTGCAGCACCACCGCGTCGGGGTGCTCGTCGAGGAAGGGCCGGCACCAGCGGTCGACCAGTCGCGCCCGGAGCGCGATCGACAGCGCCAGGTCCGCGTCCACCCCGAGCCGGTCGACGTCGGCGTCCACCCGGGACAGGGCCTCGGCGGCCCAGCGGTCGCCCAGCACCGGCTCGTCCAGCCCGGCATCCAGCGCCCGTCCGGCCAGCGTGCCGAGCATCGTCAGCTGCTCACCCTGCAGGGACACCCGCTGCACACCCGTCATGGTGGTGAGTCTGCTCCGCTGCGACGCCGGTGTCAGCAGCCCGCGGCCACCCCGCCTCCTCCGTCGGGGACGGTTCGGCGTCGACGGACGGGGTACGTGCCGGGCCGGGCAGACGACGGGCGGAGCAGTAGATGAGACTGGGGACGAGCGTCGTGGTCGGCGCGCTCGGGGTGGGTGCGGCCGCGCTGGTGCGGCGGCTGTGGACGAGGACGTCGACGCAGGCCGACGGCGCGACGACGCGCGAGCGGTGGCTGGTGGTCACCGTGGCGCTGCCGCAGGAGGAGGCGGCTCCCGACGGGCGCCTGCCCGAACCGCTGGCGGAGCTGGGCGACCGGATCGAGGTCGAGGTGCGGCCCGCGCCGGGCGACAAGGGCACCGAGATCGCGGCCCGCTACCGCGACCCGAAGGAGGAGCACGCCGGGCTCGCGTCGCGGGTCGAGGGCGAGTCACCGCGCCAGCAGCTGCGCTCGGCGCTGCGGCGCAGCAAGCAGCTGCTCGAGGTCGGGGAGGTGCTCCGGGTCAGCCCGGCCCCGCACGGGGAACGCAGCGCCACGCCGGGCGGCGCGCTGCAGGAGTTGGTCACCGAGGTCGGACGCAAGGAGGGACGGCTGTGAGGGCACTGTGCTGGACCGGGGTGAACAAGCTCTCGGTGGAGACCGTCGACGACCCCCAGCTGCTCAACTCCGAGGACGTCATCGTCAAGGTCACGTTGGGCACCAGCTGCGGGTCGGACCTGCACCTGATCGGGGGCTACATCCCCTTCATGCGCGCCGGGGACATCCTGGGCCACGAGTTCATGGGTGAGGTGGTCGAGGTCGGCTCGGCGGTACGCAAGCACCAGGTGGGCGACCGCGTGGTGGTCTGCTCCTTCATCGCCTGCGGGCGCTGCTGGTACTGCCGCCAGCAGCTGTTCTCGCTGTGCGACAACGGCAACCCCAACCCCGCCATCACCGAGGCGCTGTGGGGCTTCGCGCCCGGCGGCTGCTTCGGCTACTCCCACGCCATGGGCGGCCACGCCGGCAGCCACGCCCAGTACGTCCGCGTCCCCTACGCCGACCACGGTGCGTTCCCGGTGCCCGACGGCGTGGACGACATGACCGCGCTCTTCGCCTCCGACTCCGCCGCCACCGGCTGGACGGGCGCCGACCTGGGTGAGGTGCGTCCCGGTGACACGGTCGCGGTCTGGGGTGCCGGCGGGGTGGGCCAGATGGCCGCGGCCGCCGCCTGGGCCCGCGGTGCGGAACGGGTGGTCGTCATCGACCGGCTGGTCAACCGGCTGCAGCAGGCCGAGCAGCACGTCTCGGCCGAGACGCTCAACTACGAGGAGACCGACATCGGCGGCGAGCTGCGCGAGCTGACCGGTGGGCGCGGACCGGACGTCTGCATCGAGGCGGTGGGGATGGAGGCCCACACCACCGGACCGATGCAGGTCTACGACCAGGTCAAGCAGCAGCTGCGGCTGCAGACCGATCGGCCGAGCGCGGTCCGGGAGGCGGTGCACGCCTGCCGCAAGGGAGGCACGGTGTTCACCCTCGGCGTCTTCGCCGCCGTCGTCGACAAGTTCCCCCTCGGCGCCGTGATGAACAAGGGGCTGACGCTTCGGGGGGCGCAGATGCACGGGCACCGCTACATCCCCGAGATCCTCGAGCGGATGGAGGCAGGCACGCTGAAGACGTCCCACCTGGCCACCCACGTGATGTCGCTGGAGGACGCGCCGAAGGGCTACCAGATGTTCAAGGACAAGGAGGACGGCTGCGTCCGCGCCGTCTTCCGCCCCCACGACTGACGCCCCGGGGGACGACACAGGGGGTGCGGACGTCCGCACCCCCTGCGCACCGCCGGCTCACTGCAGCGCGCGGACCTCGATCCGGCTCTGCAGCGCGGCCGAGCACCGCTCGGCCCAGCCGAGCGCCGTCTCCTGGTCGGGGGTCTCGATGATCCAGAACCCGCCGACGTACTCGCTGGCCTCGACGAACGGCTGGGGCAGCCGCTGCACCTCGGGCCCGGTGGCGTCCACGGTGACCGCGGTCGACGGCGGGTGCAGACCGCCGGCGTGGACGAACGCTCCGGCGTCCTGCAGCGCGGTGTTGAAGTCGTCGACGGCGGCGACCAGCGCCTCGAGCTCGGCAGGGTCCATCTCCTGCATCGACTCCATGGTCGGCTCGTCGGCGGTGTCGTGCGGGATGGTGAGGAAGTACTGGGTCATGGTCGTGCTCCGTTCTGGTCGTGGGGGTCGGGGGTGGCTCAGGCCTCGTCGGCCCACTCCTGGATCATCACCGGGCTGGCGTGGATGCAGACGATCCGCAGCGTCCCGGTGCCGGTGTTGGTGAAGCGGTGCCAGACGTTCGCGGGGGCGACGGCGGTGTCACCGGCCCGGGCGACGACGGTCTGGTCGCCGACGACGATGGTGGCCTCGCCCTCCAGCACGCTCCAGGTCTCGTCGTAGGGGTGGCGGTGCAGACCCGGGCCCTGACCGGGGTCGGAGGTGACCAGGAAGAACGAGACGGTCGAGCCGTAGGGCTCGCCCTCGAACCTCAGGGTGCGGCTCTGGCCGACGCGGATGGCCTCTGCCGGGATCGCGAGCGTGGTGGTCATGATGCTTCTCCTCTCGGTGGAGCCGGGTGCTCCGATGGCTCCACCCTCGGCGCGGGAGCACCGGGCTGACTACGCTTTCGACGTGCATCGAAAGCTGGTCGAGTTCCGGCTGGGCTCCAGCGACCTCTCGGCCGTCCGGTTCGGCATCTCCCCTGGTCACGAGCTGGTGCACGCGATCCGCGTGCTGCTGCACCCGCAGACCGCCCCGCTGCACTGGGGCTGGTTCCGGACCCTGCCGAAGCCGCCGGCCGCACCCTTCCGGCTGATGGCGGTGGTCGCGGGCGCCGAGGGCTACCTGCCGGACTTCCTCACCGCCACCCCGTCGGGCGACATGACCCCGGAGGAGGAGGCGGCGCGGCTGCGGGAGGTGCCCGCCGAGCGGCTGCAGGTCGACCTGCACAAGCGGGTGCTGCGCTCCACCGGGACGGTCCAGGACGAGCTGCGGAGTCTGCTCGCCGACCCCGACCGGGCGCGCGTCCGGATCGCCGCCGCCTGGCAGGAGGTGTGGGACGCCCTGCTGGCGCCGGTCTGGCCCCAGCTGCTCCGGCTGATGCGCGCCGACGTCGCGGTCCGCGCCCGCCGGATGAGCGATGCCGGGCTCGCCGAGATGGCCAGCACCCTGCACTCGACGGTCAGCTGGGACGACGAGGTGGTGCAGGTGCAGATGCGCGCCCACGAGGAGGTGGTCGACTGCGGCGGCACCGGGCTGGTGCTGGTGCCCTCGGTGATGATGAACCCGCGCGGCTGCTCGGTGCTCACCGAGAAACCCGCCCAGCCGACGATCTTCTACCCCGCGCACGGGGTGTCGGAGACCTGGCACCGTGACGGCGCCGACGCGCTGGCAGCGCTCACCGCGCTGCTCGGGGCGGCGCGGGCACAGCTGGTGCTCGAGCTGCAGCAGCCGCTGTCGACCTCGGAGTGCGCGCGGCTGACCGACCTGGCGGTCTCCACCGCCTCCCACCACCTCAGCGTGCTGCGCGACGCCGGTCTGGTCGACAGCCGGCGCACCGGGGGGCGCGTCCTGCACACCCGGACGCCGCTGGGTGAGGCGCTAGCCGGGGTGGGCTGAACCCGCTCGCGCCGACCGGTCCGCCGGGTGAAGATGGGGTATGCCCCACGCGATCCGACTGGTGACCTACGTCGACCCCGACGAGAGGACCAGCCCCACCTGCTTCTCGGTCTCGGCCCGCCTCGAGGCGGTGCTCGACACCGGTGATCAGGTGGTGCTGCTCGACGACCGCGGCTGGGGTGGTGGCGGCTGGAGGCGCGTGCCCGTCGAGGAGATGGAGGAGACGGCCCGGACGGTCGTCGGACCGGACGAGCCGGCGCCGGGCGACACGGAGGAGCAGGGGGTGGCGATGTACTGGGCGATGCTCTCGCGCACGCTCACCGCCGCCGGCGCCCCCACCGACCCGGACGTCCTGCGCCGGCTGCCGCACGACGTGGTCCTCGCCGCGGACGTCCGCCGCCTGATGGACGGCGGGCACGGTGGCTGAGGACCGGCCGGCCACGGTGGAGGACCTCCGCCGCTGCGCCGGGGCGATGCCGCACGTGACGGTGCAGCGTGCGGACACCGACCGCCCCGTCTACCAGGTGGGTGGGAAGTCCTTCGTGTTCTTCCGCACCCCGAGCCCCGACGCCGTCGACCCGGAGACGGGTGAGCGCTACGACGACGTCATCGTGCTGTGGGTGGCCTCGGAGGAGGAGAAGCAGGTGCTGCTCGCCCAGCCCGGCACGCCGCTGTTCACCACCCCGCACTTCGACGGCCACCGCTCGGTGCTGCTGCGCGGATGCGATGTCGGCCGGTTCAGCCGGCAGGAGGTGTTCGAGCTGGTCGCCGACGCCTGGCTCTCCCAGGCCTCCAGGCGGCGCGCCCGCGCCTGGCTCGACCAGCAGGGCCTCCGCTGACGGCGGACCGTCCGCTCGCCCTTCGACAGGCTCAGGGCGCTGGGGTCGACTCCGCGGAGAGGGTGACCACAACGGGCTGAGCCTGTCGAAGCCCGAGCCTTCCCGCCCTTCGACAAGCTCAGGGCGCTGGGGTCGACTCCGCGGAGAGGGTGACCACAACGGGCTGAGCCTGTCGAAGCCCGAGCGTTCCCGCCCTTCGACAGGCTCAGGGCGCTGGGGTCGGGTCCACGCGGATCGGAACGGTCCGACTGACGCCACCCCAACGGGCTGAGCCTGTCGAAGCCCGGGCCCGGACGCTCAGACGCCGGTGGCTGAGCGTTCCTCCACCAGGGACGACCGGGTCGACCTGGCGCGAAGGCGGCGGGCCGAGAGCACCTCGTCCAGCTTCACCGCCACCACGCCCAGCATGATCACCGCCCCGCCGACCAGCTGACCCCCGGTCGGCAGCTGCCCGACGAACAGCCACGCCACCGCGACGGCGAAGACCACCTCGAACAGCCCCACGAACGAGGCGAGCGGGGCGCCGAGCCGTCGGGTCGCTGCGATGCCGGTGGCGTAGGCGAGCGCGGCGGCCACCAGCGAGATGCCCAGCAGCGGCACCAGCGGGCTGGTCGCGACCCCCACCAGCACCACCGGCTCCGACGACCAGGCGAACGGCAGCAGCCCGACCGCGCCGACCGCGCCGAGCACCACGGCCGCGCTCAGCAGTCCGCCGGCGGCCAGCACCAGCGGCGGCAGCCCGTCGTCGGTGCGTCCCGACATCAGGAAGTAGGCCGCGAGGGTCACCGCCGCCCCCAGCCCGAACAGGACGCCGACCGGGTCGAGCCGCATCCCGGCGAAGACGTCGAGGACCAGCACCAGACCGCCCATCGCCACGCCTGCGCCGGCCAGCCGCAGCCACCCCGGACGCCGGCGGGTGCGCGCCCACACCAGGGCGACGATGAGCACCGGCGCGGTGTACTCCAGCAGCAGCGCCACCCCGACCGAGAGCCGGCTGACGGCGTAGAAGTAGCAGAGCTGGCAGGCAGCCATGGTGACCGCGCCGTAGAGGACGATCCGCGGCCAGCGGGTGCGCAGCAGCCCGAACCGGCCGCGCAGCTGCCACAGCGCCGGCCCGAGCAGGGCCAGCCCGCCGAGGGCGAGCCGGACGGTGACCAGGGCACCGGGCGTCCAGCCGCTGGCCAGCAGCGCGGCGGCGAAGGCGCCGGAGGTGGAGAACGCGGCGGCGGAGAGGACGGCGAGCAGCGCACCGGCGCTGGCCGGGCTCGGACGGTGGAGCGCCCGGGCTCCGGGGACGGTGCCGACGTCGGGCAGGGGCACAGCACTCACCAGGTCACCTCCACGATCCGGACCGGGCCCCACCAGCCGACGCGCAACCGCCCGGCGTCAGGAGCCAAAGGAGTCATGCTCCTGACACTAGAATGCTCGGACGTCATGGGTCAACGGTGCTTCGCTCCTGACGAGTGCGCCGCGGGTGGGCTGCGTCACGGCGCTGGTGGCGGGGCGCGGTCGCGCTAGCCTCGGGAGGCGTCCGGAACGAGCAGCACGACCGATGAGCGGGGGAGGGGAGCCGTGGCGATCTTCGCGGCCGACACCGAGGTGGCGCTGGCCTGCGCGGCCGACCTCATCACCACCGCCGGCGACCCCGACACCCTGAGCACGCTCGACGAGCTGACCGACTTCGTCCGACGCTGGCAGTACACCGGCCGCGTCACCCGCACCCGGGCCGAGCTGGACGAGGTCCGTGCCCTGCGCCCGGTGCTGCGCGAGCTGTGGGAGGCCGAGGAGGACGACGCGGTGGCGCTGACCAACCGGCTGCTCGCCGAGGCCGGGGCCACCCCGCAGCTGGTCCGCCACGACAGCTGGAGCTGGCACCTGCACGCCACCACCCCCGACGCGCCGCTGGCCACCCGGATAGCGGTGGAGACGGCGATGGCGTTCACCGACGTCATCCGCAGCGGTGAGCTGTCCCGGCTGCGCACCTGCTCCGGTCAGGGCTGCGACGACCCCGTGCTCGACCTCAGCAAGAACCGCTCCCGGCTCTACTGCGACACCAGCTGCGCCAACCGGACGCACGTGGCGGCCTACCGCGCACGCCAGGCCGGCACCGCCTGAGACCCTTCCCCCTCCCCGTCCACCCGAGAGGAGACGCCTGTGCCCCCGATCCCCCAGGCCCTCAACCTGGTCTGGCCCGACACCGCCATCACCATCGCCGTGATCCTCCTCGCCGCGGTGGTGGTGCGGCTGCTGCTGGCCCGGGCCATCACCCGGATCGTCGCGGCTGCGGTCAGCCGCAGCGAGCGGCACACGCTGAAGTCGCCGGGCGGCCGGCTGCTCAAGCACACCACCGGCATCGGCAGCGAGCGCTACAAGCAGCGCGCCGAGACCCTGGGCTCGCTGCTGCGCAGCGTCAGCACCGCGCTCATCGTGGTGCTGACCGTGCTCACCATCATGAGCGAGGTCGGGCTGCCGCTCGGGCCGCTGCTGGCCTCGGCGGGGATCGGCGGCATCGCGCTCGGCTTCGGCGCCCAGAGCCTGGTCAAGGACTACTTCGCCGGCATCTTCATGATCATCGAGGACCAGTACGGGGTGGGCGACTTCATCGACACCGGTGAGGCGACCGGCACGGTGGAGGAGGTCACCCTGCGGGTGACCCGGCTGCGTGATGCGACCGGCGTCGTCTGGTACGTCCGCAACGGCGAGATCGTCCGGATCGGCAACCAGTCGCAGGGCTGGTCGACCGCGATCGTCGACATCCCGGTGGCCTCCACCGAGGACCCGGCCCGCGTGATCGAGCTGCTCCGCGGCGCCGTCGCCGACGTCGCCCGGGAGGAGCAGTTCGCCGAGGACATCATCGAGGACCCGGCCGTGGTGGGGGTCGACTCCATCGTCGGCAACACCATGACGATCCGGATCCTGGGCAAGACCAAGACCAACGCGCAGTGGGCCCTGCAGCGGGAGATCCTCGAGCGCTGCCAGACCACGCTCGCCGCCGCCGGCGTCAAGGGGCCGCCGGTCGTCCCGGGCGCCCCCCTCCCCGCGGTGTGACGAACTTGACGAATCGGCGGCTCCGGCCGCGTCCACGCGTGGGCCGTGTCGACAGCGGAAGTGCGGATCGGTTAGTGTCATGCCTGTCGGATCCGTCTATCCCCCGAGGACGGATCCGACCTTGACTTTCTTGACAGGTTCGACGCCGGTGCGGCTCTCCGCACCGGCGTCGTCCTGTTCCTGGCGCAGGTCGCCCCTCAGGCTCCGGACGGCGTCCAGGGGGTGAACCAGTCGCTGGCGGGCCAGCCGTCACGGGTGCCCATGAGCTGGTACATGGTGGCACCGTCGATGCTCTCGCGGATGAGGTCGGCGTGACCGGCGTGCCGGCCCACCTCCTGCACCAGGTGGAGCAGCACCCAGCGCACCGACCAGCCGTCGACCCCCTGGGGCCACCACGGTGCGTCGTCGGGGACCGGGACGAACGCGTCCAGGTCGAGGGTCGGGACGACCTCACGGACCCGCCGGCCGAGCTCGTCGAGCCGGGCGTCCCAGCTCTCCGCGGTGTCGGTCTCGCCGACGAGGAAGTCGCTGCCGTAGTCCTCCGCGGTCTGCTCGGCGTCCCCGGCGAAGCGCCCGGGGGCGGCCTCGGCGCGCTGCAGCCAGCCCAGCGCGGTGGCGTGCGCGTGCGACATCAGCCCGCCGATGCTGAGCGTGGAGGCCGTCGGGGTGGCGCGCAGCTGCTCGGGGGTCAGCCCGAAGCCGGCGTTGCGGATGCCGTCGAGCTGGGCGACGACGTAGTCGGCGAGCAGGGTGTGCTCGGAGCTGCTGGGAGCGACGGTGCCGGGCATGGTCGGGGTCCTCTCTGTCGGTGATGACCCCAGTCCACACCCGGTTCCGGCCAGTTCCTGTCCGCTAGCCCCGGCTCACTGCAGGAAGATCTCCACCACCGGCAGCGCGACCTGCGGCGGGCGGATCGGCAGGGTGAGGGTGACGGTGCCCGCCGGCTGGCCGCCCATCGAGGTGTTCTGCGCCACCTGGTCCGGGTCGGCCTCGGCGAAGGCGATCTCCGAGGCGTCGTTCATCAGCTGGGCGTAGGCCACCTTCCCGGCGAGCCCGGGCAGGTGCACGTGCCGCATCGGCCAGGCCAGCAGGTGCAGGTAGAGCCGGTCGCCGCGCTGGGTGTAGACCGCTCCGGGCGGCGGGGTGAACTCCGACGGCCCGGCGCCGTAGATGGACGCGGAGTGCAGGTCCATCCACTGCCCGATCTCGGCCAGCCGGGCGACGTCCGGCGGGTCGATCTCGCCGCGGCCGTTGGGGCCGACGTTGAGCAGCAGGTTGCCGCCCTTGGACACGCCGTCGACGAGCATCCGGATCAGCAGGTCGACCGGCTTGGCGTCGAGGTTGTCCCGGTCGTAGCCCCAGCTGCCGTTGATGGTCTGGCAGGCCTCCCACACCACCGGCTCGCCGTCGCGCAGCATCGGCCCCGACGGCTGGTACTGCTCCGGCGTGACGAGGTCGCCGGGGATGTCGAGGCGGTCGTTGACGATGATCCCCGGCTGCAGCTCCCGCGTCATCGCCATCAGCTCCTCCGATCCCCACGCCTCGCGACCCTTCCCCGGGAAGCGGAAGGCCGGCGGACGGCCGTCGGGGTAGGAGAAGTCGTAGAACAGGTAGGAGATCTCGCCGTAGCTCGTCAGCAGCTCGCGCACCTGGCCGTGCAGGTACTCCCGGTACCTCGCGATGTCGCGGCCCTCGTTGAGCTTCTCCGCGTCCGGGTGGTCGCGCAGCGGGTGCACGTCGTCGATCGGGAAGTCCGGGTGGTGCCAGTCGATCACCGAGTGGTAGAAGCCGACCTTGAGCCCCGCACCGCGCACCGCCTCGACGAACTCCGCGACCAGATCACGTCCGGCCGGCGTGTTGGTGGCCTTGTAGTCGGTGAGCGCGGAGTCCCACAGGCAGAAACCCTCGTGGTGCTTGGTGGTGAGCACGACGTACTTCATCCCAGCACCCTTGGCGGCCTCGGCCCACTTCACCGGGTCGTAGCGGTCCACCAGGAACCGCTCGGCGTACTTCTCGTAGCGCTCGGGCTCGATCCGCTCCCGGTTCTGCACCCACTCGTGCCGTGCCAGCAGGCTGTACAGCCCCCAGTGCACGAACATGCCGAAACGGTCGTGGGTGAACCACTGCTGGTCCTCGGGCATCGATGCCAGTCCTCTCACGGCGCCAGGCCGGCGATCCGATCGAGCGGACGCCAGCGCCAAGTCATCGGATCACTTTCGGGTGGTCGTCATGCTGGCACGTCGTCCGGGCGTCGTCCAGACCCCACCGGCGCCTTTCCCGGACGCCGTTCGGGGCCGTGCGAAGCCAGAGGCGTCTGCACTGATGACGGCGCGGTCGACTACCGGTCGCGCGTGGGGACCACCCCCATCGTGCTGCCCAGAACTTCTCACCACAAGTGGTTGATCTTTCCGGGCAAACATCAGATGCTTCCAGGCAAAGGTCGGAGCGGTCCGACCCTGGCCACAAGGAAGTGCCCATGTCCCCGAACGTCTTCTCCTCCCAGCTGAGCCGGCGGAACCTCCTCCGCGGATCCGCGGTCGGCCTCGGCGCCCTGGCTGTCGGTCCGACGCTGGCGGCCTGCTCCGGCGGTGGCGACGACCCCAACGCCCCGGCCGGGATCGACGACGTGCCGAAGATCGAGCTCGGCCCGCCGCGTACCGACATCACCTACCCCGAGGGCTACATCGGGCCGCGGGCGCACGACCGGGCACCGTTCGGCGACGGCACCACGACGTTCCGGGTGGTGGTGCCCCAGGACGCCACCAACGTCGGCGACTGGGCGACCAACGCGACCTCGGCGGAGATGGAACGGCGCACCGGGCTGAAGATCGAGTACGTGCCGGTGCTGGTCCGCGGCACCGACGGCTCCATCGACATGACCAAGATCAACGCGATGCTGGCCAGCGGCGACCTGCCCGACGCCTTCCTCGGCATCCCCTTCACCACCGCCCAGCTCTCGCTGTACGGCCAGCAGGGCCTGTTCGTCGCCCTCGACGACTACATCGAGACCTACGCGCCGATGACCCGCCAGGCGATGGCGGAGTACCCCGACCTGCGGGGGCTGAAGGTCAGCACCGACAACAAGCTCTACACGATGCTCGGCGTCAACGACTGCTACCACTGCCGCTCGTCGAACAACCGCGCCTGGATCTCGCAGAGCTACCTGGACAAGGTCGGCGGGACGATGCCGGAGACCACCGACGACCTGCGCGAGCTGCTGCTGGAGTTCAAGAACCAGAACCCCTCGGGCAAGCCGGGCTTCCTGCCCTTCGCCTCCTCCGAGTCGACGCCGATCGACACCTACTTCATGAACGCGTTCACCTACAACCCCGGCAACCCCGGCGGGAACCGGACCGGTGGCTGGCTGCGGCTCAACGGCGGCACGGTGGAGTTCGTGGCCAACACCCCGGAGTGGCGGGAGGGTCTGCGCTACCTGCACCAGCTGGGCCAGGACGGCACCCTCACCCGAGCCGCCTTCTCGATGAAGGACACCGAGCTGCAGCAGAACGGCAACAAGGGCCTGGTCGGCTTCGCCCGGGCCTACTGGTGGGGCTCGTTCTTCAACCCCATCAACCTCGACATGGACGAGCCCTGGCGCGACTACGTCGCGGTGCCGCCGCTCAAGGGCCCGGCCGGGGTGCAGTACACCGGCTGGGACTACTACGGCTACTACACCGACGCCCTGCAGATCACCTCCGCCTGTTCCAACCCCGAGCTGCTCGTGCAGTGGACCGACCACATGATGGATCTCGAGGCGACCATGTGGACCTACGCCGGCATCAAGGACGACAACTGGAGCTTCGACAACAGCGGGAAGGGCATCAACGGCAAGAGCTCGCTGTTCGCCAACAAGCTGTTCCCGGCACCGGCCGGCCAGTCCTGGGGGCAGTACGCGGTGATGTACCGCTCCTCGGACTTCCGCCTCGGCGAGAAGGTCGACCCGAGCGCGCCGACCTTCGAGGCCGGGCTGTACGAGGCGGGTCAGGCCTACGAGGCCTACGCCCAGCCCAAGGAGATGCAGCTGCCGCCGCTGATCATCGCCGACGCCGACGCCGCCGCGGTGGCCGACACCGCCACGGCCGTGACCGCCGCGGTGAAGACCGGGCTGGCGCAGTTCAGCCTCGGTGAGCTGGACCCGAACAACGACGCCGACTGGCAGAGCTACACCGACCAGTTCACAGCGATGGGCATCGACGCCTACCTGCAGGCGCACCAGACCGCCTACGAGAGCCGGCCCGCATGAGGCGCGGAGGCGAGCGGGGCGGCGTCCGATGAAGATCCGGGACACCGCGGGCGACCGGACCTTCCACGTCGTCAACGTGGCGATCCTGTCCGTCTTCACGATCCTCGTGCTCTACCCGCTCATCTTCGTGGTCAGCGCGTCGTTCTCCAGCGCCGAGGCGATCGCCAACCAGGAGGTCTACCTGTGGCCGGTCGGGTTCAACGCCGAGGCGTACTCGACGGTGCTGGCCTCGCCCAACCTCATCACCGGGTTCGTCAACTCCGTCTTCTACACCGTGGTCGGGGCGATCATCGGCACGGTGCTGACGGTGCTGGCGGGCTATGCCATCTCCCGTGACGACCTGCCGTTCCGCAAGTCGCTGACGTTCTTCTTCCTCATCCCGACGCTGGTCTCGGCCGGCATCGTGCCCACCTACATCGTGGTGCGCCAGATGGGGCTGCTGGACACCCGGTGGGCGATCCTGCTGCCGGGCGCGATGAGCGTCTTCAACGTCATCATCACCAGGACCTTCTACAAGATGAACGTGCCCAACGAGATGCTGGAGGCCGCCCGGGTGGACGGGGCCAGCGACTTCAACTTCTTCTTCCGGGTGGCGCTGCCGCTGTCCAAGCCGATCATCGCGGTCAACCTGCTGTTCTACGGCCTGGCGCAGTGGAACGGCTGGTTCTCGGCGTTCCTCTACACCAACTCCCCGGACCTGGCCCCGATCCAGCTGGTGCTGCGTGAGCTGCTGGCGCAGAGCCAGGTGAACCCGGCGATGATCGGCGGCGGCGACGTCTCGGAGATCATCAAGAGACGTGAGCTGTTCGACAAGCTGAAGTACGCGATGATCGTCATCGCGATGATCCCACCGCTCATCGCCTACCCGTTCGTGCAGAAGCACTTCGTCAAGGGCGCGCTGATCGGATCGCTCAAGTGAGCGCGCCGCAGCAGGTCACCCGCCGGGTGCTCACCGGCGTCGAGCGGACGACGGCGGAGGCGCTGGAGCCGTCCGGGGCGCCGGAGCGCCGCCGGTCCACCAGCCTGGGCACCCGGCTGCGCCGGAGCTGGCAGCTGTACGTCCTGCTCATCCCGCCGGTCGTCTACTGCGTGCTCTTCCTGTACTGGCCGATGTACGGGCTGCAGCTGGCGTTCAAGGACTTCAACCTCACCAAGGGCATCACCGGCAGCCCCTGGGCCGGGTTCAAGTACGTCGAGCAGTTCGTCAGCTCCTACCTGTTCTGGCCGGTGCTGTGGAACACCATCGTGCTCAACCTGTACGCGCTGGTGGCCCTGTTCCCGCTGCCGATCATCCTGGCGCTGCTGCTCAACCAGGTGCGCAGCAGCAAGTTCCGCAAGACGGTGCAGATGATCACCTACGCGCCGTACTTCATCTCGGTGGTGGTGCTGGTCGGCATCGTGCTGATGCTGTTCTCGCCGAACACCGGGATCGTCAACGTGCCGATCCGCGAGCTGACCGGGCAGCCGATCGACTTCCTGGGCCCGGACATGTTCCGCCACACCTACGTGTGGTCAGGGGCCTGGCAGACGTTGGGCTACTCCGCAATCATCTACCTGGCCGCGCTGGCCGGCGTCGACCCGGAGCTGCACGAGGCGGCGCGGGTGGACGGCGCGGGCGTGCTGAGACGGATGTGGCACATCGACCTGCCGAGCATCCTGCCGGTGACGATCACCCTGCTGATCCTCAACATGGGCCAGATCCTCACCACCGGGTTCGAGAAGGTGCTGCTGATGCAGACCCCGCTCAACACCTCGGTCTCGCAGGTGATCGACACCTACTCCTTCCAGGTGGCGTTCAACTCCCAGATCCCGCAGTACTCCTACGCGACGGCGATCGGGCTGTTCAAGTCGGTGATCTCGCTGGTGCTCATCCTGCTGGCCAACTGGCTGGCCCGCCGGGTGGCCAAGCAGAGCCTGTTCTGACCGCCGTTCCCAGCACCTGTACCGACCGCCGGTTCCCTGAGCCCGACCCCAACGCCCTCAGCCCGACCCCCAGCGCCCTGAGCCCGACGAAGGGCCCTGGGAACCCGCCCTTGACCCTGTCCCTACGGCACGGTGTGCAGTGGTTCGTGACGGGCGCCCGACCGGGCGCCGGACGACCGCTGGGAGGACCAGAGCATGACCGAGGTGCCGGGCCCGGGCGCCCTGCCGGAGCTGATCGACGTCGAGGACTTCTTCGCCGACCCCGAGTTCGCCAACCCCCAGATCTCCCCGGACGGCACGCGGCTGGCCTACCTGGCCCCGCGCCACGGCCGCAACCAGGTGTGGGTGCGCGGCATCGAGCAGGAGCACGAGGACGCCGTCTGCGTCACCGACGACACCCGGCGAGGGATCAGCACCTACCAGTGGACCGACGACCCGCGCTGGCTGGTCTACCTGCAGGACACCGACGGCAACGAGGACTGGCACCTGTACCGGGTCGACCTCGAGGCCCCGGAGGAGCCGGCGGTCGACCTCACCCCGCTGGAGCCGGGCTCCCGGGTCTTCGGCATGGAGACGCTGCCCGGAGAGCCGGGCACGCTGCTGGTGACGATGAACCGGCGCCCGATGTTCATCGACACCTTCACGCTCGACCTCGCCACCGGTGAGGCGACCGTGCACGCGGAGATCGACGACCCGACCAAGAGCATCCTGTTCGACCTGCAGGGCCGGCCGGTGTTCAGCTCGCGGCTGACCGAGGAGGGCAGCTACGAGTTCACCGCCCTCGACCCCGACGGCGGGAGCCGGGTGCTGCTCACCGTCGGCGGCGCGGAGTACCCGGTCGGCGTCCAGCCCCAGCAGGTGACGCCGGACGGCCGCGGGCTGCTGCTGGGCCTCTACGGCGGCTCCGACGACCTGCGCCTGGTGAGCGTGGACCACCAGTCCGGGGAGCAGACGGTCGTCTCGGCGCTCGAGGGGCACGACCTCGACGTCCTCGGCGCGATGGCCCCCGGGCTGCTGCCGCCGACGGTCTACACCCGACGCGGCGACGGGGAGATGCTGGCGGTCCGCTTCGTGGGGGGCCGGCCGATCATCAAGGTGATCGCCCCGCACTTCGAGGAGGTCTACGCCGCACTGGCGAAGCTGTCGGACGGGGTGCTGGGCACCCTCTCCTCCGACGAGTCCGGCCAGCGCTGGGTCGCCACCTTCGTCCACGACCGCCGACCGGGCGAGGCCTTCTTCTACGACCATGCGACCGGGAAGAGCCGCATGCTGTTCCGCGCCTTCAGCCACCTCGACCCCGAGGTGCTGGCACCGATGGAGCCGGTCACCATCACCGCTCGGGACGGGTTGGCGCTGCCGTCCTATCTGACGCTGCCCGTCGGGGTGGAGCCGAAGGGCCTGCCGCTGGTGCTCGCGGTGCACGGTGGGCCCTGGGCCTACGACTTCTGGGGCTACAGCTCGCTGGCGCAGTTCCTGGCCAACCGCGGCTACGCGGTGCTGCAGGTCAACTTCCGCGGCTCCGTGGGCTACGGGCGCCGGCACACCGTCAGCGCGATCGGCGAGTTCGGCGGGGCGATGCACGACGACCTGATCGACGCCGCCACCTGGGCGGTGGAGCAGGGCTACGCCGACCCGGACCGGATCGGCATCTACGGCGCGTCCTACGGCGGGTACGCCGCCCTGGTGGGGGTCACCGTCACGCCGGACTTCTTCGCCGCCGCGGTGGACTACGTCGGGATCTCCGACCTGGCCAACTTCATGCGGACGCTGCCGCCGTTCACCCGGCCGTACATGGCCAACAGCTGGTACCGCTACGTCGGCGACCCGGACGTCGCGGAGCAGGAGGCCGACATGCTGGCCCGCTCGCCGATCACCATGGTGGACAAGATCCGCACCCCGCTGCTGGTGGCCCAGGGCGCGAACGACGTCCGGGTGGTGCAGGCGGAGTCGGACAACATCGTCGCCTCGCTCCGCGAACGCGGCGTCCCGGTGGAGTACATCGTGGCCGAGGACGAGGGGCACGGCTTCGCCAACCCCGAGAACAGGATCCTGCTGCACCGTGCCATGGAGCGCCACTTCGCCGAGCACCTCGGCGGCCGCCGCGCCCCCGACCCCGAGCCCTCCGGTTCGAGGTGATCGCGCGCCTGCGGGCGTCCGCGGATACCTCGAACGCGGCGGAGTGGGGCGACTCCCCGTCCGGATCGAGGTGATGCGGCGCGTCATGGCGCCCGTCATCACCTCGAACCGGGAGGTGGGGGTTGGCGTCAGCGGGGCAGCAGACCGCTGCGGCGCGGGAACGGGCTCGGGATCTCGACCTCGCGCAGCTGCTCGTTGACCTCGTTGGTGCCATCGGCGCCGGGCACGCCGAAGTCGTGGGCGCGGATGACGAGGCGGTCGCGGTAGGCGTCGACGGTGAGGCCGCGGTTGATGTCGCGGGTGACGACCTCGGTGATGCCCTGGGTGTTCTCGCCGCGGGCGTCCCACTCGACGTGCATGGCGGCGGTGTTGACCGCCCAGAAGCCGTCGGGGTGGCCGCCCTCGGTGCGGCGCTGGACGGCCCAGTCGCCGAGCTCGACCGGGTAGTGGGTGTGGCCGCTGAGCACGACCGCGTTGGGGTGCTCACCCAGCAGCGCGGTCAGCTCGTCGTTGCGCTGGTGGTGCTCGGAGTACCACGGGATCCAGCTGGCCGAGACGGTGTCACCGAGCGGGAAGTGGGTGAGCACGAGCACCTGACGCTGCTGACGCGTCCAGTGCTCGAGGCGCCCGCGGAACCAGTCCAGCTGCTCCTGGCTGATCGGGACGTCGGTGGGCCCGGCGGCGTCCTGGCCGAGCACCAGCACCGGCACCTCGACGTCGCCCTCGCCCTCGACGACGTACTCGCCCCACACCTGGTCGCGCTGGGCGAAGGCGAGGAAGCGGTCGCGCAGGACGGGCCAGCCGCCGGCGGCGTAGCGCTCGTGGTTGCCGATGGCGGCGATGCGTTGCTCGGGCAGCAGGTCGGCCCGCTCGTCGAGGACGTCGTAGATCTCGTCCCACTCCCACTGGGCACCGCTGTTGACCTGGTCGCCGACCATCAGCAGCGCGCCGGCGTCGGGGCGCAGCGCGTGCAGGTCGGTGATCCCGTGGGAGAGGTCGCCGGGGTGGCCCTGGATGTCGCTGACCACCCACAGCGAGGCGGCGGCGTCCTCGGCGGTGACGGCGGCCTGGGCCTTGCGCAGGTGGACGTTGTCGATGGCCCAGTACCAGCTGTTGCGGTCGGCGGTGAAGCGCCAGCGGAAGACGGCCCGGCCGGCGCCCTCGGGCACCTGGATCCGGACGTCCTCGTGGCCGTTGAGCACGCGGCCGTCGCCGTGCTCGGCGGCGACGTCGGCGATGTCGAGCAGCTCGATCTGCTCCCCGCTGCGGTCGTACTCGACGGTCAGGGTGGCGGACTGCCCGGGCCAGGCGCGGTAGTGGCTGTCGAAGCCGAGCACCAGCTCGCGCTGGCGGTGCACCCGCACCTCGGGCGAGACCAGGGTGGTGTCGAAGGTGTGCGGACGGCTGTCGGCGTCGTCGTACTCGTCGGAGTCGGCGACGGCGATGACGTCGAGGGAGCGGGCGAACCGGTGGCGCATCTGGTCCTCGGCGTCGACCCAGAAGTCGCGGGTGGTGAAGCTCCAGCCGCGCCACTCCTCGACCCCGCCCTCGGCGAGGTCGGCACCGTTCTCGACCGTCCAGCCGCGCGGGCCGTCGTGGGTGAAGCCGAGCTCGCCCTCGGCGATGCCGGGGTCGTTCACGCGCGGACCGAGCTCGACGGAGTCGAAGCCCTCGCGCCACTCCACCGGCGGGGTGGCGGGGGTGCGGGCGGTGGTCTCGGCGACGGCCGCGGGAGTGACGAGGATGCCGGTGGTGAGGGTGACGGTGAGCAGCAGCAGTGGCACGTGACGGCGCCGGCGGGCGGTGGGCACGAGGGGACCTCCGGTTCGGGGACGAGGGTGCGCCCGCACGCTAGGCACCTCCCACGGACTCCCGGGGAGCGTCGGGTGGCGCGCGCGTGAACACTGCCCGACCCGATGGCTCGGCCGGTGCCGGTGCCGCGGACCGCCCTGACCAGGCGCCAGCAGAGGGTCTCTCTAGCCGCTCTCGGTCTTTCTAAGGTTGTCTAGGACCGCGGATTCTGCCGCGCGTCCGAGGGACAGCCACCGCGACGGTCAGCCCCAGGGGCCGGTGTCGCCGCCGGGGAGGTCGGCCTCGGGGTCGTAGGGGGTGCGGGTGAAGCGGAACGAGGCGAGGTCGAGGTGGTGCGGGACGCCGTCGCGGCGCACCACCTGCAGCCGCTCGCCGGCGTAGTAGCCGCTGGTGCCGACCCAGGCGTCGGTGCCGTCGGGGCGGAACCCCGAGGCGCGGCCGGCGCCGACCGGGTCGAGGGTGAGCCAGCCGTCGGCGCGCAGCGCGAGGACGTAGGGCGCCGGCCCCCAGTACCAGGTGCCGGTGAGGTCGAGCAGATCGGCCTGGGTGTCGTCGGCGTACCAGGGCTCGGCCGCGGGAGGCAGGTGCTGGTCGACGAGCGACCACACGTCGGTGCCGAGGGTGGGCGGCATCCCGCTGGTGGTGTTGGTGAGGACGACGACGCCGAGGCCGCTCTCGACGTCGACCTGGAGGTTGGCGAGGAACCCCGGCATCGAGCCGCCGTGGCCGATCCGGCGGCGGCCGTCGAGGTTGGTCACCTGGATGCCGAGCCCGAAGGCGCTGCCCCAGGTCTGCCCGGGCAGGTCGCTGAACCCGCGCGGCAGCCGCATCGCGGCCAGCGTCTCGGCGGCCAGGACGTCGGGGTGGCCGAAGCGCAGGAACTCCCCCCACACCGCGAGGTCGCCGACGGTGGACCACAGCTGGCCGGCGGCGGCCATCGAGTGGTGGTGGTGCTCGGGTTCGGTGAGCAGCAGGTCGGCGTGCGGGTGCCGGGCCAGCCCGGTGGCGTGGGGGGCGGTCGGGCGGACGGTGGTGCGGGTGAGCCCGAGCGGCTCGAGCAGCTCGGTGCGCACCGACTCCTCCCAGCTGGTGCCGCGGTGGCGGGCCACCACCTCGGCCAGCACGGCGAAGCCGACGTTGGAGTAGTGCAGGCGCTCCCCTGCCGGCAGCACCCGGCGCAGCTGGGGGGCGAGCTGCTCGAAGGGGTAGCCCTCGGTCCGCTCCCACCAGGGCGCGTCGGTCTCGGCGCGCAGCCCGGAGGTGTGGCTGAGCAGCTGGGCCAGGGTGACCTCGCCGATCGCCGTGCCGGGCAGGTGCTGCTCGAGCCGGTCCTCGACCGCCAGCACGCCCTCGTCGCGGAGACGGAGCACCAGCGCGGCGGTGAAGGTCTTGGAGATGGAGCCGATCCGGTACTGGGTGTCGGCGCCGGTCGGCTCGCTGCCGCGGCGGCCGTCGACGGTGCCGGCGCTGGCGGTGGCGACCACCTCCCCGGCGCGGGTGACGGCGAGGGTGAGGCTGGGGATGCGGTACTCCCGCTGGCTGCGGGCGACCAGACGGTCGAGCTCGGGGGTGAGGGTCATGGGCGCCATCCTCTCGACATCGGCGCCCACCCGCGTCGGCGACGAGCCGACGACTCCGACTCCGGCTCCAGGAACGGCCACGCTCAGGCCTCCCGTGCCCGGTGCCGACCCTCGAGCACCTCCTGCAGCACCCGGACGGTGTCCCCGTCGAGGTCCACGCCGAGCACCCGGGCCGAGCGGGTGAGCCGTCGGGCGATCCGTTCCACCTCGGCACGGTGCCCGGCGCGGTGCTCGGTGCGCAGCCGCGCCACCAGCAGCCGCTCGTCGTCGGGGCACACGGTCAGCGCGCGCGCCGCCGCCCAGCGGGCGAGGTCGAGGTCGCCGGCCTCCAGCGCCCGGTCGGTGAGCACGAGGGCGATGTCCCTGATGGTGCACAGCATCTGCACCCGCAGCTCCTCCGCCCACCCCCACTGGCCGGGGGCGGCGTCGGCCAGCGGCGCGCCGCGCACCATCCTCAGCGCGGTGACCAAGGCGTCCGTCCGGGCCTGCGGGACGCCACCGGCGACCAGCACCTGCAGCTCGTCCCAGTCCGACCCGACCGCCGGGTGCAGCGAGATCCGTCCCGAGTAGGCGTCGGGCAGGTAGGGCTCGCCGTCCTCGTCGGCGCCGAGCCAGGTGCGCAGCCGGCTCATGTTGGAGCGTCGGGTGCCCTCGGCCACCACCAGCGAGGACGCCATCGCCGGCGCCGTCCGACCAGGGTGCTCCAACAGCCACGCGCAGTACTCGATGCACTGCTTGACCGCCCGCGTCGGCGGGGTGCCCCGGGCGCCGGTCAGCTCGACCACGCCGAGCATCAGCACCGTGGGCGGCCTGGTCGCACCGGCGTCGCCGCCGCTGGTGGGCACATCGTCCTCCTTCTCCTGCGAGCCCCTCCCCGGCAGCCGCACCACCGTCCGGTCCTCGTCCGCGGCCGGGTCGACGTCCGCCTCGGTGGCCGGTCCCCACCACGACGCCGGCGTGGTCGCGGTGGACCCGCTCACCCGCATCAGCTCGAGCACCGCCTCACGCACCTCGGCCCCGACCAGCTGCGGGACCAGCTCGACCACGGGGTCGTCGGCGGTCTCCAGCCGCGCCCGCTCCTGCCGCAGGTGCAGGCGGGCCAGACCCGGCCCGACCGGCGTCCCGGCCGGGTCCGCCAGCACCGCGCCTACCGGGGCGCCCTCGAGCACCAGCCCGTGCAGCCGCTCCCGCTGGACGTCGGTGGGTGGAGCGGCGAGGACCAGCACCTCCGGTGTCCAGGCGGTGTCGGCGTCGGGCTCGAACCGGTGCAGGGCGAGGACGCCGGGCCGCTGCTGCTGGGCGCGCCAGCGTCGTTCCAGTCGGTCGAGCTCCTCGTCCAGGCCGGTGGCGGCGTGGACGCCGCTGAGGTCGGCGGCGTGGGCGAACTCGGCGGCCTCGGCTCCGAGCACCGTGGTGGTCAGCTGGTCGGCCCACGGGTTGCAGGCGAGCTCCATCAGCACGGCGGTGCCGGCGGCGCGGAGCAGCTCCGGGTCGTCGGCCGCGAGGGTGGTCAGGCCGAGGTCGGTGAGCGAGACCAGCAGGTGCCCGCGGTCGGTGCGCCCGAGGGAGACGAGGCTGGGCCAGGCCACGGCGGTGGCGTCCTCGGCGAGCTCGTGGCGGTGCGCCTGCCAGTCCTCGACGGTGAGCGTCCAGGTCGTTCGGCGCGACGGGCCGTCGGCCCCGGGCCGGAGCTCACTGGTGCTCCCGAAGCCCGACGGTGCCGGGAGGAATCCGCGGTGGACCAGGGTGATGGCGTCGGGGGCGACCACCGCGTTCGTGAGCGGGGGGACCGGTTCGCGCCGGCTGGCGCAGTGGGCCGCGACCCGGCGCTGCACCCACAGCAGGTGCTCCAGCGACTGCGACTCCTGGTGCTGGGCCAGGGCAGCCCGGACCGTGCTGGCGGGCCGGGACGGCAGCGGCAGCGCCCGGCCGAGGGGGCGGCCGTTCAGCTGCAGCGTGCGGCGGTAGGCGAAACCGCCGACCAGGGCGGCGGCCAGCAGCCCGCCGGTGCTGCCGACCACGCCGACCCGGGCGACCGCGTCGGCGGTGACGCCGTCGGGCTCCTCCGCCTCGGGCG
>NZ_QPKK01000110.1 GCF_003344635.1 Desertihabitans aurantiacus
CGCGGCCGCCCTCCGCGACCGGCTGCTGGCCTGGGACGCCCACGTCGACGCCGACAGCGAGGAGGCCGCCGCCTTCGCCGCCTGGCGGACCGCGCTGGTGCACTGGTTCGCCGAGCAGGAGCCGCTGGCCCCGCTCCGCACCCCGACCGGGCACTCGCCGTTGTTCGGCCGCTGGCTCGACCTCCCCGCACGGGTCGGCCTGGCCTGGGAGACGCTCCTGACCCGCGGCACCGAGCTCGGCATCGACGTCGCCGCCGGCGTGCGGGCCGCCCTCGAGCAGGCGGCCGGCACCACTGGTCCGTGGGGTGAGCGGCACCGGCTGGTGCCGCTGCACGGTCTGGACGACCCCGCCACCCCCGACGTGGCGCTGTCGGGCGACGGGAACTGCGTGCTGGCCACCAGCAGCGTCCCCGGCGTCACCGACCGCTGCTCCCGCGGCCCGGTGGCCCGCTACGTGTGGGACCTGGCCGACCGGACGCGCAGCGGCTGGGTGGTGCCCTTCGGCGCGGCCGGCGACCCGTCGTCGGCGCACCACCACGACCAGCTGCCGCTCTGGACGGCCGGGCAGCTGGTGCCGCTGGTCGAGTGGGACGACGTCCCGACGCAGGAGGAGCACCCGTGAGCGGACCCGTGTCCCGGACCGTCGTCCCGGGTCTCGGCGTGGTGACCGTCGCGCCGCTGGACGTCTCACCCGGCAGCGAGGAGCTCGCGGTGCTGCACGGCTGGGTGGGGGAGGAGCGGGCCCGGTTCTGGGGCATGGTCGGCAAGAGCGCGGAGGAGGTGGACGCGATCTACCGCCACCTCGACTCGCTGGAGACCCACCACGCCTTCTGGGTGCGCCTGGACGGCCGCCCGGTCGCGCTGCTGCAGACCTACCAGCCCGAGCACGACCCGGTGGGGGAGTGCTACGACGTCGAGCCCGGCGACCTCGGCATGCACCTCCTGCAGGCCCCGCCGGAGCCCCGTGCGGCCCCGGTGCCGGGGTTCACCGAGCTGCTCGGCACCGCGCTGGCCGGCTTCCTCCTCGCCGACCCGGGAGTGCAGCGGCTGGTGGTCGAACCCGACAGCCGCAACGCCCGGGCGCTGACCCGCCTGGAGCGGACCGGCTTCGAGCTCGGGCCGGAGATCCGGCTGCCGGACAAGACCGCCCGGCTGGCGTTCCTGACACGGCGACGGCTGCGGGCCCTGCTCCCGGCGGAGGACCTCGGCGGCTCCTCCGGATGACGCAGGAGGAGCCGTCCCCGGGCGTCCGGATGCCTCGGTAGGGTCGGGCCGGTGAGCGAGACCCCCGCCGTCCGAGTGCCGACCACCCGCCGCGACGAGACCGCCGACCTGCTGCACGGCCGGCTGGTGCCCGACCCCTACCGCTGGCTGGAGGACCCCGACAGCGAGGACACCCGCGAGTGGGTGCGCCAGCAGAACGAGGCCACCGGGGCGGCGCTGTCGGCGCTGCCGCACCGCGAGTGGTTCACCGCCACCATGCGCGCTGTCGTCGACCAGCCCCGCCTCGGCACGCCGCTGCGCCGCGCCGGGCGCTACCTGCAGACCCGCAACGACGGCACCCAGGCCCAGGACGTCTGGTACGTCGCGGACTCGCTGACCGAGCTGGTCTCCGGCGGCGGCCGGGTTCTGGTCGACCCGAACACGCTGTCGGAGGACGGCACCGCCTCCATCGGGTCGGTGTCGGTCAGCCGGGACGGGCGGCGGGTCGCCTGGACGGTGAGCACCGGCGGCTCGGACTGGCAGGAGATCCGGGTCGCCGACCTCGACGGCGCACCGCTGGCCGACGAACCGGTGGTGATGACGAAGTTCTGCGTGCCCACCTGGCTGCCCGACGGCCGCTCCTACCTCTACCTCGCCTACCCCGAGGCCGAGCGCGCCGACGCCGCGGGCACCGAGACCGGCGACGTCGGCCGGGCCCACCTGATGCGGCACCGGCTGGGCACCGACCCCGCCCAGGACGAGCTCGTCCACACCGACCCCGACCAGCCCCGGCTGTCCATCCACGCCGAGGTGAGCGACGACGAGCGGTGGCTGGTCACCACCTTCTCGGTCGGCACCGAGCGGACCAACCGGCTCTGGGTCTGGCCGCTGACCGCCGGCGAGGACGGCACCGTGATCGGCGACCCGGTCCGCCTGGTCGACACCGCTGAGGCCGAGTACGAGCCGGTCGCCGTCGCCGACGGGCGGCTGCTGGTGCACACCGACGCCGGCGCGCCGCTGGGCCGGATCACCGCGGTGGACCTCGTCGACGCGGTCGACGGGGCGCCGGCGGTCTGGGTGGAGGTGGTGCCCGAGGGCGAGGACGCCCTGGCCGCCGCGGTGGTGATGGGCGACGTCGTCGTCACCGAGCACCTGGTCGACGCCACCCCGGTGCTCCAGCGCTGGTCGCTGACCGGTGAGCTGCTCGGCCGGCTGGACGTCGAGGGCGGCTCGTTGCTCGCCCTCGACGGCGACCCCGGCAACCCCGAGGGCTTCGTCGGGCTGTCCACGGTGACGGACCCGCAGCGCAGCTGGGTGGTCGACGCCGCCACCGGCACGGTCACCGCGCTGCCGCGTCCGGACTCCTCCGCGCCCCGCCTCGACGTCGTCACGACGCGGCAGCGCGCGGTCAGCGCCGACGGCACCCAGGTGCCCTACTTCGTCATCCGCCGGCGCGACCTCGACGGCCCGGCCCCGACCCTGCTGTGGGGCTACGGCGGGTTCAAGATCCCGGTCGCGGCCGACTACCGGCCCGGCTGGTCGGCCTGGCTGGCCGCCGGCGGCACCGTCGCCATCGCGAACCTCCGCGGCGGCGGGGAGTACGGCAGCGAGTGGTACGACCAGGGCAGGCTGGCCGCCAAGCAGAACGTCTTCGACGACTTCATCGCGGTCGGGGAGCACCTCGTCTCCAGCGGGGTCACCGGGCCCGACCAGCTCGTCATCCACGGCCGCAGCAACGGCGGCCTGCTGGTGGGCGCGGTGATGACCCAGCGTCCCGACCTGGCCGCGGTCGCGCTGCCCTCGGTCGGCGTCCTCGACATGCTGCGGTTCCACCGCTTCACCATCGGCGCGGCCTGGAAGTCCGACTACGGCGACCCCGACCTCGCCGAGGACTTCGAGGTGCTGTGGCGCTACTCCCCGCTGCACAACGTGGCCGTCGACACCCGCTACCCGGCCACGCTGGTCACCACCGGCGACCACGACGACCGGGTGGTGCCGCTGCACTCGCACAAGTTCGTCGCCCAGCTGCAGTACGCCACCCGCGGCGAGGCGCCGGTGCTGACCCGGATCGACACCAGCGCCGGACACGGCGCCGGACGTCCCCGGCACAAGGTCGCCGCGGAGTGGGCCGACCAGCTCGCCTTCGCCGCCTTCCACACCGGTCTGGTCCCGCCCACCACCGCCTGAGCCGCCGAGCGGAACGTCCGAGGGGTCCCCGGCCGCGACGACCCCTCGACCGATCCGCTCGGCGGCCGGCGGACCTCCCGCGGCTAGGCTGAGGTCGTGGAGCAGCTGCCGATCTCGTCGAAGTACCGCAGCAGTCCCGACGCGCCCGTGGAGGAGCAGGAGCGGGCCAGCCTGAGCGAGCAGCTCAACACGGCCTACACCGACGGGCGGATCGACGCCGAGGAGTACCACCGCCAGCTCGACGTGCTCTTCGCCGCCACCCGGCTGGGCGACCTGGTGCCGGTGGTGACCGCCCTCGGTCCGCGGCCCACCCACCAGACGCCGGCGATCGTGGAGAGCGGACGGGCCGCACCGGGCGAGCTGACCGAGTCCCGGCGCCCCGGAGGGCTGGCCCTGGTCATCACCGGCGGGGTCGTGGCGGGCGTCGTGCTGGTGGTGCTGCTGCTCGTCCTGCTGCTGCTCTGAAGCCTCGCCAGGGGCGTCCGACGGGTCCGTCGCAGGCCGTCCGGGGTGTCCCGTAGCCGACCGCCCGACGGATGGGTGGCGACGCCGTGATTAACACAACAGAACCGTTGCGGATCTCGCTCCATCCCGCGCCGTTGCTGGACTAGCATGGCCGCCGTGGCAGGACCCGTCATCACCCAGCAGAAGATCATGGACCACGTCCTGCGTCTGGGTGAGCTGTACCCGCCGATCCCGTTGGGCTCGGTCGACCGCACCGTCAAGAACCCCGCCGAGGTGAGCCGTCGCTTCGGCCACGTGCTCGACTACCTGGCCCGCGTCGAGCTCGAGGTGGACCGCAACGTGCTCGAGCTGCTGGTGCTGCTGCCCGACGTCGAGGAGGTCGACCGGGTCTTCTACGCCGACGTCTGGCAGCCGCAGGAGATCCAGCACGGACTGATCCTCGACCGGCTCCAGACCGACCTCGGCCAGCCGCCGGCCGAACCGGTGCTGGAGGTGTCGATGAAGATGAAGATCCTCGGCGCCCTGTCGCACCTGCGTCCCATCCAGGACATCACCCGGCTGCTCTACTACCTCACCGGCGCGAGCACCGAGCGGCAGGCGGTGATCGCCTACAACAGCTTCACCAAGGGTCTGGTGGAGATGGGCGAGGACGCCATCGCCAAGACCATCGTCGGCCCGATCAAGCAGCAGGAGCCGGGGCACTTCGCCTTCTACAAGATGTCGGCCACCGGCCTGGTGCAGAGCGGGCGGCTCAAGCCCTGGCAGATGTACCTGGCCCGCCAGCTGCGCAGCCTCTCCTACAACCTCGCCGGCACCAACGCGATGGAGCGCTACAAGACCCAGATGGGTGGGCTGATGCACACCATGGGCTTCGACGCCGACCTGCACGCCTACGCCCGCGAGGTCGGACGGCTGGAGGCCAAGCTGCTGTGGGCCCACCGGCAGGGCCTGGAGTTCCCGCAGTACGTGCTCAAGGCGCTGCGGGAGTCGGTGGAGCTGTATGCCGAGAAGGGCCTCGGCGCCGCGACTGCCTGACCCTCGCGGCGGCGACCGGCAGCGATTTGGGTCGCTGGGCGTGATGGCGTAGGCTGCATCGTCGGTCACCCGTGCCGGGGGATCATCCTGTCCAACCACCATCCACGTGTCCTCCGCTCCGCGGTGCGCGTGGGGAGATCGAGAGGTCAATGGCGAAGAAGGAAGGCGCACTCGAGCTCGAGGGCACCGTCGTCGACGCGTTGCCGAACGCGATGTTCCGGGTTGAGCTCGCGAACGGTCACACGGTGCTCGCCACCATCAGTGGCAAGATGCGGCAGCACTACATCCGCATCCTCAAGAGCGACCGGGTCGTCGTCGAGCTCTCGCCCTACGACCTCGATCGTGGACGCATCGTCTACCGGCACAAGTGAGCTGAGCCGCACCACCCACATCCACCGATGCAGGCGTGCCCGCCGCGTCCCCGGACGCCCGAGGCGCGCCCGCGCTGATTGAGAAGGTAGCTCGATGAAGGTCCAGCCGAGCGTCAAGAGAATCTGCGACAAGTGCAAGGTCATCCGCCGCCACGGGCGCGTGATGGTGATCTGCGACAACCCGCGGCACAAGCAGCGCCAGGGCTGACCCAGGCGCCGCCTGCCGGCCGACACCCCGTCGACCGGCACCCACAACTGCACACGGCTCCGGACGGAGCCACGAAAAGCGTGGACGTACCCCGGCTGCTCGCAGCCGGACCCACCCTCGGACGAAGGCCGAGGCCCCACCCGCCGCACCGGCGGGGCCCACGGGGACGCGTCACGCCAGACACCTTCGCGGTCCCAGAGCTGGAAACTCGCCGGCCTCCACGGCCAGGACCGGAGCTGAGAGGAACTGCCAGATGGCACGTCTGATCGGTGTCGACCTCCCGCGCGACAAGCGCCTCGAGGTCGCCCTCACCTACATCTTCGGCGTGGGACGCACCCGCGCGCTGGAGACCCTGGCCGCCACCGGGATCAGTGGCGATCTCCGCGTCCACGAGCTGAACGACGAGCAGCTGGTCGCCCTGCGTGACCACATCGAGGCGAGCTACCAGGTCGAGGGTGACCTGCGCCGCGAGGTGGCCGCCGACATCCGCCGCAAGGTGGAGATCGGCTCCTACCAGGGCCGCCGCCACCGGATGGGTCTGCCCGTCCGCGGCCAGCGCACCCGCACCAACGCGCGTCAGCGCAAGGGCAAGCGCAAGGCCGTCGCCGGCAAGAAGAAGGCGCGCTGACCCGCGCCCGCTGAGACCAGATCCAGGGAGAGAGAACATGGCTACAGCAGGTCGCGGCGGCGCCAAGAAGGTCCGCCGCAAGGAGAAGAAGAACGTGGTCGCCGGCCACGCGCACATCAAGAGCTCGTTCAACAACACCATCGTCACCATCACCGACCCCACCGGCGCCGTCATCGCCTGGGCCTCGTCGGGCACGGTGGGCTTCAAGGGCTCCCGCAAGTCGACCCCGTTCGCCGCGCAGATGGTGGCCGAGGCCGCCGGGCGTCGCGCGATGGAGCACGGCATGAAGCGTGTCGACGTCTTCGTCAAGGGCCCCGGCCCGGGCCGCGAGACCGCGATCCGCTCGCTGGGTGCGATCGGGCTGGAGGTCGGGGCCATCTCCGACGTCACCCCCGTGCCGCACAACGGCTGCCGCCCGCCCAAGCGTCGTCGCATCTGACCGCCCGAGAAGAGAGCAAGGACTGAGAGATGGCCCGTTACACCGGCCCCATGACCAAGAAGTCCCGTCGTCTCGGGACCGACCTCGTCGGCAACGACAAGGCCTTCGAGCGCCGCCCGTACCCCCCGGGCATGCACGGCCGCGGCCGTACCAAGGACTCGGAGTACTCGCTGCAGCTGCGCGAGAAGCAGAAGGCGCGCTTCTCCTACGGCGTGATGGAGAAGCAGTTCCGTCGCTACTACGAGGAGGCCAACCGCCAGGAGGGCAAGACCGGCGACATCCTGCTGCAGATCCTCGAGTCCCGTCTGGACAACGTGATCTACCGCGCCGGGTTCGCCAACACCCGCCGGCAGGCCCGTCAGCTCGTCGTGCACGGCCACTTCCTGGTCAACGGCCAGAAGGTGAACATCCCCTCCTACCGGGTGAGCGCGCACGACGTCATCGACGTCAAGCCGAAGTCGCTCAACCTGCACCCGCTGGTGGTCGCCCGTGAGACCCACGGCGAGCGCGAGGTGCCGGCCTGGCTGGACGCGCGTCCCAACCGGATGCGCATCCTCGTCCACTCCCTGCCCGTCCGCGAGCAGATCACGGTGGACGTCCAGGAGCAGCTGATCGTCGAGCTCTACTCCAAGTGAGCCCCGCCGTCGCAGGCCGGCACGTCCGGCCTGCGACGGCCCCGGCCCGCTGCGGCGGGCACCCCGCACCTGCCGGATGCAGGTGCGGTTCCACGTCCTCAGATAGCGGTGGACGTGGGGAAGGAACGAACACACCATGCTGATCGCACAGCGTCCCACCCTGACCGAGGAGGTCGTCGCCGACTTCCGCTCCCGGTTCGTCATCGAGCCCCTGGAGCCCGGCTTCGGCTACACCCTCGGCAACTCGCTGCGTCGCACCCTGCTGTCGTCCATCCCGGGCGCGGCGGTGACGAGCATCAAGATCGACGGCAACCTGCACGAGTTCTCGACCATCGAGGGCTGCGTGGAGGACGTCACCGAGATCATCCTCAACCTCAAGGGCCTCGTCGTCTCCTCCGAGGAGGACGAGCCCGTGACGATGTACCTGCGCAAGGCCGGTGCCGGTGCGGTGACCGCCGCCGACATCGCCCCGCCCGCGGGCGTCGAGGTGCACAACCCCGACCTGCACATCGCCACCCTCAACGACAACGGCAAGCTCGAGATGGAGCTCGTCGTCGAGCGCGGCCGCGGCTACGTCTCCGCGGTGCAGAACAAGAACATCGACGCCGAGATCGGCCGCATCCCGGTCGACTCCATCTACTCCCCGGTGCTCAAGGTCACCTACAAGGTGGAGGCCACCCGCGTCGAGCAGCGCACCGACTTCGACCGCCTCGTGGTCGACGTCGAGACCAAGCAGGCCATCAGCCCGCGGGACGCGGTGGCCTCGGCCGGCCGCACCCTGGTCGAGCTGTTCGGTCTGGCCCACGAGCTGAACGTCGAGGCCGAGGGCATCGAGATCGGCCCGTCCCCGGTGGACGAGCAGCTGGCCGCCGACCTGGCGCTGCCGGTGGAGGACCTCAACCTCAGCGTGCGGTCCTACAACTGCCTCAAGCGCGAGGGCATCCACACCGTCAGCGAGCTGGTCTCGCGCAGCGAGCAGGACCTGCTCGACATCCGCAACTTCGGTTCCAAGTCCATCGACGAGGTGAAGGAGAAGCTCGTCGAGATGGGTCTGTCGCTCAAGGACAGCGCCCCGGGCTACGACCCGATGGCCGCCCGCTACGACGAGGGCGCCGAGGACGAGGTCGACTACGCCGAGACCGAGCAGTACTGAGCAAGACCGGGCAGTACCTGACGTACTGACGCCCAGCCCGAGCGCTGCCGGTGCCCACCGCGCAGCACCGCACCTGATGGAGAACTGACATGCCGACACCGACCAAGGGTCCGCGCCTGGGTGGCAGCCCGGCCCACGAGCGCATCATCCTCGACAACCTGGCCAGCCAGCTGTTCGAGCACGGGCGCATCACCACGACCGAGGCCAAGGCCAAGCGCGTCCGCCCGCTGGCGGAGAAGCTGATCACCAAGGCCAAGCGGGGCGACCTGCACGCGCGCCGCCTGGTCGCCACCCACATCCGGGACAAGGACGTGCTGCACGTCCTGTTCGCCGAGATCGCCCCGGCCGTGGCCGGTCGCGACGGTGGCTACACCCGGATCACCAAGGTGGGCCCGCGCAAGGGCGACAACGCCCCGATGGCGGTGATCGAGGTCATCACCACGGCCGTCCAGCCGAAGGCGGAGGCCGCCGCACCGGCCGCCAGCGCCCCGCAGCACGGGTCGACCGAGGAGGAGCCGGCGGAGGTCACCCCCGCCGACGAGACCGCGGGTGGGGGCGAGGAGCAGGCCCCGGCCGAGGACCTGCAGCCCGAGCCGACCACCACCGACACGGCGTCGGAGGAGGTCACCGAGTCCCGTGACGAGGAGGCTGCCGCCTCCGACGAGGCCGGCACCGAGGACACCTCGAAGAACGCCTGATCATCCGGCCAACGGATACGCTCCGACGCGGTGCCCACCACCTGGTGGGCACCGCGTCGGTCGTTCCGGCCGCTGGACCTCCCCGGACAGGAGCACCGTGACCGACCCCGGCAGACTGCGCATCGCCCAGCTCGCCAACTTCGTCGGCCCCGTCTCCGGTGGCATGCGGACCGCCGTCGACGCGCTCGGGCGGGGTTATGTCGAGGCGGGCGCCGAGCGGATCCTCGTGGTGCCGGGCCGTGAGGACGAGGTCACCGAGACCGAGGCCGGGATCGTCGTCCGGGTCCGGGCGCCCCGGCTCACCGGCGGCTACCGGATGATCGCCCAGCCGTGGCGGGCCCTCGACGTGCTCGACCAGTTCCACCCCACCAGCGTCGAGGTCTCCGACAAGTGGACGCTGTCGCCGGTGGCCGGCTGGGCCAGCCGGCGGGGGATCGGATCGGTGCTGTTCAGCCACGAGCGTCTGGACGCCCAGCTCTCGCTCTTCCTCAAGCGCCCGGCTCGGCGCGTCCCCGGGCTCACCACCCTCTACCACCGGCTGGCCAAGGCCTTCGACGCGGTGGTGGTCACCTCCGGCTACGCCGCCGACGAGTGGGCGCCCACCGGTGCCTCGCTGGTCCGGGTGCCGCTCGGGGTCGACCTGGAGACCTTCCATCCCAGCCGCGGCGAACCGGCCGACGACGGCGTGCTCAAGCTGGTGCACATCGGCCGGCTGTCGCGGGAGAAGAGCCCGCACCTGGCGGTGGCCGCCGCGGTCGAGGTGCACCGGCGCGGGGTGCCGGTCCGCCTCGACGTCTACGGCACCGGCCCGCACTCCGACGAGCTGGTCGAGATCGCCGGCGACGCGCCCGTGCACTTCCACGGCTACGTCGGCTCCCGGCTCGAGGTGGCGGCCGCCTTCGCCCGCGCCGACATCTCACTCTCGGTCTGCCCGGTGGAGACCTTCGGCCTGGCCGTGCTGGAGGCCCTGGGCTCGGGGACGCCGGTGGTCACCGCCGACCGCGGCGGGGCCCGTGAGCTGGTCGACGAGCGCTCCGGGGCCTGGGGCGAGCCGACCACCGAGGGGATCGCCGACGCGGTGCTGCGGCTGGCCGCCCAACCCCGCCGGCCCTTCCGCGAGGGCGCCCGCCGACGGGCCGAGCGCTACGCGTGGTCGGCCAGCGTGGAGCGGATGCTCGGGCTGCACGGGCGGCTGGCCGAGGAGGTGCCGCACCGCCCGCTCCGACGCCGACGGGCGTCCTGAGCCTCAGACCCGGCTGAACGCCATCGCGCGCCGGCCGCCGAGCTCGTCGTGCGGGGGAACGGCGTGCTCACGGCCCCGATCATGCCGACCCGGACGGCGCCGGTCGAGGGCGGCCCGGAGGCGCGAGAGCCGCGCCCCGGGACGGGACGCGGCTCTCGTCGGTGCGGTCGGGCTCAGACCAGACCGGCGGTGGCGCTGCGCGCCTTGGTGAAGCGCTCGGTCGCGTCGGCCCAGTTGACGACGTTCCACCACGCGGTGACGTAGTCGGCCTTGACGTTCTTGTACTGCAGGTAGAAGGCGTGCTCCCACATGTCGAGCTGGACGACCGGGATCTGCCCGACCGGCACGTTGCCCTGCTGGTCGAACAGCTGGAACATGTTGAGCCGCTGGCCCAGCACGTCCCAGGCCACGACCGACCAGCCGGAGCCCTGGATGCTGGCGGCGTTGGCCGCGAACTGGCCCTTGAACCCGGCGAAGGAGCCGAAGAACTCGTCGATCGCCGCGCCCAGCTCACCGTCGGGCTCGCCGCCGCCGTCGGGCGACATGTTCTTCCAGAACACCGAGTGGTTGACGTGGCCGCCGAGGTTGAACGCGAGGTCCTTCTCCAGCTTGTTGATGTTGGCGAAGTCCTCCTTCTCCCGGGCCTCGGCCAGCTTCTCCAGCGCGGTGTTGGCGCCGGTCACGTAGGTGTTGTGGTGCTTGCTGTGGTGCAGCTCCATGATCTCCGGCGCGATGTGCGGAGCGAGGGCGCTGTAGTCGTAGGGCAGGTCGGGAAGGGTGTAGACCCCCATGGGTTCCTCCTCGGTTGGAGTGCTTCAGATTCCGTGGCGACTGTACCGAGGGCGGCGTCCCACCTGCCCGGCGGGTGGTGCCGTACCGGGCTCGTTCGGTTAGGGTCGCCTTACCGAACTCGAGGAGGACCGATGGCCGTCAGCCGGACCAAGCCCGCCCACCAGGGGCTGGTGCACGCCCGGGTGCTCTCCCGGCACCGGGTGTCGCCGGGGTTCGTCCGCGTGGTGCTGGGTGGGGACGACCTGGCGGCGATCGAGCCGATGGGCCACGACCACTGGGTCCGCTTCTTCCTGCCGAGCGGCGAGGGTTCGCTGGAGCGGCTACCGGGGTCGATGGGGCTGCTGTCCTACGCCCGCTACCGGGCACTGCCGGCGGCCCGGCGTCCGGTGCTGCGCAACTACACCATCGCCGACCTGCGCCACGGCGACGGCGGCCCCGAGCTCGACATCGACTTCGCCGTGCACGAGGCCCCGGACGGCCAGCAGCCGGGGCCGGCTATCGGCTGGGCGCTCGGCTGCCGGGAGGGCGACCCGGTGGCGCTGATCGACGAGGGCATCACCTTCGCCCCGCCCGAGGGCGTCGCGTCCTTCCTGCTGGTCGGTGACGAGACGGCCCTGCCCGGGATCGCCGGCATCCTGCGCAGCCTGCCCGACGACGCGCGCGGCACGGCGCTGCTGGAGGTGGCCTCGGCCGAGGACGTCCGTGAGCTGCCCGCACCTGCGGGCGTCGAGCTGCGCTGGCTGCCGCGCACCGACCCGCACGCGGTGCCCGGGGCGCTGGCGCTCGCCGCGGTGCAGCAGCTGCCCGCGCCGGACGCCGGCGG
>NZ_QPKK01000111.1 GCF_003344635.1 Desertihabitans aurantiacus
AGGCGGTCATCCCGCTCGGGAGTCTCCGGTTCGGCGGGAACATCCACATCCAAGGGGTCGTGCCGGACCGACCGACTTCGCGACCGCCGGCCGGGCCGGCCAGCTGTCGACGGCCCCGGATGCGCGGATCACGGCGTCGCGCGAGCCAACGGGTCAGCCGCGGTCGTCGGCGCTGCGACGGGCCCGTCGCGGGGTCGAACGGCCCTCGTGCTCCTCGGGTGTGCGGGCCGAGGCGCTCCCGGCTGGCAGGTCCTCGGGCAGGACGCCGGCCACGGACTCGTGCCGGCCGCGGCGTTCGGCGCGGGCGCGCCGGGCCAGCAGCGGCGGCGGCTGCTCGGCATCCGGGGCGAGTGAGGACCACAGCAGGATGGGGATGGTGGCGAAGAACGGCCACACCACCAGCGACACCGGAGCGCTCAGGGTGAGCTGGATGGGCACCGTCTCCCCGGGCTGGGCGGCGCTGAGCCGGGCGGCGAAGTCGCTGGGGCCCAGCGCGTGGCCGACCACCCAGCACAGCAGCGCCGCCACGGTCGCCCCGGCCAGCGTCAGCGGGATCACCGGCCAGCCGATCCGGACCAGCCGCCACCAGGCGACCAGCCCGAGCAGCAGGCCCGCCACCGCGCCGATGAGCACGAACCAGGCATCGGAGCCGAAGTGCTGGGCCAACCCGCGCTCGGTGGTCGCGGCCCGTCCGTCGGCGGCGATCACGTAGCCCGGCAGGTCGACCACCGCCCACCAGACCAGACCGGACAGCGCGCCGACCAGCAGGCAGGCGGCCACGAACAGTGTCACCCGGTGCAGCAGGCTCCCGGTGGGCGGAGCGGAGGGCTCCTCACCGCCGGTCGCCTCGGCCCGGGTCGGGCTCACACGGTCAGACACGACGGCCCCAGCAGTGCCTTGAGGTCGGCCATCAGCGGAGGCGACGGGGTGACCCGCAGCTGCTGGTCGATCCGCCAGACCGTGGTCCTGCTCCCCGAGGACAGCCGCAGCTGCACCTCGGTCATCCCCGGGTGGGACTGCAGCACCCCGCGCAGCTGCTGGACCACCGGCGGCGTGCATCGGGTCGCCGGGAGCGAGATCACCACCGGCCCGGTGGGCCCCTCGGTGATGTCGGGCATGGTGACCTCCGAACCCATCATCTCCACGCTCTCGTCGCTCTGGCGCACCCGCCCCTTGACCCGCACCACGGTGTCGGTGGCGAGCACGGTGGAGACCAGCTCATAGGCCTTGGGGAAGAGCAGCACGTCGATCGAGGCCTCGAGGTCCTCGACGGTGACGATGGCCCAGATGTCGCCCTTCTTGGTGGTCTTGCGCTGGATCTGGGTGATCATCCCCGCGATGCTGGTGATGGTGTCACGGGGGCCGTCGTCGGCCAGCAGCTGCCCGATCGAGATCTCCCGCGAGGTCTCCAGGATGTGCTCCAGACCCTGCAGCGGGTGGTCGCTGACGTAGAGGCCGAGCATCTCCCGCTCGAAGGCCAGCTTGGTCCGCTTGTCCCAGTCCTCGCCGTCGGGCACCACCTTGGCCGCCATCGGGCTCTCGTCGGCGAACATCCCGAACAGGTCGTCCTGGCCGTTGGCCTCGTTGCGCTTGAGGTCGATGACCTCGTCCACCGCGGCGTCGAAGACCTCCATCAACGCGCGGCGGGGGTGGCCCATGGAGTCGAAGGCGCCGGACTTGATCAGCGACTCGATCATCCGCTTGTTGCACACGATCAGCGGGGCGTTGTCGAGGAAGCCGTAGAAGTCCTTGGCCTTGCCGTGCTTCTCGCGGGCCTCGACGATCCCCTGGACCACCGCACCGCCGACGTTGCGCACCGCCGACAGCCCGAAGCGGATGTCGGTGCCGACCGGGGTGAAGCTGGCCTCGGACTCGTTGACGTCGGGCGGCAGCACCTTGATGCCCATCCGGCGGCACTCGGCCAGGTAGATGGCCATCTTGTCCTTGTCGTTCTTCACCGACTCGAGCACCGCGGCCATGTACTCGGCCGGGTAGTTCGCCTTGAGGTAGGCCGTCCAGTAGGAGACCAACCCGTAGGCGGCCGAGTGCGCCTTGTTGAAGGCGTAGTCGGAGAACGGCACCAGGACGTCCCAGAGCGCCTTGATGGCCTCCTTGGAGAACCCGCGGTCGAGCATCCCCTGCTCGAAGCCGACGAACTCCGCGTCCAGCACCTCACGCTTCTTCTTGCCCATCGCCCGGCGGAGCAGATCGGCCTTGCCGAGCGTGTACCCGGCCAGCTTCTGCGCGATCTCCATCACCTGCTCCTGGTACACGATCAGCCCGTAGGTCGTGCCCAGGATCGGCTCGAGCGCCTCGGCCAGCTCCGGGTGCAGGTAGGTGACCTCCTGCTGGCCGTTCTTTCGCAGCGCGTAGTTGGTGTGGCTGTTGGCCCCCATCGGGCCGGGGCGGTAGAGGGCGCCGACGGCCGAGATGTCCTCGAAGTTGTCCGGCTTCATCAGCCGCAGCAGCGCCCGCATCGGCCCACCGTCGAACTGGAACACCCCGAGGGTGTCGCCGCGGCCGAGCAGGGCGTAGGTGGCCGGGTCGTCCAGGCCCTTGCTGAGCTCGTCCAGGTCGATGGTGACGCCGGCGTTGAGCTCGACGTTCTTCACCGCGTCGTCGAGGATGGTGAGGTTGCGCAGGCCGAGGAAGTCCATCTTGACCAGCCCGAGCGCCTCGCACCCGGGGTAGTCGAACTGGGTGATGATCGCGCCATCGGCCTCGCGCTTGAGCACCGGGATGACCGACTCCAGCGGCTCGCTGGACATGATCACGCCGGCTGCGTGCACACCCCACTGCCGCTTCAGCCCCTCGATCCCGGTGGCCTTGTCGACCACCGTGCGCACCTCGGAGTCGGCCTGGTAGAGGGCGCGGAACTCCCCGCCCTCGGCGTAGCGCTTGTGGTTGGTGTCGAAGATGTCGCTGAGCGGGACGTCCTTGCCCATCACCGCCGGCGGCATCGCCTTGGTGATCTTCTCCCCCACCGCGAACGGGTAGCCGAGCACGCGGCTGGCGTCCTTGACCGCCTGCTTGGCCTTGATGGTGCCGTAGGTGATGATCTGGCTCACCCGGTCGTCGCCGTACTTCTCGGTGACGTAGCGGATCACCTCACCGCGCCGGCGCTCGTCGAAGTCGATGTCGAAGTCGGGCATCGACATGCGCTCGGGGTTGAGGAACCGCTCGAAGATCAGACCGTGCTGGAGCGGGTCGAGGTCGGTGATCCGCATCGCGTAGGCGCACATCGAGCCCGCACCCGAGCCGCGGCCCGGGCCGACCCGGATGCCGTTCTCCTTCGCCCAGCGGATGAAGTCGGAGACCACCAGGAAGTAGCCCGGGTAGCCCTTGGCGATGATCACCTCCTCCTCGTAGGCCGCCTGCTTGCGGACCTCGTCCGGGACACCGGCCGGGTAGCGCTCGCGCAGCCCGCGGTCGACCTCCTTGACGAACCAGGACGTCTCGTCCTCCCCCGGCGGGCAGGGGAAGCGGGGCATGTAGCGGCCCTCGCCCTCGGTGAAGGAGATCTGGCAGCGCTCGGCGATCTCGAGGGTGTTGTCGCAGGCCTCGGGCAGCTCGGCGAAGAGCCGGCGCATCTCGGCCGGGGACTTGAGGTAGTAGCCGTCGCCGTCGAACTTGAAGCGGTTCGGGTCGTCCATGGTGGAGCCCGACTGCACGCACAGCAGGACGCCGTGGGCCTCGGCGTCGTGCTGGTGGACGTAGTGCAGGTCGTTGGTGGCCAGCAGCGGCAGCTGCAGCTCCTTGGCCAGCCGCAGCAGGTCGGCGCGGACGCGGGTCTCGATGGTGAGGCCGTGGTCCATCAGCTCGAGGTAGTAGTTGCCGGCGCCGAAGATGTCGCGGAACTCCGCCGCCGACTCCAGCGCGTTGCGGTACTGCCCGAGCCGCAGGTAGGTCTGCACCTCACCGCTGGGGCAGCCGGTGGTGGCGATCAGGCCCTTGCCGTAGGTGTTGAGCAGCTCCCGGTCGGCGCGCGGCTTGTAGAAGTAGCCCTCCGTCCAGGACTTCGAGCTGAGCTTGAACAGGTTGTGCATGCCGGTGTTGTTCTCGGCCAGCAGCGTCATGTGGGTGTAGGCACCACCGCCGGAGACGTCGTCGCCGCCGCCCTTGCCCCACTGCACCCGCTTGCGCTCACTGCGGTGGGTCTTGGGGGTGATGTAGGCCTCCAGGCCGATGATCGGCTTCACCGAGGTCTTCTTGGACGCCTTGTAGAACTCGTAGGCGCCGTAGAGGTTGCCGTGATCGGTCATCGCCAGCGCCGGCATGCCGTGCTTCTCGGCCGTCGCGAACAGGTCGGGCAGCCGGGCGGCACCGTCGAGCATGGAGAACTCCGAGTGCACGTGCAGGTGGACGAAGCTGTCGTTCTCGGACCCCGCCATGCTGCTCCAGCTCACCTCTCGTTCGACCCTCGCGGACCCACCGGGCCCGCCCGTGCGACGTCTGCACAGACTAGTACCGCCTCCCGACAGAACCTGGCGGCTCGCCCGTCGGGTGGTGCTGGCTCGGAGCGGGTGACGGCCGGGGGCCCCGGAGGGTCGGGAGAGGGGCTGCCGGGAGCTCGGGTGTGGTGAAGATCTCCTCCGCGATGCAGGGGTGCGTCCGGGGTCGGGAGTGGCCCTTCGACAGGCTCAGGGTGCTCGGGGTCGGGGCCGTGCCCGGCTCGTGTCCCGCCCTTCGACAGGCTCGGGGCGCTCGGGTCGGGACCGTGTCCGCCCTTCGACAGGCTCAGGGCGCTGGGGGCGGGGTCGTGCCCGGATGCGCGGAGGAGGCTGCCCCGGGTGGGACAGCCTCCTCCAGCGGGTCTTGCGTCGGGCCCTAGGCCATCATCTGGCGGACGTGCGGGCCGATCGGGCGGGGCAGCTTGGACGCGCCGCTGAGCATGGCGTCCACGCCGTTGGCGCAGGAGCGGCCCTCGGCGATCGCCCAGACGATGAGGGACTGGCCGCGACCGGCGTCACCGCAGGCGAAGACGCCGGGCACGTTGGTGGCGTAGTTCTCGTCGCGGGCGATGTTGCCGCGCTCGTCCAGCTCGCACCCCAGCTGCTCGACCACGGTGTTCGTCTCCGGGCCGGTGAAGCCCATCGCCAGCAGCACCAGGTCGGCCGGGATCTCCCGCTCGGTGCCCTCGACCGGGACGAACCTCCCGGCCTCGAACTTCACCTCGGTCAGCCGCAGCGCTGTGACCTTGCCGTCCTCGCCGACGAACTCCGAGGTCGAGCTGGCGTAGACCCGCTCGCCGAACTCCTCGTGGGCGGAGGAGACCCGGTAGATCATCGGGTAGGTCGGCCACGGCTGGTGCCCGGGGCGGGCCTCCGGCGGCTGGGGCATGATCTCGAGCTGGGTGACCGACTTCGCGCCCTGGCGGGTGGACGTCCCGAGGCAGTCCGCGCCGGTGTCGCCGCCGCCGATGATCACCACGTGCTTGTCCTCGGCGGTGATCTGGTTCTCGACGTGCTGGCCGAGCGCGGCCCGGTTGGCCTGGGGCAGGAACTCCATCGCCTGGTGGATGCCGTCGAGCTCCCGGCCCGGCACCGGCAGGTCCCGCGGCTTGGTGGAGCCGATCGCCAGCACGACGGCGTCGTAGCGCTCCTTGAGCTGCGCACCGGTGATGTCGACACCGACGTCCACGCCGGAGCGGAAGATCGTCCCCTCGTTCTTCATCTGCTTGATCCGGCGGTCCAGGACCGCCTTCTCCATCTTAAACTCGGGGATGCCGTAGCGCAGCAGACCGCCGGGGGCGTCGGCGCGCTCGTACACCGCCACCGTGTGCCCGGCCCGCGAGAGCTGCTGGGCCGCGGCCAGCCCGGCCGGGCCGGAGCCGATCACGGCCACCGTGCGGCCGGTGTGCCAGTCGGGGATCTCGGGCCGGACGCGCTTGTCCTCCCAGCCCTTGTCGATGATCGAGACCTCGACGTTCTTGATCGTCACCGGGTCGCGGGAGATGCCGACCACGCAGGCGGTCTCGCACGGGGCGGGGCAGAGCCGTCCGGTGAACTCGGGGAAGTTGTTGGTGGCGTGCAGCCGCTCCAGCGCCTGCTCCCACTCCCCCCGCCAGACGAAGTCGTTCCACTCCGGGATGAGGTTCCCCAGCGGGCAACCGGTGTGGCAGAAGGGGATGCCGCAGTCCATGCAGCGCCCGGCCTGGTCGCTGATGATCGGCAGCAGGGCCTTGCCCGGACCACCGGGGTAGACCTCGTTCCAGTCCTTGATCCGCTCCTGCACCGGACGCCGGGCGGCGCCCTGGGCGGGCGTGGTCATGAAACCTCGGGGGTCAGCCATGAGCGGCCTCCATCATCTTGCGGGTGGTGTCGGACTCGCTCAGGCCGTCGGCCTCGGCGGCGATCCGGGCGGCCATGACCTTGGCGTAGTCGCGGGGCAGGACCTTGGTGAAGCGCTCGGCGACCGCGCTGCCCGAGGGGTCGGACAGCAGCTGGGCCGCGGTCGGCGAACCGGTCTCGTCCAGGTGGCGCTGGAGCAGCTCGCGGACACGGGTGACGTCGTCGGCGTCCAGGGTGCAGGCGTCGACCAGCTCGGTGTTGAGCCGCTCCGGACGCATGTCGATGACGTAGGCCACGCCGCCCGACATGCCGGCGGCGAAGTTGCGCCCGGTGTCACCGAGCACCACCGCGACGCCTCCGGTCATGTACTCGCAGCCGTGGTCGCCCACGCCCTCCACGACGGCGGTGGCCCCGGAGTTGCGGACGCAGAACCGCTCGCCCACCTGTCCGCGGATGAAGATCTCCCCCGCGGTCGCGCCGTAGCCGATGACGTTGCCGGCGATGATCTGCTCCTCCGCACCGCCGGTCTCGGAGTGCTCGTCGAGGAAGCCGGCCCCGCGCTCGGGGAAGATGACGATCCGGCCGCCGGAGAGCCCCTTGCCGACGTAGTCGTTGGAGTCCCCGCTGAGCCGCAGCGTGATCCCGCGGGGCAGGAACGCCCCGAGGCTCTGCCCGGCCGAGCCGGTCAGCCGCAGCTCGATGGTGTCGTCGGCGAGGCCCTCACCGCCGGTGGCCTTGGTCACCTCGTGACCGAGGATGGTGCCGACGGTGCGGTCGACGTTGCGGACCGCGAACTCCCCGCTGAGCGGGGCCGGGGTCTCCCCACGCCGGGCCGCCTCGAGCACCGGCTGGGCGAACTCGACGAGCCGCATGTCCAGCTTGTGCTCCAGCCCGTGGTCCTGGGTGGTGACCCGGTGCCGCGGGGAGTCGACGGCCGGCGCGTGCAGGATCGGCGAGATGTCGAGCCCGTGCGCCTTCCAGTGGTCGACCGCACCCGAGGCGTCCAGCGCCTCGACGTGGCCGACGGCCTCGTCGATGGAGCGGAACCCGAGGGCGGCCAGGTGCTCGCGCACCTCCTGGGCGATGAACTCGAAGAAGTTCACCACGTACTCGGCCTTGCCGGTGTAGCGCGCCCGCAGGTCGGGGTTCTGGGTGGCCACCCCCACCGGGCAGGTGTCGAGGTGGCAGACCCGCATCATCACGCAGCCGCTGACCACCAGGGGCGCGGTCGCGAAGCCGAACTCCTCCGCACCCAGCAGGGCGGCGATGACGACGTCCCGGCCGGTCTTCAGCTGACCGTCGCACTGCACCACGATGCGGTCGCGCAGCCCGTTGAGCATCAGCGTCTGCTGGGTCTCGGCAAGGCCGAGCTCCCACGGTCCGCCGGCGTGCTTGAGCGAGGTCAGCGGGGCCGCGCCGGTGCCGCCGTCGTGGCCGGAGACCAGCACCACGTCGGCCTTGGCCTTGGCCACGCCAGCGGCGACCGTCCCGACGCCCACCTCGGCGACCAGCTTGACGTGCACCCGCGCCGACGGGTTCGCGCACTTGAGGTCGTGGATGAGCTGCTTGAGGTCCTCGATGGAGTAGATGTCGTGGTGCGGCGGCGGCGAGATCAGCCCCACGCCGGGCGTGGAGTGCCGGGTCCGGGCCACCCACGGGTAGACCTTCGCCCCGGGCAGCTGACCGCCCTCACCGGGCTTGGCGCCCTGGGCCATCTTGATCTGGATGTCGTCGGCGTTGGTCAGGTAGTCCGAGGTGACGCCGAAGCGCCCCGACGCCACCTGCTTGATGGCGCTGCGCCGCTCGGGGTCGTGCAGCCGGTCGCTGTCCTCCCCGCCCTCACCGGTGTTGGACTTGCCGCCCAGCCGGTTCATCGCGATCGCCAGCGTCTCGTGCGCCTCCTGCGAGATCGACCCGTAGGACATCGCACCGGTGGAGAACCGCTTGACGATCTCGCTGACCGGCTCGACCTCCTCCACCGGCACCGGGGTGCGGTCGGTGCGGAAGCGCAGCAGGCTGCGCAGCGTCATCTGCCGGGCGGCGTTGTCGTCGATCCGGGCCGTGTACTGCTTGAACACGTCGTAGCGGCCCTGGCGGGTGGAGTGCTGCAGGCGGAACACCGACTCGGGGTCGAACAGGTGCGGCTCGCCCTCGCGGCGCCACTGGTACTCCCCACCGATCTCCAGCTCGCGGTGGGCCAGCGGGATGCCGTCGGCCGGGTAGGCGGTGGCGTGGCGGCGGCGGATCTCCTCGGCCACCTCGTCCAGCCCGATGCCCCCCATCTTGGAGGTGGTGCCGGTGAAGTAGCGGTCGACCAGCTCCGCCGACAGCCCGTAGGCCTCGAAGATCTGCGCGCCGGTGTAGGAGGCGACGGTGGACACGCCCATCTTGCTCATCACCTTGAGCACGCCCTTGCCGAGCGCCTTGGCGAGGTTGCGGACCGCGGTCGTCGACTCGGTCTTCACGTAGACCTCGTTGCGGGCGAGGTCCTCCGCGCTCTCGAAGGCCAGGTACGGGTTGACCGCGGCCGCACCGTAGCCGAGCAGCAGCGCGACGTGGTGCACCTCGCGGACGTCCCCGGCCTCGACCACCAGCCCGACCCGGGTGCGGGTCTTCTCACGCACCAGGTGGTGGTGCACCGCGGCGGTGAGCAGCAGCGACGGGATCGGGGCCAGCTCGGCGTTGGAGTGGCGGTCCGACAGCAGGATGATCCGCGCACCGGCGGCGATCGCCTCGCTGGCCCGGCGGCAGGCCTCGTCCAGCGCCTCCCGCAGCGCCTCTCCCCCACCGTCGACCCGGTACAGGCCGCGGACGGTGTGGGTGGCGAAACCGGGCAGGCCGCCGTAGCGGTGCACGTGCAGCACCTTGGCCAGCTCGTCGTTGTCCAGCACCGGGAACGGCACCACCAGCTGGCGACAGGAGGCGGCCTCGGGGGCGAGCAGGTTGCGCTCGGGACCCAGCGTGCCGGCCAGCGAGGTGACGAGCTCCTCGCGGATGGCGTCCAGCGGCGGGTTGGTGACCTGGGCGAACAGCTGGCTGAAGTAGTCGAAGATCAGCCGCGGCCGCTGCGACAGCACCGCCAGCGGGGTGTCGGTGCCCATCGAACCGATCGGCTCGGCACCGCTGCTGGCCATCGGCGCGATCAGCAGGCGCAGGTCCTCCTCGGTGTAGCCGAACACCTGCTGGCGCCGGGTGACCGAGGCGTGGCTGTGCACGGTGTGCTCACGCGGGGGCAGGTCGTTGAGGCTGACCCGCGAGCGCAGCCACTCCCCGTACGGCTCGGCACCGGCCAGCTCGGACTTGATCTCGTCGTCACCGATGATCCGGTGCTGGTCGAGGTCGACCAGGAACATCCGGCCGGGCTTGAGCCGACCCTTGGCGGTGACCTTGGACGCCGGGACGTCCAGCACGCCGCTCTCCGAGGCCAGCACCACCAGGCCGTCGTCGCAGACCCAGTAGCGCCCGGGACGCAGGCCGTTGCGGTCCAGCCAGGCACCGATCTGGGTGCCGTCGGTGAAGCAGATCGCCGCCGGGCCGTCCCACGGCTCCATCAGCGAGGAGTGGAAGGCGTAGAAGTCCTTGAGCTCCTGGCCCATCTCGACGTTGTTCTCCCACGCCTCGGGCACCATCATCAGCACCGAGTGCGGCAGCGAGCGCCCGCCGAGGTGGAGCAGCTCCAGCACCTCGTCGAAGGAGGCGGAGTCGGAGGCGGAGTCGCTGCAGATCGGGTAGAGCCGGCTGAGGTCGCCCGGGATCAGGTCGGAGGCCAGCAGCTCCTCCCGCGCGCGCATCCAGTTGCGGTTGCCGCGGACGGTGTTGATCTCGCCGTTGTGGGCGATCATCCGGTACGGGTGCGCGAGCTCCCACGCCGGGAAGGTGTTGGTCGAGAAGCGCGAGTGCACCAGCGCCAGCGGGGAGGCCAGCCGCTCGTCGCCGAGCTCGGGGAACACCTCGCCGAGCTGGGCGGGGGTGAGCATGCCCTTGTAGACCAGGGTGCGGGCCGACAGCGAGGGGAAGTAGACGCCGACCTGGTTCTGCGCGCGGCGGCGCAGGCAGAAGGCCATCCGGTCCAGCTCGATGCCGGTGTGGCCGCCCCGCGAACGCACCACGAGGTGCTCGAAGTGGGGCATGTTGGCCGTGGAGATGGGGCTCAGCGTGCCCGGCTCGACCGGCACCACGCGCCAGCCGAGGACCTCCAGGCCCTCGTCGTCGGCCAGCGCCTCGATCGAGGCCCGGGCCCGGGCCCGGGCGTCGTCCTCGCGCGGCAGGTAGGCCATCCCGACGGCGTAGGCGCCGGCCTCGGGCAGCTCGAAGTCGCAGACCGCGCGCAGGAAGGCGTCCGGCACCCGGACCAGCAGGCCGGCGCCGTCACCGGCGGCCTTGTCCGCACCGGTGGCGCCTCGGTGGTCGAGGTTGCGCAGCGCCTCCAGGCCCTTCTGCACGATGTCGTGGCTGGCCTCGCCGCTGAGCTGGGCCACGAAGGCGACCCCGCAGGCGTCGTGCTCGTGGGCCGGGTCGTACAGCCCCTGGGCGGCGGGGCGCTGCTCACGGAAGGCGTGAGCGGTCGAGGTGGTGAGCTCTCCTCGGACCTGGTGCGTCATCTCGTCTCCCCTCTGGAGGACCCCGATCCGGCGGTGGGCCCTGCGCGGCTGAGGAGCCTAACCCAGGGCGTCTTGGATCGTGGGAACGTGTTCCCACATGACGGACAGGCAGGCGGGCGCCCACCACGTCGTCGTGTGGATCGGTCTGGTGGTGGGTGCGGTCAGCGGGGGCGACGACCGTCCACCCGCACCCGGACGGGTACGGGCTGCGGCTTCGGGCCCCGGGAACCGGAGTCGAACAGGTGGCGCCTCGTGAGCAGGACGGCGCCGGCGAGGACCGCGAGCGCGACCCCTCCGGCGGAGGCCGCGGCACCGGTCGTGCCGACGGCCACCGTGAGGGCCACCGCCGTCAGCGCCAGCAGGTGCACGATGGTGCGGTTCACTGCGCCTCCTCGGTGGTGGGTCACGGACGCCGGTCAGTATAGGCGCAGACGACCCCTCCCAGAGCCACGGCGACGGCCGCGGACTACACCTCCAGGCGCAGCGTGACGCTGACCACAGCGCCGTCGGTGACGCCCTCCGCGCGGCGTACCGCGTCCTTGAGGCCCAGCAGGTAGCTCCCGTCCCGCGGGAACAGCGAGGTGGTCCACGCGGTGGCGCCGATCCGGGCGGTGACGGGGATCACGCCCCAGCCGTAGGTGACCGAGGCCGCGACGGTGCCGATGGCGTCGGCAGCCTCCTCGCCGACGTCGACGAAGTAGAACGGCGACGGCCCGCGCCACTGGAAGACGGTGCCGGTGAAGCCCACCTCCACCTCAGGCCTCCGGCCGCGGCGTCCGACGGGGACCCTCCTCGTCGGAGCCCGCGGCGTCCGGCTGCTCCTCGGGCGGCGCGCCGCCCCCGGCGTCGGCGGTGCCGGCAGAGCGGCGCGGACGCGGCTCCTCCACCCGCTCGGCCGGCTCGGCCGCCTCGTCGTCCTCCGCCTCGCGGGCCTCGCGTCCAGGCTCGACCGACTCCTCCAGCCCGGGCCGGCGG